>CAZFUT010000077.1:0-10512 GCA_964522425.1 uncultured Oscillospiraceae bacterium
CCAGCGCGAGCAAGGCCGCTTTTACAATGCCTTTGGCATTGACTTCATACGCATCCAACACCTGATCGGGTTCCCCGCTGCGGCCAAAGGCGTCCCTGACGCCATGCCTGATGACCGGGACGGGATAGCTGGCCCCCACCACCTCCGCGACTGCGCTGCCAAACCCGCCGAGGATATTGTGTTCTTCGCTTGTCACCATCGCGCCGCACTCTTTGGCCGCCTTGATAATCAGTTCGCTGTCGATGGGCTTTATTGTATGCATATCGATCACGCGCGCGCTGATCCCCTGACCGGCAAGCGTTTCGGACGCCAGCAGCGCCTGCTGCACCATGATGCCGGTTGCCAGGATGGCGATATCGCTTCCTTGCCGCAGGGTGACGCCTTTCCCAAGAGTGAAGCGATAGGATGGATTGTCCCGCGTCACGACATCCACCGGGTTTCTTCCGATCCTCAAATAACAGGGGCCTTCCGCCCGCGCCACAGCGCGTACCGCCATTTCCGCCTCAAACGCATCGCACGGGTTCACCACCGTCATATTCGGCACCACGCGCATCAGGGCAATATCTTCAAGGCATTGATGCGTCGCGCCGTCCTGCCCAACAGACAGGCCCGCGTGCGTACCGACAATCTTTACATTCAGCCCGGGATAGGCGACAGAATTTCTGACCTGCTCAAACGCGCGCCCCGCGGCAAACATGGCGAAAGTGTGCACAAAAGGTATTTTCCCCGTTGTTGCCACGCCGGCGGCAACGCCCATCATGTTGCATTCCGCAATGCCCATATTGAAAAAACGGTCGGGAAATACTTGAGCAAAGCGGTTTGAATAGGTCGCGCACGATAAATCGGCGTCGAACACCATCAGTTCAGGCATTTCTTTGCCCAATTTCGCAAGCGCGTCGCCATAAGCCGCTCTGATTGCTGTTTTTTCCGTCATCGCTTAACCCTCCGCCGCCTGCATATGCTGCCGTAATTCCTCTACCGCTTTGGAAAACTCCGCCGCGCTTGGCGCCTTCCCGTGCCAGCCCACCTGATGCTCCATAAAGGAGACGCCTTTTCCTTTGACCGTTCTGCATATCAGGATGGTGGGCTTTCCTTTGAACGCTTCCGCCAAAGCAAACGCGGCGTTTAACGCCTGATGATCATGCCCGTCCACCTCCAAAACATGCCATCCGAACGCGCGGAACTTATCGGTCAGCGGAGCGGAATTCATGACCGTCTCGGTCGGGCCGTCGATTTGAAGCCCGTTCAAATCAACAATGCCCACCAGATTATCCAGTTTGAAATGTCCCGCCGCCATGGCCGCTTCCCAAACCTGCCCCTCCGCCATTTCGCCGTCGCCCAGCATCACATAGGTACGATAGCTTTTCCGGTCATACTTTGCGCTGAGCGCCATCCCAACGCCCACCGAGAGACCCTGCCCGAGAGACCCTGTGGACATATCGACGCCGGGAACATGGCGCATTTCCACATGCCCCGACATATGATAGTCGATGTGCCTGAAGTGCTTCAGCTCGGCAGGGTCAAAAAAGCCGCGCAGCGCAAGAATGGCGTATGCGGCAGGCGAACAATGGCCTTTTGAGAGAACAAACCGATCCCGATCGGGGTCTTTGGGACGGTTCGTGTCGATCCGAAGAACGTCCCAATACAGCACTGTCATGATGTCCAAAGCCGACAGCGAGCCGCCCACATGGCCCGATTGCGCGGTAAAGACGGCATCAAGCGCCAGTATTCTGGCCTGATCCGCAATACGCCGCAGTTCTTTTACTGTTTTCAAAGTAACCCTCCCTCACTCTCCGCCCAGGTAGGCCTTTTGCACATTTTCATTTTGGAGCAGATCCTTCGCGTCGCCCGACAAAACGATCTCGCCGTTTTCAATCACGTAACCGCGGTGCGCCACCCGCAAAGCGGCATTGGAGTTCTGTTCAATCAAAAGAATGGGCATGCCATCCTGATTGATCCGCTTAACGGTCTGAAAAATATCCTTGATGATCAGCGGCGCAAGCCCCAAAGACGGTTCGTCCATCATCATGATCTTGGGGCGCTGCATCAGGGCCCTCGCCACGGCAAGCATTTGCTGTTCGCCGCCCGACAGCGTGCCTCCGCGCTGGTTCTGACGCTCCTTCAGCCTTGGAAACAGGCTGAACACATAGGACAGATCATGGTCGATGCCCGATCGGTCCTTGCGGAGGTACGCCCCCATTCTCAGGTTCTCCATCACAGACAGGTTGGTGAAAATATGCCTGCCTTCAAGGCACTGAGCGATGCCGCGGGACGCCACCGAGTACCCCCGCAAGCCATCGATACGCTTCCCCAGGAACACCACTTCCCCGCTCGCGATCTTTCCGAGCAGGCCCGAAAGCGCGCGAAGCGTCGTTGTTTTTCCGGCGCCGTTTGCGCCGATCAGCGTTACGATCTCCCCTTCTCTTACTTCTAAACTGATGCCTTTGAGCGCGTGTATCTCTCCGTAGTAGTAATGAAGGTTTTTAACCTCAAGTATTTTTTCTTTAGACATCCAGCCCGCCTCCTAAATAGGCTTCTATGACCTGCGGATCCTTTTGAATCGCGCTCGGCGTTCCCAGGGCGATGCGTTTTCCAAAGTTGATCACGCAGATCGTATCGGTTACGTTCATCACCAGTTTCATATCGTGTTCCACCAGCAAGACGGTGATCCCTTTTTCCGATATTTTACGAATGGTATGCGTCAGCTTCTCCTTTTCGGCGCCGTTCATGCCGGCGGCAGGCTCGTCAAGCAGCAGCATTTCGGGTTCGCTGGCCATGGCTCTGCTGATTTCAAGGCGGCGCTGCTCCCCGTAGGACAGATTGCTTGCCTGCAATTCGGCCTTTTCAGCCAGCCCCATAAACGCAAGAATGTCCGTGCACTTGCTGATCGTCCGGCGCTCTTCCGCCCGCTGATTGGACAGATGCAGCAAAGAAGACCAGAAATTGGAATATGTTTTGGTATGGCATCCCACCAGCACATTGTCCAGCACCGTCATCTTTTTAAACAGGTTGATATTCTGGTAGGTCCGCGCGATCCCCATCGCGTTGATTTTGTGCGGCGGCAGGCCGTGAATGTCGCTGTTTTTAAAGATCACCTTGCCTTTCGTCGGGGTGTACACGCCGGAAATCACGTTAAACAGGGTGGTTTTACCCGCTCCGTTGGGGCCGATCAGCCCGAAAACGCAGCCGCGGGGAATGCGCATCGTCACATCGTTGACAGCGGTCAGCCCACCGAACTGCATCGTAAGATTTTCAACGCTCAGTATGTCCATCATCTCACCTCTGTCTGACGCGTATTCGTCTTCAAGAATTTATTGGCCGCGTTTTTGATTGTCCCATACAATCCGACGACGCCATTGGGCAAAAGGAACAATACGATCAGTATGAATACCGCGTACACCAGCATCTGCGCACGGATGTAGCTTTGCATCATCTCAATGACAATAACCAATATGGCAGACCCGATGACCGGGCCGGAGATGGTCGCAATACCGCCAAACAGCAGCATGGTCATAAACAGGGTGGACTGGGTATTCATGAAGGTATCCGGGCTGATAAAGCCAATCAGGTGCGCATAGCACGCGCCGGAAAGCCCGGCAAGGAAAGCGCTGATGGCAAACGCCAGAATCTTATAGTTGCGTACATTGATCCCCATTCCCTCCGCGGCATGGGGGTTTTCGCGCACGGCAATGAACGCGCGGCCCACCCGGGAGTTGATCAGGTTCCGCTTGAGCAGAACGATGGCCGCACAGATGATCACATACAGATAGAAATAGCTTTGATTGCTTTTGATGACAAGGCCGAAAAGCCTGATGTCGGGAATATTCACGATCCCCGAATAGCCGTTGGTCACCGAATCGGTGACGGAAATAAATATGTACACCATGTTGCCAAACGCAATGGTAAGCAAAGACAGGAAATGCTTCACCAGCTTTGCCGCCGGAAACGCGAGGATGGCCCCCATTGCCATGGCAAGGACAGCCGCGATCCAAATGGTCAGCGCCGGAGGAATACCGGCTTTCATCGAGAGCAGGGTAGAGGAATAAGCCCCGATCGCAAAAAAGCCCGCATGTCCGAAAGAAACCTGCCCCGTATAGCCAAACAGCAGGTCAAGGCCCGTCACCGCCATGATATAGACGCAAATGGTCGCCAGCAGCAACGAAAGGTATCTCTCTTTCAGCATGAAAGCGCAGCCGATCACCACCGCGCAAACCAGAAGGATATCGAGCTTGCTTATTTTTGTTTTACGCTGCATCATGCCCCTCCTCATTCCATCACCTGTTCTTTGAACAAACCCGTGGGCATAAAAATCATGACGACAATCAGGATCGCGAAAGAAATGAAATCTTTATAAGCCGACGTGATATAGGCGGAAATAAAGGTCTCTACAAAACCGAAGAACAAACCGCCCACGATCGCCCCGTACATATTGCCGTAGCCGCCCACAACAGCGCTGGCAAAGGCTTTTTGCCCGATCATGCCGCCCATGTACATATACACGCCGAAAATAGGCCCGACCACCGCCCCTACCGCCCCGGCCAGCATCGATGAGATCCCCCACGCGGCGCCCTTGGTCATGGGGACATTGATGCCCAGGGCATCCGCGGCCAATTCATCCTGCGCAGCGGCGCGCATGGATGTTCCGAATTTTGATTTTGTCATAAAAAAATGCAGGCCGATCATGCAGGCAGTCGCAACGCCTAAAGCCAGCAGGTTTTCGGGCACCACGTCATAGCCTAACACGTCCACCGTCGCGGTCTTAAACAGCGGCGGAAACTGCTTCACGTTCGAGCCCCAGATAAACATCGCCGAGTTTTGAAGGATCATCGAAACGGCAATGGTACACAAAATGATATACACCGTTTGAGCGCCGCGCCTTAACAGCGACGTAACCAGGACGCGCTCGATAAACATCCCCAACGCAAACATGATGATCATGACCAATATGAGGGATAGGACGGCCGGAATACCGAGGTATCCATAAAAAGTCAAACCCAAAAAGGCCCCGATCATTAACATATCGCCTTGCGCCAACGTCATCAGACCGGATGCCTTATAGATCAAACCATAGCCCAATCCGACCAGTCCGTACACACTACCGATCATCAATGCGCCGATGATCAACTTTACTAACATGGGCTCACTCCTTCATGTTCAGCACATAAAACAGCCCAGGCTGCTCAGCCGATGCGCAGGCAGCCTGGACCCGGTCGTTCTTTACTTCGCCTGGCCAGCCTTCCAGGTATCAAACAGCACATTTTTGCCGTTCATGATGATGTAGGTACGCGCCTGCGACAGGCCGTCGCCCGAGCCGTCGGAGAAGTCATAGTTTCCCGCGATGCCCGGGAAACCGGCGATCTGCAGAAACGCTTCGCGGATCGAATCAGGGTTGGACAGGTCCTTCGCATTGCGGAACGCTTCGGCGATCAGCATCACGCTGTCAAAGCCGCGGTAAACCACGTCCGACACCGGCATCTGGCCGTATTCCGCGACAAAGTCGGTCAGCATCTTCTTTTCCACTTCGTTTACGGCATCTTCAATCGTTGCGGGAATAACCGCACCGGTACCGAAAATCACCTTGTCGGCGGCCTCTCCCGCCACCTTGATGATATCCGGCACGCCCAGGCCCTCCGGCCCGTAAATGTATCCGTCATAGCCGTTGCGGCGAAGCTGCTTGATGGACAGAGCCAGCTCATTGGTCATGCCATACAGGACGACGCCGTTCACGTTTGCCGAAATGATCTTTGCGATCTGGCCCGTATAGTCCGTATCCGTGGACTGATACAGCTCTTCCACCGCTACTTCCATCCCCTCGGGCAGCAGCTCCTTTACGGAAGCGACGCCGCTTTTCCCGTACTCCGAAGCGACAGAAAGAATACCGACCTTGGTCACGCCCATTTCTTTCATCGCGTCGACAAACGCCTTGTTGGGCAGCTTGGCATTGGTTGTTCCGCGGAAGATGTATTTGAAGCCCACGTTCGTGTAGGACGGGCTGGTGCCGCCGCCCACCTGAATCACGCCCGCGTCTTCCGTAATCGGCGCGCCCGCCAGAATGTTCGGCGAGGAGTTGGAACCCACAATGGCGACGACCTTGTCCACGTCCACCAGGCGGGTCACGGCTTTGACAGCGCCCTCGGGGGTGGATTTGTCATCGTATACCACCAGCTCGAGCGGTTTTCCGTTGATGCCGCCCGCTTCGTTTACCTGCTTGATCGCCAGCTCGGCGCCCTTCTGCATCATTTCGCCGGCCAACGCGTTGGAACCGGTGATGGTTGAATACAGACCGATTTTGATCACTTCATCTGCATTCGCAAATCCGGCAAAGGACAGCAGCAAAACGCAGATCATCAGGAACGCCAATTTTTTCCTCATCGTTTGGAACCACCTTTCTTATTACAGTGGAGCATTCCGCCCACCATTTGTTGCTGACAGGATAAAAGATTCCGATTGATACATCAAGATAAAATATCCACATTTATTATTCCGTTTTTTGTATCATTGCTTCCCGGCATTTGGCGTTTTCCCTATCTTTGGATAATTAGCAAATATATTGGCCGGTCCTGTTTCGGTTTTTGCTTCAAAGCGCCATTCTGTCTTTTTCAGCCGCTGAGCCTTCCTTGACAGTCCACTTCCCCGTTGCTATACTGACCGCACATAAAAGGAGAGGGCCTGTGAAAATGGTCGAAAAGCCGGTCGTCCGCCCCGCATTGGGGCAAAGCTTCCGTTTCGGGTTTTACGGTATCCCGGCGGAGGAACGCATGCGCGCCATACGCGAAACCGGCTTTGACGATGTGATGATCCACTGGGACGAGCATTACGCCTACGCCGATATGATGCCGCAGAAGCTGTACAGCGTTGCCATCCGGGACGGTCTGACGGTGCGCACGGTGCATTTTCCGCAGCGCGACGCCCACCTTCTGTGGACGGAGGGCGAAAGCGGAGAAGGCTATACCGATTTGATGCTGGACACGGTCAAAGAAATGGGCGCGCGGCGGGTGAAGCACCTCGTTATCCATGCCACCCGCCAGCTGATTACGCCGCCGCCCTGCCCCTTGGGCCTTGCGCGCATACGGCGCGTGCTGGACGAAGCGGAAAAGCAGAACGTCTGCCTCGCGTTTGAGAACACGCGCTTCCTTCACTATAACGCCTATCTGTACGACCACATCGATTCCCCGTGCCTGAAGTTCTGCTTTGATTCGGGGCACGCCAGCTGCTACACGCCGGGGCAGGACCCTTTGGGCATGTTCGGCGGCCGCATGGTGACGATGCACCTGCACGACAACTTCGGCGCGGCGCGGGGAGATCTGCACCTGCCCATCGGGGAAGGGACCATCGATTTTGACGCGCTGTTTGGGCGCCTTAAAAAGCTGAACCCGCCCTGCTACAATCTGGAATCCTACCGGCCGCGGCGCGGCCCCTTCGCGCGCATGGGCATGCGGGACTACCTTTCCGCCTGCTATGAAACGCTGTGCCGGTATGTTTTCGGGGCGTGATCGTTTTCTGTCATCATAAGCCACAGCCTGATATGGGCCTGTTACAGTCCGTTCAGCATTCTTTCCGCCCTGCTTCTGCTTCTTTGCGGCACGCCGTCAAAGAAACAGAGGGCCGGGCGGTTCTTTTCGTTTTTCCATGTGCCGATGATGGCCCCTTCACAGAGGATGGCGGGCTTGACGATGCCCGTCAATGTGAACACATCGCGGATGTGGGTATTTGCAAGGAAGGGGCTTTTGGTTTTTTCGTATCCGAGCAAAAGAGGGTCAAAACCGGCCAGCAGCGCGCAGGCGGGCGGCGCGGGCAAAGGCTCGCCGTCCGGCAGAAAATACCGCTCCTCGCCGCCGGAAAGGAGCGTCTGAACGGGCAGGGCGCTCAGCCATTTTTCAATATCGCGCCTGGGGCGCTTAAAATAGTACCGGCAGTCGGCCATGGACACGGGGCCGTAGGCGTCGATATAGCGCCGGACGATCTCCCGTTCCGCTTTTTCCTTTTCCATCGGCACAAAACCGCTGACCAGGCGGTAGGGCGCGCTGCCGCCGTAGCCCTGCGCCATGCGCCCCTTTTCCACAAGGCAGCGCACCAGCCCGCCCCAGGGGTTGAATACGCTGTTTTCTTCCTGCTCCGTCAGCCCCTCGGCGCGACAGGCGTTTTTTAATTCGTCCCGCGTTTTGTCGCCCGTTTGCAGGGCCGCAAGGATGGTTTCGGCAAAAAAGCGCTTGCGCCCGGCATCCATATACGGGTCGTCCCCCATGTTGTCCACCGCGCGGATCAGATCGGGCCTTCCTTCATGCAGGTACAGCGGCAGGTCGCTTTCGGGAAAAACGTGCAGCGTGCCGCGCACCGTCCACGCACGCACGAGGGCGCGCCGCCAGCCGCCTTCCGCATAGGCTCCGGGCGTGGAGCGCAAAAGGAAGGCCTGCTCGGGATAGCCCGCAAACTGCGCCTGAAAGCCGTTGAAGCGCGCGCAGGCCGCAAGCGGCGGCAGCTTCCGCAAATGCTTGGACAGGAGGATGTTTTTCAGCTCTTCCTGCGATATTGTTTTCATCTTACTTTTTCAGCGTGCGCAGGTAGGCCTTGGTTTCGGGCGCGATGCGATAGCTCTCGATCGCCTTCTGGATGGCCTTGTTGTGCGTCCACTTTTCCAGCCGCCCATTTTGGATATAGGGCAGGGCGGCGTCGTACTGCTTCACGAGGGCGGCGCTGAAATACCACGCTGCCATCATGCGCACATAGTAATCGGGCAAATCCGCCGCCGCCACCCAGTCAAGATATTCCGTTTTAAAATCCGCGTCCAGAAAATTGCTCAGCAGCAGGCCGATGGCGTAGCGCCGGGTATAGCCGTGTTCGGAGGATATCCACAGCCGCACCTTGTCCAGCACCTTGCCGGGATGCTTTTTGAACACCTTGGGCGAACAGATGTCGCAGGTTTGCCAGTTGTCCACGAAGGGAAGAAAGGCTTCCGTTTCGCTGAGCGCCTCGTCGATGTCCTTGATCTGCTCCAAAAAGAAGGCGTGCAGGTTGTTTTCCTCAAAGTACCGATGCGGAAGGCATCGCAGAAAAGAACGGCAATCGGCATTGCGCTCCTTCCACAGGCGCCTGGCCATGGCGCGCAGCGCGGGCACGCGGATGCCGATCATGCTGTTTTCGTCCACATTCGGCACCAGGCGCATATTGAACGTCCGGTATTCTTCGTCCTTCAGCGCCAGCAGCGCTTCGTAAAAGCCGGCTTCCGGCATTCGGCCACCCCATTTCCATGCATGTTGGATGGTCTGATTGTAGCATGGTGCGTCCCGCATAAGCAAGAGGGCCGCAAGAGCGCTGGCCAAGCCCGCAAGAGCTCTGGCCAAACCCGCGCGCTCAAAAAACCCAGAAGACAAGGAACAAAGGCACCAAACAAGGGCGCTTAGTAAGCCTAAGTAACTGACGTTTGGTGCCTTTGTGACGCAGGAAGCGAATTGCCGCTTGCGGAAATTCGCGGTCGTGGGCTTTTTCAGCGCGCGGAAACCCTATCCCCGCATGGTGCGCGCCAGAAACGCCTGCGTGCGCGGGTGCCGGGGGGCGGTAAACAGGGAAGCGGGCGGAGCGACCTCCACCAGCGTGCCGCCGTCCATAAAGGCCACGCGGTCGGCGGCGTCGCGGGCGAAGGCCATTTCGTGGGTGACAATCAGCATGGTGAGGCTGCCCTTTAAGCTGCGGATCACATTCAGCACCTCATCCACCATTTCGGGGTCGAGGGCGCTGGTAGGTTCGTCAAACAGCAGCGCCTCGGGAGCCATGCACAGCGCCCGCGCGATGGCGGCGCGCTGCTTTTGCCCGCCCGATATCTGGTGGGGCTTTGCGTCGCGGTAGGGCAGCATCCCCACCTTTTCCAGCGTTTTGAGGGCCGTTTGGCGGCTTTCTTCACGGCTTTTTTTCAGCACCTTCACGGGGCCTGCCATGCAGTTGTTCAGCACCGACATGTTGTTAAACAGGTTGAACTGCTGAAACACCATGCCCACGCGCGCGCGCAGGCGGCTGGCGGGCATGTGCCTGATGCTTTCGCCGTTTAGCAGGATATCGCCGCTGTCCGGCGTTTCCAGCAGGTTCACGGTGCGCAGCAGCGTGCTTTTGCCCGAGCCCGAAGGGCCGATCAGGCACACGCATTCGCCCTTCTGGATGCTTAAATCAATGCCCTTCAATACCTCATGCTTGCCAAAGCCTTTTTGAAGGCCGCGGATCGTAATGGCGTCCGTCATGCGTTTCCCTCCTTGGGCGCGGCCGGCACCACAATTTCGGCGTCCACGTCGGTCTGCGAGCCGTATACGGTATAGCTGCCGCTGCCGGACAGCTTCTTTTCCGCCAGCCGCAGAAGTCGGGTGGTGGCAAATGTCAGAACAAAGTAGATGACGGCGGTGATAAAGAACACCTCGAAGTAGCGGTAGAAGGTGCCCGCGGCCGATTTGGAAACGAAGTACAGTTCCGTTACCGAGATCACGTTGAGCACGCTGGAATCCTTGATGTTGACCACCAGCTCGTTGC
>CAZFUT010000078.1:0-9841 GCA_964522425.1 uncultured Oscillospiraceae bacterium
GACGTCACCATCGCCTCCGCAATCCTCGACCGCGTTCTCCACCACTGCACTGTCGTCAACATCAAGGGCGAGAGCTACCGCCTGAAGGAAAGGAAGGAATTCATGAAACAAAAACAGCACATTGTCAACGCGCTATTCGAACCCTCGTAAGCCGTTTTCCCTCGAATGTAACCTTGGCTGCCTGTACCCCGGCCGCCATTTTCTTACACTTTTTAACCGCCATTTTTCGGCATTTTCAGAACGCTATTGACATCTTCCCCTGTCCACACTGCACCTCGATCTGCCGCAGCTTGATGATGATCTGCTCCACACTGTATGTCTGTCTGCTCATGCTCCCCGCTCCTTTGCCTCTATTGTACCATCTGGACTAACTTTCCGTTTGGTACATTTTTCGGGGGCGGGACCACTGGCGTGCCCATCACGGGCACGTGGATTGAAACGAGAACACCCGGACTAGCATGGACGCCAGCGAATGTCGTGCCCAACGCGGGCATGTGGATTGAAACTTGAATAGGAAAATCCGAGCACTTTGGGCCGCTTATAGAAAATTTGTTGGAATCCTATTGACAAAGCACATCAAGTACTATATGATTATTTTGTTGTCAGTATTAGAACGTTCTAATTGCATTGATTCATGTGACGATTATTGAATATATTGGATATCGAGCGGTCGTATTTAGTTGTATTGCTTAATTAAATTACGAAACGAGTAGATTATGTCGACAATCCGAGATGTTGCCAAAGAAGCGGGAGTATCCGTCAGCACGGTGTCCCTTGTCATCAATGGATCCCAGAGCATTAAACTTGAAACGCGTTTTCGGGTTTTAAAGGCCATTGAAGAACTGCGCTATGTCCCCAATCAGTCTGCCCGGGCTTTGGTCACCAAAAAAAAGAAGGTCATCGGGCTGATCAATACCACCTCTTCCGACGAAGACTTCCTCTATACGTTTGATTCTGTGCCCAACACCTATCTGAGCGACATGCTGGAAGCCATCGTGCAGGAGACGAACGCAAAGGACTATTCCATCACCATTGACAGCACCGGCTCCAAGGGCATCAACTTTGACAAGCCGCCAGTGATTATGGATAAAAACCGCGTGGACGGCATTATGTTCATGAGCGGCGTGCTTACCGAGGACCAGGTGCAGATGCTTCTAAAACTGGAGATTCCGACGGTCGTCATCGGGGCCCGGAGTAAGTCCATAGACTGCGTCGACACCGACCCCGAGAAGGGTTTTTACCTGGGTACGCAGCACCTGATCGAAAACGGACACAGAGCGATCGCCTGCATCAACGGCCCGGACGAATCGCAGTCCGCCGCGCGCAAGTTCGCGGGTTATAAGGCGGCGCTGAAAGAAGCTGGGATTCCCTTCCGGGAAGTGCTGTATCGAACGGGTAATTATAGCGCCCAGACCGGCTATGAAGGGATTAAAAGCATCTGGGAGCAGGGTGTGCGGCCCACTGCGCTGATCGCGCTGGACTGCACAGCGCTGGGCGCTACGAGATACCTCTATGAGCAGGGGCTGTTCTGCCCGAAGGATATCTCCGTCGTAGGCTTCGAGGACGGTCTGTTGCCGGAGCTCTCCATCCCGCCGATGACGTCTGTCCGCGTACACAAGGCGCAGCTAGGGCAGCAAGCCTGCCGTGTGCTGTTTAATCGGCTTAAAAACCCCAATGCGCAGAAAGTTCAGCTGATCTTGCCGCCGGAACTGATACTGCGCGCTTCGGTTCGAAACATCAGCCCCTGAATTGCGGTTTCTTTTTTACTGGTTATTAGAACGTTCTAATTTGTATCACTTAACAGAGTTCGGAGGATGGACAAATGAGTGGAGTGGGCTTCATCGTAGAGCCGGAGCGCAGGATTCCGCTGATGGAGGACCGGGATGTGATCGTCGCGGGTGGCGGCGTGACCGGTGTGATGGCGGCGGTCGCAGCGGCCCGGGAGGGCTCGGATGTGCTGTTGGTGGAGCGCAACGCCAGCCTGGGCGGCGTGGCCGCGATGGGCCTGCCCATCCAGGGATACGTAAACCACGATGGGCAGCAGATCGTCAAGGGGCTGGCGGAGGAGCTTCGGCAACGCCTTGTGGCGAAGGGCGGCGCGCTGGACCACTTCATCCCCTGTGAAATGCACAATCCCTACTTGGTGGTGGACCCGGAGATGGTGAAGCTGGTGCTCTCGGAGATGCTCCGTGACGCGGGCGTAAAGGTACTCTTGCATACGCAGGTTGCAAACGTGCGGATGGATGGGGACAGGATTGACACCGTGTTCGTCGAGGGTAAATCCGGGCGGGAGGCCTTCCGGGCGAAGGTGTTTATCGATTGTACGGGCGACGCGGACCTTGCGGCGCTGTCCGGCGCCCCGTTTTCCATCGCGGACGCGGTGTCGCTGCAGGCCTCAACGCTCAACTTTATTCTGACCAACGTGGACACCGAGGCGGTCAAGAAATTCGTCCTGGAATGTCCCGAAGAATACGGGCTGTTCCCGCTGCTGGACGGGGAGCAATTCTTTCGGTCGGATCGCTACATCATGGTCGGCCTACAGGGCCTTGCAGAGCGGGCCCGCAGGGAGGACCCGCAAAGCGCGCTCTGGGGCAACGTATGCTACATCACACTGGTCGCGCCGGGAACCGTTTGCGTCAATTCCGTGCATGTGGACGGTTACAATGCCTGCGATACACGGGACCTTTCGGAGATTGAGCGCCTCGCCCGGGAGCGGGTGCACCAGACGTATGGGTTCTACAAAAAGTACGTGCCCGGCTTTGAGAACGCGGCGCTCACCGCGACCGCACCCTGGGCAGGCATACGCGAGACGCGCATCCTCGAGGGGCGGCGCACCCTTACGTTGGAAGCCATTCGACGGGGCGAGATTCCGCCGGATTCCATCGCGCTGGGCGGTTACCCAGTGGACGTACACAGTCCGGAGAACAACGGACTCATCTTCTTTAAAGTCCCCACTTACGGCATCCCCTACGGCTGTATGCTGCCCCAAGGGGTTCAAAACCTTCTGGTGGCGGGCCGCACCATCTCCGCCAGCCGGGAGGCGATGGCTTCCTCCCGCGTGATGGCACAGTGCATGGCGGAGGGGGAAGCGGCGGGCACTGCGGCAGCGCTTTGCGCGCGGGAAGGCCTGACGCCGGAGGCGCTGCCGGTGGAACGCCTCCGGAGCGCGCTCATTGCCCGCGGCGCGAAGGTAAGCTGACGCCTTACGCCGCGCAGTGAATCGTTCATTATTGCCTCCCATATGGAGACAAGTAATCAATAAGGAGGAGAAGACATGAAGACAACCCTGAGGATCATCCTGTGCGCCCTGCTCATCGCGCTGCTTGCGTCCACCTTTGGTGCGTTCGCGGAAACGCAGCTCCAGGCGGGCACCACCATCCGCATGTGGACCTTCCTGAACCCTGACGGCGGAACTTCCGGCCGCGAAGTTGCGCTGAAGGAAATGATCGATTCGTTCGAAGCCAAGTATGGCATCGACGTGGTCGTCGAGCCACAGACCTGGAGCACCATGTCCGCAAAGTTTTTAACTGCTGCCCAGGCGGGAAACGCCCCGGACGTCATCTGGATCAACGTGGACGACATGGGCACCGCCATCAAGATGGGCGTGCTGGAGCCCTTCGAGAACATGTTCATGAAGGACTGGACCGAGGAAATGCGCGCGGATGCCCAGACGCCGTTCTTCGATTTTGGCGTGACGGACGGGCTGCACTACCAGATGGGCTTCTCCCGCAACTTTATCGGCATCATGTACCGCTCGGACGTTTTTGAAGCCGCCGGCATCAAGGTGCCCTTTGACACCTGGGACGACTTCCGTGAGGCGGCCAAGAAACTGACCGTGGACAGCGATCCGCTCACCGGCGCCAAGCGCTATGGCTTTGCCACCAGCTTCACCGTGGACTCTTCCGACCCGCAGATCACCTGCAACATGCTCTTGGACAAGTACGGAACCATGTTCAATGAGGATGGCACCGCCAATTGGGCCAACGAAACCGGTGTGCGCGGCGCGGAAATGCTGCGTGACATGATGAAGGTGGACGGCTCCATCTCGGAGGCCAACCTCAACCACACCGTGGATGACATCTACAAGGATTTCGCCGCCGGCAAGTACGCCATGGTCAACGGCGCCAGCGTGCGCATTCAGAAGGCCCGCAGCGAGTGCGTGTTTGATCCCAACACCATCCGCCTGATGCCCTTCCCCAGCGACGACAAGGCGTATTCTCCGACCGTCCTGACCGGCTGGAGCGTCGGCGTGTGGTCCGGCAGCCAGCACAAACAGGAAGCCGGCAAGTTCGTGGAGTGGATGTTCCTGCCGGAAAACGACGCGAAGTGGGTGCAAATCGGCGGCCAAGCCCCGATGATGAACTCCACGCCCGAGCTCCTGAAAGACGTGCTGGCCGATCCCGCCAACGCCTACATCCTGGACACCGTGACCTGCCTGAATGAGGCCGGCTGGGCGCAGCCCACCCAGTTCCCGGTTTCCGGCTGGCGCGGCGACTTCACCGGCGCGATGCAGAAGATCATCGTCAACGGCGAGGATCCCATGACCGCGCTCAAGGCGGCGGAAGCCGACTTCAACGCCCGTAACAACGCGGGCTGATCCATGACCCTTGCGCCCACGCGGCGGGCGGGCGGGGGGCCGATTGGTCCCCCGCCCTATTAGACCGGTTGCCCATTCTTGATCGCAATGGAGTGATGCAGGCATGAAAATTGGCAAGTGGGAAGCGCCGGTGCTGGTTTTGCCCGCCATGATTCTCATCTTTGTCATCATGATCTTTCCCTTGTTCTACACGATCTACTGCTCCGTCCAGTCGCTGGACTACATGCAGTTCGGCGGGTTCGTTGGCCTGAAAAACTACGTCAAGATCTTTGCTGACCCGAAGTTCTGGCCCTCGATCCAGGTGACGCTGGTCATCAGTCTGGCGGCGGTGGCCGTTTCCCTGGTGCTGGGAACGCTTCTGGCCATCTGGGTGGACAGTGAGTTCTGCCGGTTCGGCTATGCCGTTCAGCTGACCGGGCTCATCCCCTGGGTCACGTCAATGGTGGTGGCGGCGCTATTGTGGAAATGGGTTTTTGACGGCGAATCGGGCCTTCTGAACTACTTCCTGTCCACGTTGGGTATGCGTCCCGTAAACTTCTTCTCCTCCGGGCCCGCGGCCGTGGCAACGACGGTTTTTGTCATCGCGTGGCGCACCATCGGCTATTCGATGGTGATGATTCTGGCGGGTCTGAAGGGCTTGTCCCACGAACTGATCGAAGCTGCGTCCGTCGACGGCGCAAGCAGCAACCAGATCTTCTGGCGCATCAAACTGCCCATGATCAAGACGCCCGCGCTCATCTCCACCATCGTGCTCACCATGAGCAACTTCAACAACAACACCATCCCGATGGTGCTCACCAGTGGCGGTCCCGCTGACGCGACCAATGTCATTACGCTGAACCTGTATCGTATGGGCTTCAGCTACTTCCAGTTCGGCAAGGCGAGCGCGCTGGCCTTTGTCGTGTTTGCCATCAACCTGATCCTTGTGACGATCTACATCAAGGCGGTGAAATACGAGATATGAAGCACAGCAGCGCGTGTTCTCTGGAGGCGCTGGAGGTCCTTCGCTGCAAGCAAAGGCGGCGCAGGCGCCTTCAACTGTTCCTTCAAATCGTGGTCTTCGCCCTTTTATTCCTCCTGACCATGACCCCGATCGTCTGGGGCGTGATCACCTCCTTCAAAGCAGAGCGGGAGGTCGTGGTCTATCCGCCCAAGCTCTGGGGCTTCACCCCGGTGCTCTCAAATTACACGGAACTGTTTGTCAGCGGCTACATGCGCACTTTTTTGAACTCCGTACTCTATGCGCTCTCTTCCATCGTGCTAGGGCTTTTCCTGGGGATGATGGCGGCCTACGGGTTGCAGCGGCATCGTTTTCCGGGCAGGAAGTTCCTGTTCTACCTTGTAATTGCCGGCATCCCACTCTCGGCGGGCAGTGCGGTGCTCCTGATCCCCAATTACATGTACTTTTCCTTGCTGGGGCTGACCAACCGGATGCTTTCGCTGACGATCCTCTACGCCGCCTACAACCTGCCGATGGCCATCTGGATCATGCGCGGGGGGCTTGAAAACATCCCCATCGAGATTGAAGAGGCGGCCTCCATCGACGGGTGCAGCCGTTCCTACATCCTGTTTAACCTGATCCCCAGCTTGAACCGGCCCGCGATGGCCTCCGCGGCGATCTTCATCTTCATCGGTGCGTGGAATGAATTCATCGTAGCGTCCGTCATGATCAACTCCACAGAACTGCGCCCCGTACAGCTGGCGATCTACCATTATATGGGCTTCTTCGGCACGAACTGGGGACCGCTGACGGCGGCGGCGACGTTCGCCATCATCCCGGTGCTGATCGTGTTTTCCATTCTGGGCAAATTTCTGGTTTCCGGCCTCATGCAGGGTTCCGTCAAAGGATAATCGGATTACGATAGGGGGAAATGAAAATGCATAGACAGGTTCATCTGGAATGTGATGTCGCGGTTATTGGCGGCGGCCCTGGCGGCCTTTCCGCGGCAATTTCGGCGGCTCGGGAGGGCGCAAAAGTGATTCTGGTGGAGCGGTCGAGCGCGCTGGGCGGCGCGGCGGCCTCCGGCCTTGGCATCTTGGGCTACATCGATCGCGGTGGAAACAAGGCGCTGGGCGGCCTTGCGCAGGAGTATGTTGACCGTTTGGTGGCAAAGCGCGGCTCGCTGGGCCATGGCCGCTGCCCTGTCCACAATTCCATTACGGGCATTTCTCCCGACCGATTTAAAATCATGGCGATGGATCTGTGCCGCGAGGCAGGCGTTCAGGTGATCTTCGGCTGCGAACTATCGGACGTCATGCTGGAAAACGGCAACATTGCCGCCGTCAGCGTGTACGGGAAATGCACGGATATCAT
Source organism: uncultured Oscillospiraceae bacterium (assembly GCA_964522425.1). Lineage (GTDB taxonomy): Bacteria > Bacillota > Clostridia > Christensenellales > Aristaeellaceae > DTU024. Next base: position 6,912 of record CAZFUT010000078.1, read on the forward strand.
GATCAAGGCCAAATTGTACGTGGATGGCACCGGTGACGGCGATCTGGCGTACATGGCGGGCGTGCCTTATGTTACGGGGCAGGACGGCACCGGCATCTGCCAGCCCTCCACGCTAATGTTTACGGTTGCGGACTTTAACCTGGAGAAGTTCTACGCCTTCCTCGAGGAGCACCCGGAGGAGGTCGGCATCAAGGAAGACTACGCCAAGGGCTACGACATTCCGTTCTTCCGCACGACCCCCAGCCACTGCCTCATCGGCTTGGGCAAGATGATCGAGCGCGCCCGTGCGGCGGGGGACTTTGACGTGCCGCGCAACCAGTTCATCTACATTAAGACCGCACACCCGGCGCTGCTCGCCATCAATACCGTGCGCATCACGAACATCGACGCCTCCGACCCGCTCCAGCTCTCATCCGGCCTCGCTGAAGGCTACCGCCAGATCGACGTGCTGATGGGCTTCATGAATAAGTACGTGCCCGGCTTTGAAAACGCGGTGATCTCCCAGATCTCGCCAACGCTCGGCATCCGCGAAACCCGCCATTTCAAGGCCAAGACGCGCCTGACCAAGGATTCCATGTACGCCTACAAAACGGACGATGAGACCATTGCGCTGTGCGGCTACAATGTGGATATTCACAGCGGCACCTCCGACCATATCGACCTCAGCCTTTTGCAGAAGCCCTTCGGCATGCCCTATGGCAGCATGGTGCCCCTGGGCGTTCAGAACCTTCTGATGGTTGGCCGCACCATCGACGTGGACACGGAGGTCTTCGCCGCGGCCCGCGTCATGGGTCCGATCATCGCCATGGGCGAGGCGGCGGGCGTCGCCGCGGCGCAGTGCGTGCGCGAAGACAAGCGGCCCGCCGATGTTGACGTGAAACGGGTCCGCGAAATCCTTTTGAGTCACGGAGCCATCTTGGAGGTCTGACATGGGCGATTTTGTTCGGGAAACCATCGATGTGCCCGTCGCGGGCACGTATGATGTGATTGTTGTGGGCGGGGGGCCGGCGGGCATTGCCGCCGCCCTCGCCGCCGCGCGGCGCGGGAAGAGCACGCTGCTCCTCGAGAGCTACGGCTTTCTTGGCGGCATGTGGACGATGGGCATGGTCTGCCCGCTGTTTGATCATGAGAACAAGGGCGGCATCTGCCGCGAGCTCGTGGACGACATCAACCGCCTGGGCTACGGCGTCCAGAACGGGCCGGACATTTGGAACTTTGATACCGAGGCGATGAAGCGCCTGCTGGATCGGAAGATGGAGGAAGCGAGCGTGCACGTCCTTCTGCACACCCATTTTGCCGCCCCGCTTATGGAGGGCGAGCGCATCGCGGGCGTGTTTGTGGAAAACAAGGGCGGGCGCAGCGCGTATCGGGCCAAGATTGTGATTGACTGTACCGGTGACGGCGACGTGGCCTTTCGGGCAGGCGTGCCCTGCGAGGTTGGGCGGCCTGGGGATGGCGTCACGCAGCCGATGACGCTGATGTTCCGTATGAGCAACATCGACTACGTGCAGGACTACTATTCTCTGCGCCACTACGAGGGCAACGAGTTGATCCGGAAGATCGACCAGGCGCTTGAGCGCGCCGGCGTGACGAACTATCCCTTCAACTACCGTCGTCCCTGCGTTCTGCGTATGCCCGGCAGCCATACGGCGCTTTGCCAGACCACCCACATCAGAAACCGCCTCGCCATCGATCCGGTGGACCTGAGCGCCGCGGAGATCGAAGGGCGAAAGCTGGTGGAGGAATTTTTCGTGCTGCTCAAGACCCATCTGCCGGAATTCCAGGACGCCCAGCTCGACGCAACCGGCCCGCACATCGGCATCCGAGAGAGCCGCCGTGTTATGGGGGAATACCGCCTGACGGTTGACGATGTTCGCGCCCATCGGCAGTTTGACGACGGTATCCTGACCGCCACCTTCTGGGTGGATATTCATGAGAACGAAGGCGTTGATCAGAAGCAACAGGCTGAGGACCACATCGCCGTGCGTTACCAGATCCCCTACCGGTGCCTCGTGCCGCTGAAGGTGGACAACCTGCTCACTGCGGGCCGCTGTATTTCCGGCGACTACTTCGCCCACGCATCCTACCGCGTCACCGGCGACTGCGTCGCCATGGGGCAGGCGGCAGGAACAGCAGCCGTGCTGTGCCTGGAACAAAACGTGCAGCCTCGGGCGCTTCCAGGCGCGTCAGTCGTCGCTGCTATGGAAGCCGATGGCGCTATCTGTCGCACCCAAGCGCTTAATTAAGAAGCGATAGGGAAGGGCACGCCAGCGTTGGAGACAAAGGCTGTCCGGCATGGGCACCCACGAACACAAAAACTTTGTTTTGAGGTATCAGTCAAAGCACCTTCGCGCGATGCGAAGGTGCTTTTTAAACTGGTTCACGCGGGTTTCGCATAACTGTCGAACGTATCATTCTCTCGTGTTCATGAAGCGTGGCTTGAAGAGCGAAGGCGATCGAAGCTGCACTTTTTCTGCCATCAGGATTGCCCTCCACAACATAAAACGCCGATGTCAAACATCGGCGAAAGCCCCGTATTTACTGGGTTTGTAGGCTCATCTAGGACTTTCAAGACCAGCGCCTTCAACCACTCGGCCATCTCTCCAGGATAAAAAACCAGCGTAAGCTATTATAGCAGGGTTTTCAGGCGAAGTCAATGGTGAAAATGGGGTTTTGGTGGGTTCAATGCGGTGTTTTCGGGCTGAATTGGTGGATTGAGACGGTTTTGAGGAAGGCAGGGCTTCGGCATCACTGATCTGGGATCAGCGCCATGGGAGAAATTGGGCGCAAAAAGCAGTGACACTTTGCAAGATGCATAACAGCGGTGATGTCAGAAGATGTCTGCTTCATGGGGATAAACATGAGGAACACTTGTTTCGGCTCATTCCAATGGTTGATGAGCAAAGGTAATTCATATACGATAGAAGCAT
>CAZFUT010000079.1:0-9677 GCA_964522425.1 uncultured Oscillospiraceae bacterium
GTGCGTTTTTTCAGGGCGCTGAGGCCAATATTGCTGTATTCCCGCTATCATGCTATAATTCCCCTATCTTCCGGCATAAGGAGGAGCCCGTATGGATAAATGGGATCATCGGTTTATGGAAATGGCGCATCTGGTCGCCGGTTGGTCAAGCTGCTTTACGCCCGGACGCTCCATCGGGGCCGTCATCGTGAAGGATAAGCGCGTGATGACCACGGGCTACAACGGCGCGCCCGCCGGGATGAAAACCTGCAAAGAGCGCGGCGAGTGCCTGCGCCGCAAGCTCGGCATCCCCTCCGGCACAAGGGCGGAAATATGCTACGCCATCCATGCCGAGCAGAACGCCGTCATACAGGCGGCCAAGCTGGGCATTTCCATCGACGGCGGCACGCTGTACTGCACGCACCAGCCCTGCTCGGTATGCGCCAAGATCATCGTTAATTCGGGCATCCGCCGCGTGGTCTATGAGCAGGGATACCCGGATGATTTTGCGCTGGAGTTTTTCAGAGAGACGGGCGTCGCGCTGGAGCGCTATCCGGGCAAAGAGGAAGAAACAGGCCTATGACAAAAACGCCGTTCTCCCTGAAAAACATCTATCCCGGCTACCTGCGCCCCGTTTTGAAACAGGATTTTAAGCCCCGCTGGACCACCAAGTCCATGGCCGTGCTGGCGCTGATGGTGGCCATGAGCATCGTATTGGAGCGCTTTTTAGGCTTTAACAGCCCGTATTTCAAGCTGCATCTGGGCTACCTGCCCGTAGCTGCGGCGGGCATGCTCTACGGCCTGATCCCCGGCATGCTGGTAGGCGTGCTGGCCGACATCATCAGCAACCTGGGCGGCGGCTTTTCCTTTGTGTGGGTACTGTTCGCCGGCTTGGAAGCGGGCCTTTTCGCCCTCTTCCTGCACCCCAAAATGGGCAGCCGGATAGGGCAGGCCGTCATCACCCAGCTGTTCGTGTCCATCCTGATCTACCTCATCATCAATTCCGTGGCGCTGAAAGTGATGTACAACGTAAATCTGAGCCTTGTCCGCCTGATCTCCAACGCCCTCACCTTCCCCGTGCGCACCTTTTCGCTCTACCTGCTGCTGGAATACCGCACCGTCTTCCAGAAACTGGCGCAGTGACCCTGGTTTTCCGAAAGGAGTCTTACATGAAACGCTTCCTGTGCATGCTGCTGGCGCTCATCGCGCTGGCGCCGCCCGCTTTTGCCGTCACCCAATCGCAGGATGTGCTGAATAAGATCAGCTATCTTGAAAAGGATCAGATTCCCGCAACGCCCAAGGGCATGCATCACTACCTGCTGCTGTGCATGGATTCGTGGAACGCCAACCTCAAAAAGCTGGGGTACAGCGACGGGATGGTGCTGCTGACGCTGGATGAAAGCACAGGCCGCGTGATCGTGACCAGCTTCATCCGCGATATGCTGGTCATCCACCCGGACGGCAAGCCGGGGAGGCTGACCTACATCGCCAAGGAATACGGCGTGCAGGGGCTGATCGACACCATCAACAGGCATTTCGGCATACAGATCGAAAAGTACGTGCTGATGGACTGGGGGCAGGTGGAAGCCATCGTCAACGCGGCGGGCGGCGTCGAATTGGACGTCACCGACGCCGAGGCCAGCTACCTGCGCCGCTACGCCATCTCCCCCACCTCCACCGTGCCCAGCATGAAGCACGCGGGGCACTATATGTTCAAGGGCCATGCCGCCGTCATCTTTATGCGGATGCGCAAGGTGGCCGCCTCCAACGGCGAAACGCAGGATTTCGGGCGCACCTTCCGCGCCCGCACGGTGCTGAGCAATCTGGCCGACAGCCTGAAGGACGCAAGCTATGAGGACGCCGAAAAGCTGCTGGACGCGGTGCTGAACAACACGCTGGACACCAACATCACCACCGCCGAAGCGCTGGAGGCCTTCAACATCGCGTTTTCCCTGCGCGGCACCAGGGTGGAGCAGTGCCGCCTGCCTTTTGACAATACCTGCCGCCCGTACGAATACTACGGCGGGGCGGGCCAGCTGATGGACTTTGAAAAGAACCGCGTGCTGCTGAGCGAATTCCTGTTCAACAACAGCTATGTGGTGGCCGATTGACGATATGAACACCAAAGCAAACCAGCAGAAAATACTGGCCGTCCTCGCCGCCACCTACCCGGACGCCAGGCCTGAGCTCAATTTTACCAACCCCTACGAAACGCTGGTGGCCACCATGCTGTCCGCCCAATCGACGGACAAGCAGGTCAATAAGGTGACGCCCGCCGTGTTCCGCGATTTTCCCACCGTGAAAAGCATGGCGGAAACGACGCCCGACATCCTCTTCCCCTATGTCAAAAGCTGCGGCTTCCGCTCCAAGGCGACCAACATCGTCATGGCGGCGCGCAAGATCATGGAGGAATTCGGGGGCGAGGTGCCCAAAGACATGAAAAGCCTGATGTCGCTGCCCGGCGTCGGCCGCAAGACGGCCGACGTGGTGCTGGCCAACGCCTTCCATGTGCCCACCATCGCGGTGGATACGCATGTGTTTCGTGTCAGCAACCGTTTGGGGCTGGCCGACGCCAGGGACGTATTGAAAACCGAAATGCAGCTGATGGAGGTCATCCCCAAAAAGGACTGGATCGACGCCCACCACTGGCTGATATGGCATGGCCGCAGGGTATGCAAGGCGCAGCGCCCGCTGTGCGAAGGCTGCCCGCTGGCGGCCCTGTGCCCCTCCTTCAACGCCAAATAATACAATCTGTATCCTCGAAAGGGCAATTCATGGAGCTGTTTCATTCATCCCGCGACGAACAATGCCGTTACCCCATGGGCGCCGTCCACGCCGGCACGCCCGTCACCATCCGCCTTTTTTCCGACACCGCCGGGCTGTCCGTCACCCTGCGCGCGTGGAACGGCGCCGAAAAAAAGATCCCCATGGAAAGCAAGGCCATGGGCGCATACGAGTGTATCCTGCGCACCCCCGCGGAGCCCGTCATTTTCTGGTATGATTTTATCATACAGGACCAGGATGGGCAGACCGTTTATTACGGCAACGCCCACGACCAGCTAGGCGGGCAGGGCAGCGTATACCAGGGGCCGCCGCCCTCCTTTCAGATTACGGTGTATGATCCCGCCTTCATGCCGCCCGAGTTTTTGCGCAAAGGCATTATGTATCAGATATTCCCCGACCGCTTTTACCGGACGCACGCGCCCCAAAGCGATCGGACGGACATCACCCTGCACAAGAGCTGGCACGAAATGCCCCTTGTAAACCCCGACCCGCGCAGCGGCGACAATCAGGCCCTTGACTTTTTCGGCGGGTCGCTTTCGGGCATCCGCGAAAAACTGCCTTACCTGCAGGAATTGGGCGTTACGGTGCTGTACTTAAACCCCATTTTCAAAGCGCGGTCGAACCACCGCTACGATACCGGCGACTACATGCAGATAGACCCCCTGCTTGGCACCGAGGACGATTTGAAGCGCCTGTGCCGCGAGGCCGAGGCGCTCGGCATCCGCATCCTTTTGGACGGCGTGTTCAGCCACACGGGCGAAGACAGCCTGTATTTTAACCGCTACGGCCATTACGGCAGCGTGGGCGCGTACCAGAGCAAAGAATCTCCCTATTTCAGCTGGTACACCTTCAGGCACTTTCCCGACCAGTACGCCTGCTGGTGGAATATCCCGACGCTGCCGGAACTCAACAAGCGCGACCCCACCTATTTGGATTATATAATGGGCGACAACGGCGTGGCGCGCCACTGGGTGCGCTGCGGCGCTTCGGGCTGGCGGTTGGACGTGGCGGACGAGCTGCCCGTATCCTTTTTGAAGCGGCTCCGCAAAACGGTGCGGAAAGAAAAAAAGGACGCCGTGCTGCTGGGCGAAGTGTGGGAGGATGCCAGCCACAAGGTATCCTACGGCGAAATGCGCAGCTACTGCCTGGGAGACACCGTGGACTCGGTGATGAACTATCCGCTGCGCGAAGCCGCCATCCGCTTTTTTACCGGCAAGGACAGCGCCGGGCAGCTGATGCGTTTGATCCGCTCTTTGCAGGAAAACTACCCCGTTCCCTTCTTTTATTCGCTGATGAATCTGCTGGGCAGCCATGACCGCGCCCGCATCCTCAACGTCTTATGCGACCATGAGTTTACCAGCGTGGCGCACAAGGACAGAGGCAGGATGCGTTTGCCACCCGAAGCGCGCGCGGTGGCCATCGAGCGGTTTAAAAAGATGCTCAGCCTCTTCATCGCCCTGCCGGGCATTCCCGCCATCTTCTACGGCGACGAAGCGGGGCTGGAGGGCGCGGCCGATCCCTTCTGCCGCGCGCCCTTCCCCTGGGGCAACATCGACCCCGGGCTGTACGACGCGGTCAAAAAGGCCTTCAGGCTGCGCAAAAGCCGCCCGGTCTTGCAGACGGGGTATCTGGACGTAAGCGCAGAGGGCAGCGAAACCATCGTGATCACGCGATACCTGAAGGACGGGCGCGATATCTTCGGCGATGTACAGAACGATACGCCCTATGTTCTGCGCATCACGCGCGACCGCTACCGCAAGCAGAGCGGCAAAGGATTGTAAATTGTTACAGCATACGCAAAATCCCGTCATATATTGGTAAGGATTCCTTGACAGCGCCTGATTTCTATCATAAAATAAAGCAAATACACAACATTGGAGGCATCCCATGAAATCGATGCATTTAAAACGGAGCATTGCGGTCATCCTCATGCTGGGCATGATGGTATCCGGTATGCTGTCCGCCAGGATGGAGACCTTCCCGTTTGTAGGATATACAAGCGACGCGGTTCCCATGCTGCAGGATGCCTCTCAGGGCGCGCAGCAGACAGCCACCATCCCCGCGCTGTCCAGCGTGTCGGTGACGGGGGAAGACGGCGATTACTACATCGCCGTATACGAGGGCAGAATCGGCTATGTGCCAAAGAACGCCCTGTCTTCTGCGCTGCCTGAAAAAGCCGCCGTGCCCACGCCCCGCGCGGCCGGCGCAGAGGCAAGCGCCAACTACCCCGCCCTTGCCAAGGGCGACAGCGGCGACAGCGTGGCGGCGCTTCAGCAGGCGCTGATCGAATTGGGCTTCCTGCGCGGCAAGGCCGACGGCAAGTACGGCCCGGCCACCGAAACGGCCGTCAGCAGCTTCCAGAAAAAAAACAGCCTGCCCGTCAACGGCCGCGCCGACAGCGTGACCCAGCAGACGTTGTTTGAAAAATCCGTGCTCAACAGCCGCGGCAAGCGGCAGAGCGTGAAAATCGTGGCCCCGACGCTGGAGGTAAACGCCAAGCTGAAGCTGAAAGACCGCGGCCAGCCGGTGGAAAAGCTGCAAAAGGCGCTCAAAGACCTCGGCTATTACACCGGCAGAATTGACGGCGTCTACGGCAAGGGCACCAAAAACGCGGTCGTCGCCTTTCAGAAAGCCAACAAGCTGCGCGCCGACGGCGTAGCGGGCAGCCAGACGCTGGGGCTTTTATATAGCGGCGCCGCTGCCAAAAAGGGTGAAACGCCCGCGCCCCGGACTACCTCCGCGCCCGGCTTGTCCACCGTTCCCTCCGTGCCCGGCAATACCGGCGAAAGCGATCAGCCCGCCACCTATCCCTATCAGACCACCACGCTGGATTCTGTCAACCTGCGCAAGGGCGCCAGCACGCGCTCCATGCGCATCCTCACCGTACCCAAGGGCGCCGACATCACGGTAACCGGGAGCGGCGACAGCTTCCTGCATATCGAATACAAAAAGTATTCCGGCTATGTGCTCAAGGAGTATGTGTACATCCCCGACCAGTATCTGGAAGGCAAGAGCTTCAAGAGCGATACCGCCGCCCGCGTGCGCTATGAAACGCTGGTGCAGGGCGCTTCCGGCCCCAAGGTAACGGCCCTCCAGCAGGCGCTGAGCGAGCTGGGCTTCTATAACGGCAAGCAGGACGGCTCCTACGGCACCGATACCCAGCAGGCCGTGCGCCGTTTCCAGGAAAAGAACGGCTACAAGGCCACCGGCATCGCGCTGCCCGAAATGCAGAAAATGATCTACGAGGGCCGTTCCCGCAACGCCTCCAACCGCGTGGTCACATGCAATGTGCTGCCCCCCATTGAAAACCCCGATATGCAATTGGGCAACAAGGGCGAAGCCGTGGCCGATCTGCAGCGCATGCTGACCACGCTGGGCTTTTATAAAGACGTCATCGACGGCACCTACGGCAAAACCACCGTCAACGCCGTGCGCGCCTACCAGAAGGCCCACAGCATCAAGGAAACGGGCAAGATGAACAGCTTTACCTGGCTGTCCATCAACGCCGCCAGCGGCAAAAACACCACCCAGACGCTGCCCGAGAACGAAAACCAGCTCACGGAAGCCAATGTGATCGTGATGCGCCGCGGCACCCGCGGCCTCGCCGTCACCCGCCTGCAGGAGCGGCTGGTGGCCCTCGGTTACTACAACAAGGTGCCCAACGGCATCTATGAAGCGCAGGATATGGAAGCCGTGCGCACCTTCCAGCGCAACAACGGCCTGACCAGCAGCGGCATCGCCGACCTGATCACCCAGCAGACGCTGTACAGCGCCGAAGCGGTACCCGGCAGCCAGACCCCGCCGGAAAACTGGCAGTCGCTGGCCACCCCCACCCCCGCGCCCGCAACGCCCGCGCCCATCTATGAAACGCTCAAGATCGGCTCCGCCGGTGAATCGGTCAGGGCACTGCAAAGCAGGCTGATCACGCTCAAGTACCTGAGCGGCAGCGCCGACGGCCAGTACGGCACGCAGACCGCGCAGGCGGTCACCGCCTTCCAGAAGAGCAACGGCTTAAAGGATGACGGCGTGGCCGGCGCGCAGACGCTGACCGCGCTGTACGGCTCCGCCGCCAAGGCGAACACCCCCGCTCCCCTGCCCTCCGTCCCGCAGGACGGCAATCTGACCCGCATCCTGGGCATCGGCGACAGGGGTAACGACGTGGCCGACGCGCAGCGCCGCCTGATCGTCCTCCGTTATCTGGACGGCTCGGCCGACGGCGTGTACGGCCCCAAGACGGCCCTTGCCGTCCAGGCTTTCCAGCAGCGCAACAGCCTGAAGGCCGACGGCTTCATCGGTTCTCTCACCTGGGCCAAGCTCAACTCGTCCAGCGCCATCGCGGACGGCCTGTTGCCGCTGACGCCCCCTGCGCCCAGCCTCCCCTCCGCCGGCGGCAGCCAGAACGCGCAGACGTTCACCGCGCCGCGCGCGTCCGAAGTGCGCTTCGCCTCCTGGTATGAAGAGGTGAAAAGCCGCGCCAAAAACCTGCCCAACGTCACCATTTATGATTTTATGACGGGCAAGCATTACGACGTGCACATTTTCTCCAACGGCAAGCACGCCGACGGCGAACCGGTCACCGCGCAGGATACCGCCACCATGGAAAGCGCCCTTGGCGCCTCCAACTGGACAGCGCGCCCCGTGTGGGTCATGTTCAGCGATGGGCGCGTCTATATGGGCTCCACCCACTCAAGGGGGCACGAAGTCGATCACAACCCGCACAACAACCTGACGGGACACATCTGCATCCACTTCCCGCGCCAGATGGAAGAAGCGCAGCAAACGGGCCCCTACGCGGTATCGCACCAGAACGCTATCCTGGCCGGATGGGACCTGACACAGCAAATGGCCAAATAATTTAGCTGGAGTTTTCAATGATCACCATTGCCATCGACGGGCCGGTCGGCGCGGGAAAATCCTCCCTGTCCGACGCCGTGGCCGAAAGACTGAACATCCTGCACCTTGACACCGGCGCGATGTACCGCGCGGTAGGGCTCGCCGCCCTGCAAAGCGGCGTCGACCCCTATGACGAACACGCCGTAACCGTGCTGTGCGAAGCGGATAAGGCGCAGGTGGATGTCAAGTACCAAAACAAAAAGCAGATCACCCTGCTTAACGGGCAGGATGTATCGGCCCGCATCAGAACGGAGGAGGTCGGCCTTGCCGCCTCCGCCGTTTCTCGTTATCCGGGGGTCAGGCATTACCTCGTTTCCCTCCAGCGCCAGATCGCCGAAACCACCGATATATTGATGGACGGGCGCGACATCGGCACCGTGGTGCTGCCCAGCGCCAAGGTCAAAATATTTTTGACCGCGTCGCCTCAGGCGCGCGCCAGGCGCCGCCTTTTGCAGCTGCAAAAGGCCGGTAAGACCGTTCAATACGAGCAGGTGCTCAGCGATCTGATCGCCCGCGACAGGCAGGACGAAACCCGCGCCGCCGATCCCCTGCGCAAGGCCGAGGACGCCATTCTGCTGGACACCTCCAAAATGGATTTTGAGCAGTCGGTCAGCGCCATCCTGCGCATTGTGGAGGCCGTGTATGCAAAACTATAGGCCGGTCGGCCCGGGCTTTTACACCTTCGCCCGCGCCGTTCTGCGGGGCGTCTGCTTTGTTTTCTTCCCGTCCTCCATCAGCCACGGCGAGCGGCTGGAGCGCGAAGCCCCCTACATCCTCACCGCCAACCACCAGAGCATGCTGGACCCTATCCTGATCGCCATCCATGTGAAGAAGCACCAGATCCGGTTTCTCGGCAAGGACACCTTGCGCAAGGTGCCGCTGGTGCGCTGGCTGGTCGACCATCTGCACATGATCGCCGTGGTCAGAAATGGCACCGATATGGGCGCCATGCGCGCGTGCCTGAACGCGCTTAAGGAAAACCACGTGGTGGGCATTTTCCCCGAGGGCACCCGCAAGGAAGCCAAAATGATGGAGGAAGTGGGTTCGGGCATCAGCCTGATCGCCCTGCGCAGCGGCGTCCCGCTGATGCCGGTATACTTTGCGGAAAAACCGCGACTTTTCCATAGGACGCGCCTGTACGTGGGGGAAGCCATCGACTACGGGGACATCCGGCAGCGGGGCGCCAACAAGGAAAGCTGCGAAATGCTGACCGAGCGCATCAGGGAAGCGACCTATCGGCTGAAGACGTTGGCGGAAAACAAATAAAATACATTTTCGCCCGGCAGGATTTATCTTTTGATTGACGAATTACCCGATTTGGTGTAATGTGGAGGGGAAAGTTGCCGCTTCGTATCGCAAAGAACGCAGGCTTCTGCATGGGTGTCCGCCACGCGGTGGAGGACGCGCTGAAAACAGCCGACAACTGCAAACAAGGCGGCACCGCCTGCTTTTCGCTGGGGGATTTGATCAATAACCCTCTGGTTGTTGAACAGCTGAAGCAGGAGGGCGTGACGCCTGTTTCTTCCCCCGAGGACGCCCGGGGCGGGGTGCTCATCATCCGCAGCCACGGCGTTTCCCGCGCCGTCATGGAAAAAGCGCGGGTCTGCGCCGCAAGGGTGGTCGATTGCACCTGTCCCTTTGTATCGCGCCTGCACCGCACGGTGGAAAATTTTTCAAAAAACGGCGCGCCGGTGGTCCTCATCGGCGATCCGAAGCACCCCGAAATCATCGGCACCGCGGGGTGGTGCCGGGGCGAAGTCCACATCCTCTCCACAGAGGAAGAAATCGCCCATTTGCCGGACAGCGCCAAAGACGCGCTGGTCGTCAGCCAGACCACCTTTCCCCCGGATCGGTTTGAATGGCTGACAAACTGCCTCATCGCCCGCTTTCCCGGCCTGACCGTGCGCAACACCATCTGCTCAGCCACCAGGCTGCGCCAGCAGGAAGCGGCGGACATGGCCAAAGAATGCGACCGCATGATCGTCATCGGCGGCAGGGGCAGCGCCAATACGCGCAAGCTG
>CAZFUT010000080.1:0-8938 GCA_964522425.1 uncultured Oscillospiraceae bacterium
ATTTCCCGTGGCGAGCACTCCTTCACTCTCTGTCCGAAATTGTAACATGGAGCCGCTGCTGGGATATACGTCTGACATCACAAGCTCACAGGTGACAGTCACTACAAGCGGAGGCGGAACGGCATCCATTCACTCTGTTAACGTATATAAATACAAATCCGGCGATATGGGAACGCCTCTTGCCGGCGCCACCTTTGCGCTTTACATGAAAAACACTTCGGGAGAATGGGTTCCGGTTGTAAACGGAGAGGGAGAAGCGGTTAGCTTTACAACAGAGGAAACGGGCTATGCGAAGGTAATGGGCAACCAGCAGACTGCCGGTTGGACCCTGATCAAGGGCAGGGAATACTATCTTGTGGAAACGCAGGCGCCGGAAGGGTATCTTAAAGATACAGTCCAGTATGAATTTTCCATCGGCGACCATCCCGATTACGCAAACTATGTCTATATGGACGGGGATATCCTGAAGGTCAGAAATTACCCATCGATTGCTATACCTGTAACCAAGAAATGGATCGGACCTGCCGCTGAGAAGGTGACCGTGGAACTGCTGGCAGACGACCTTAAGATCGCGGAGACCGAGTTGAATCCGGCGAACGGCTGGAGCGACAGCTTCACCGGTCTTCCGAGGTACAATGCGGACGGGTCGGCAATCGTCTACACGGTAACGGAAGAAGCCGTGACGAACTACACAACGGGTATCACCGGCGACGCGGCGAGCGGCTTCACGGTTACGAACACGAACACCGAAACGATTTCTATCCCTGTAACCAAGACCTGGGTCGGGCCCGTGGGTGATTCTGTCACGGTGCACCTGTTTGCGGATGGTGTCGATACAACCAAGACGCTGGAACTGGAAGAGGACAACGGCTGGGCTGAAAGCTTTGACGGCCTTGCAAAGTACAAGGCGGACGGCACGGAGATTGTTTATACCGTAACAGAAGATACGGTGGAGAACTATACGATGGCCATCACCGGCGATGCGGCGACCGGCTTTACCGTCGCCAACACCTACCAGCCCGATACGACGGATATTACGGCGCAAAAGGTCTGGGTTGGCGGCCCCGCCGAACACCCGACGATTTGGATGAAGCTTTACCGCCAGACTGAAGGCGGAGCGATTGAAGCGGTGCCCGGCGCGGAAATCGGCAGGCTGGAAAACGGCGAGCTGGCGCTTGTTTGGAGCGGCCTGCCCAAGACGGACATGGACGGCAAGGTTTATACTTATACTGTCAGGGAAGTGAACGAAGCGGGCGAGGACTTTGCGCCGGAAGGGTATGTGAAGGAAGAAACCGGCCTGACGGTCACCAACACCTTCATCGAAGCCTATGCGTTCAGCTTGCAGGCGGAAAAGACGCTGTCGGGCCGCGGCCTGAAGGACGCGGAGTTCAGCTTCGTATTGAAGGACGGGGCCAACAACCTGCTGCAAACGAAGAAAAATACCGCGGCGGGGGATATAACCTTTGATGCCATCACCATCGATAAGCCGGGAACCTACCGCTATACGGTGAGCGAAACCAAGGGAAGCCTCCCGAACGTTGCCTACGACGCGTCGGTCTATACCGCTATTGTGGAGGTGAAGCGGGAGGGCGCCGCGCTGACCGGAACCGTTACCTATGAAAAGGACGGCCAAAGCTGGACGGGCGAAACGCCGGTGTTCGCCAACACCTATACGCCGCCGACGCCTCCTGCGCCCTCGTATGACCCGATCAGCGTGCCGCTGTCGGCAAGCAAGACGCTGGTGAACGGCACCCTGAAGGGCGGGCAATTCGGCTTCGAGCTGCTGGGCGGAAACGGAAAGCTGATTGAAACGGTCTCCAACGACGCGTCCGGGCAGATTCGCTTTACGGACAGGCGCTTCAGCAAAACCGGCGCCTTCACCTATACCGTTCGGGAAGCGAAGGGCGACAACGCGAAGATCGCCTATGACGGCACGGTCTACCGTGCGATCGTCCGGGTCACCGCATCGGGCGGGAAGCTGACCGCGAAGGTGGACTACGAAAAGAACGGGGTGCCCTATGACGGGGACATCAGATTCGTCAACCGCGTGGAGATGCCGAAAACCGGCGATACCCACCTGCTGCTGCCGCTGTATCTCACCGTCCTGTCCCTGCTGATGCTGGGCGGCGCGGTGCTGATGAAAAGAAAACAAAGCTGCCGCAAATAAGGGCGGCGGGCTGCCGCAAAACGAATGCTGTTTTCCTTCTAAAACAGTATAAAAGTCAGGGCCGGTGATGCACCCGCCGCATCACCGGCCCTATTGCTTCGTCCGCTTTTCGTTAGGTTTTGCTTCCCTTGCTGCCCGACAGCGTCATTTTATGAAACAGGTCGCTGCGGAACGCATAGGTGTTTTCATTTTTTTCCCGATGCGCCGCCAAAGCGTATTCCACCATTTTGTCGATCAGCCTGGGGTAGCGCAGCCTCGGCTCGCTCTCCTTCCACAGGTAAAACGAGAGGGAGCCGGGAATGGTATTGATTTCCGTGATGTACAGTTCATCGGTTTTGGGGTCGATCATCCAGTCGATGCGCACCACGCCCTTGCAGTCCAGCAGGCGAAACACCTGAACGGATAAAGACTGCACCCTGTTGGTCAGCGTTTCACCGATGGGCGCGGGAATGACCCGGCTCAGCGACGCCATGCCCTTTGCCCCGCCGCCGTTGCTGAGATACTTTTCATGAAAATCCAGCATCGCGCCGTGCGTGACCGGCATTTCGATCACCGACGGCCGCACGTCGCCGTCAAAGCCCAGCACCGAGCAGTTGACTTCCAGCGGACGGTCAACCCCCCGCTCCACCAGGATGCGCCTGTCGTACGCGCACGCAAGATCGAGCGCCGCCTGCAGGCCCTCCCGGTCGTCGGCCCGGCTGACGCCGATGGACGAGCCCAGGTTGGCGGGCTTTACAAACACGGGGTAGGGAAGGCTGCCCTCCACCAGATTGATTACGCTTTCCGGGTCCTTGCGCCATTCGCTGCGCAGCACCGCCACATCGTCCAGCACCGGGATGCCGCCGCCCCTGAACACCCGCTTCATGATGATCTTGTCCATGCCGGCAGCGGAACCCACCACCCCGGTGGACGCATACGGGATATCCGCCAGTTCCAGCATCCCCTGCAGCGTGCCGTCCTCCCCGTGCAGGCCGTGCATGACGGGGATCACGCAGTCAAGATGGGCAAGAATCTTGACCGTAGGACGCGAATACAGCCATTTTCCCCGCCTGACCGCCGTCAGCGCGCCCGAGTGCGCCGTCACGTCCAGCGTGACGCGCTCAAACCGCCCCGGTTCGCTGTACAGGATCGGCTCCTGATAGGTTTCCAGCTTCAAAAGCGCGGGGCCGGAAAACCACTCGCCGTTTTTGTTGATGTAGATGGGATGCAGGTCATATTTTTCCCTGTCCACGCTGTGAGAAAGCTGCAGAGCGGAAATCACCGATACCTCGTGCTCGCACGAGCGGCCGCCGAAAATAAGACCCAGCTGTAATTTCTTCATGCCGCTCACACCTCGCTGTAATGGTCGGGCAGATCGTTTTCGTACAGCACCAGATCGCCCTCCTGTTTGATGGTCGCATAAAAGTCATTGGCTTCTTTCAGGGTGCCGAACACATGGATGCCGCTTTCGCTGAATCCGGCTTCCTTCAGCCCTTCCAGGATGGGCTGGGTGCGGTTTTTGCCCACCAGCAGCACCAGATCGGCCACGCCGGCGATGTTCATGCCCAGTTCGTGGTTATAGCGCCTCTCTTCGCGCCCCAGTTCGACAAAGCCGGGCGTTACGACGATCTTGCGCCCCTCGTAGCGGCCGCTCCCCAATTCCGCCAGCGTCTGGCGGGAGCTGACGGGGTTGGAGTTAAACCCGTTGTTGATGCGGCGCACGCCGTCCGCCCCCGTTTCCACCTTGAAGCGGTGCTGCACGGGCGCGATCAGCTCCATACCGTTCTGTATCTGTTTGCCCGTCAGCCCCAGTTTAAGCGCCACGGCAGCCGCAAGCAGGACGTTGCGCACCACATGCGCGCCGTATACCGGCACATGGCAGGGCAGCCGCATACCGTTTCTGTCGCACAGCGTAAAGGCCGTGCCGGTATCGTCGGCCCGCTCATCCTCCGCCCACAGGTCGTCCCCTTCGGCGCCGACGATGGCCTTTTCGATGGCCGTCTTCTCATACAGGCCGCGCACAATGCCGTGGTCCTCGGAGAACACCGCAAACCCGTCCCCAGGCAGCGAAAGCACCAGATCATACTTGGTCTTTTTTACGTTTTCAATGCTGCCGAAGGTTTCCAGATGCTGGGGACCGACGCTGGTCAGAATGCCGATGGCAGGCTTGACCAGCCTGCACAGTTCGCGGATATCGCCCCTGTGCCGCGCGCCCATTTCGGCGATGAACACGTTGTGGGCGGGCGTCAGGTCGGCGCGGATGGAAGCGGATACCCCCATCGGCGTATTGCGGCTCTGCCGCGTGCACAGCACGTTGTACTTCTGGCTCAGCAGCGTCTGAAGATAGAATTTAACCGTCGTCTTGCCGTAGCTGCCCGTAATGCCGATTACGGTCAGGTCATCCCGCATGCGCAGCACCTTCTGCGCGTCCCGGAAGTACAGCTCGTATATCAGCCGCTCAACGGGCCAGACAAGCAGCGCCCCGAGCAGAATCCATAAAGGCAGGAGCAGCACCGGCAGCCCATTTATGCCCATCACGGGCAGTGCGCGCCGCAAAAGGCAGAACACGCAAAGCAGCATCAGCGCCGTCACGGCGTACAGGCGCTTGACGCGGCTCGTCAGCTTCAGGCTGCTCTTCCCCTCCCTGCGGCGATAGACAAACACATCGGTCAGATATCCCAGCAAAAGAATCAGCGCAGCGCCCAAAAGGGGCGCAAGCACCGCCATGGTCTTGCCGGTCAGCGCCAGCCATCCAAACAGCAGGCACACGATCACCGTTGCCGCCGCCAGCGCGCAGGGCGGGATAAAGCAGTGTTTCCACTGCCTTTTCAGCGCCATGAGGAAGCCCCGGAACTGGTAGCTGCTCAGCTGATCGTACAGCACCACCAGCCGCGACGCCATCAGCAGCGCCGCGACGGGCGCATACCAGAGCAATGTATGGGCAAAGGAAGCAAGAAAGCCGCTCATACTCTTTCGTTCTCCTCAAAAAAGTCCAGCGCATAGTCCGCAAACGCATCGGGGTAGGAAACGCAGGCGAAGTGGCCGCCGGGCATCACCGCAAGGCGGCTGTTCTTCACCATTTCGCGGTAGCGCCGCGCCATCCACATGGGCGTTTCGGTATCCTCTTCGCCCCAGATCAGCAGCGTCCGGTGGGAAATCTTTTCGATCTCGTCCGACAGATCCTGCCTGACCACCCTGGTGAACGTAGCGCGCATTTCGGGCGCCAGCGCCTTATAGTCGGCCGAATTGTGCTTGTCCCTATACGCGTTCAGCCACCCGGTCGCTTTTTCGTGAAGCGGGGGGATATGCGTGAGCAAACTCAGCGCCGAACGGTTCACGCGGTAGCAGAAGGCCCTGCGTTTATCCCTGCACGTTTTGGGTTTTATAAGCCCCGCGCTGCCCGTCAGCACCAGATCGGTAAACAGCTGCGGCTTACAGGCGGCAAGGTAGGCCGCCACACGGCCGCCGAACGAGTGCGCCACCACATGGCAGGGCGGCAGGCCGATGGCTTTGATAAAAGCCTCCGTCCATTCCGCAAAGTCCTTGACGCCCCAATCTCCCTTGGGCATCCCTGTGCCGCCGTGACCGGGAAAATCGACCGCTGTCACGCGGTGGAATTTCTTTAACCTTGAAATAACGGGCAGCATGGATGACACATCCATCCCCCAGCCGTGCAGCACCAGCACAGGCGAACCATGATCCCCAAACGCTTCATAATAGGTGGAAATGCCCATCACATCAATCTGCATCGTTGTTCCTTTCGGCTGTTTCCAGAATATAGCGGCACTTGGAGCGCGCGCCCATGCACAGTTCGCGGTAGCGTTCGGGCACAGGCACAACGCTTTCCAGCACACAGCCCAGCTTTTCACAGGTCCTGCGGGAGGGGATATTATCCTCATCGGTCGTAATGACCACGCTTTGCAGCCCGCACTCGCGCATCAGGGGAAGCAGCAGCTGTACGGCTTCCGCCGCGTAACCGTGGCCCCTGAAGGGCGGTTCCACCCTATAGCCGATATGGCCCAGATAGTACAGCCCCGCGCTTTCGCCCTGCCTTAAGCTTACATAGCCCGCGCTGCGCCGCCTCTGCCCCGACGGATAGATATCAAAGATAAAGCCATCCACGACCCCCGCCTCGGCATCATACAAGCCCTCCCTTGTCAGCACCAGCGCAATGTTCCGGCTTTTAAACGAAGCCCGGCGCAGAAACGAAAACACACGCAATCCCCTCGCTTTGTCCGCGTGCTATTTTAGCATAACAGCCCCTTGGCTTCAAGTTGCGCAAGGCGCTGCCGCAGGACCCCAAGCCATATCAAATTTGCCTTCCTTATGCGTCAAACAGTTCCCCGTAGGACAGCCCACAGTCCGGGCAATGCCCGTCGATGGGGAAGGAACACTCGCAGTGCGGACAAATGACCATGTAGGGGCGTTTGGTTTCTTTCTTTTTCTCGTCCGGCGAATACTTTGTTTCCGTGCCAAACAAAATATAATCCCAGTCCAGCCCTTTGTTGTTCGACATACGATGTTCGCCTCCCTATCTTTCCGGGTTTCTGCTGTCCAATCCTGTTGCTTTTTGTATGTTCGCTTCGCCGCCTGCTGCGGCCAGCACAACAAGCAGAAGAATACCGCCCATTCCGACGCCTTTGCTTTCGGGTACAGGCGGCGCTTCAGGTTCCGCCGTCGGGGCGGGCTTAGGTGTGGGCGTAGGGGTAATGCCTTTGCACTCTGTCATGTCTTTTTGACACACCGGACAGGCGATATTGACTGCCCCAGGCTGACATTGCGTTTTGCAAATGCAGGACGGGGCCAATCCTTCCTTCTTCCCATCATCCATCAGCGAAAGCAGGTCGGCTTCGTCCACCTTGTTCAGGAAGAAGGTGTCAAACTGCTCCCCGGCCGCGTCTTTGGGCTTGTCATAGTCGATGACCAGGAAGAAGGGATTCCCTTTTCGGGTTTCCAAGGTCACGAACTGCTTATTGGTATGTTTGTCATACAGCAGGTCGCGGGTGACAGCATTTCCGTCTACCGTCAGGGGACTGCCCGTTGTAACAGCAACCGGCGCGGCCGTTGCAGCAGGATACTGCCCGTGATACGGGTCGGGCGTCCAGAGCGGGATGTCCTCGCAGAAGATGTACTCGGAATAGTCGATGCCCTGCGCCAGGGCAATGGCTGACAGGCAGGCCAGCAGGCAGACAATCACACAGCAGATCAACCGCTTATTCATCTTCCTGCGCCTCCTTTCCCGGATGCAGGCGGGGTACGACCGGGCCTTCCTTCGCACGTTTCAGCAGTTCGGCCAGTTCTTCCGCCGTCATGCTGTACTCGCCCAGCAGGCACAGCATTTCCGTGTTGTTGATCTCCGTCCTCTCCCTGTCGATTTCCTGCTGGAACGCCTGGAGCGCGGCGATCTTCGCCGCGGTCTGCTCGTGCAGGCGGTTCAGCTTTTTCAGCCTTTTGTTCATGGTCTTTTCTCCTTTACCTGGGGATGCGCCCGAAGGCGTAGAAGTGCTCGGTGTGGTAGGCGTCGTCCGTAGAGGTAAACTGGATGGGGTCGCCGCAGTGGATCATGGTATTCTGATTCACCATGATGCCCACATGGGTCACATCGTTATCCGCTTCAAAGGTTTTTGTGAGGAAGATGAGATCGCCCGGCCGTACCTCCTCCGGCTGAATCACGGTGCTGCGGTCATACAATCCCTGTGAACCCAGCCGCCCAAAGTTCCATCCCGATTGATTGAACACCCAGGACACAAAGCCCGAACAGTCGAAGGATGTCTTGGGACTGGCTCCTTCCCACACATAGGGGTAGCCCAGGTACTTGGTCGCCTCCTCAAAAATGGCCGCGAACGCTGCATCCTGCATCGCTTCGGGCGGCGTCTCATACTTTGGATACTTAGCGATCAAATACTTCTGAATGTACGGAGAGCCGGGAAACAGATCGGGCCGATTGCCCAGCTGCGACATGTACATGGCGTACAGGCCCATCTGCTGGCGGCTCATGAGGTACACCGGCAGGTGCGAAAGGTTGAAGTTCCCGATCTCCACATGCACGGTGCGGTACAGGTACGGCACCGACGCCTCGTACTGGTAGGATTCCGGATAGTACCGCCCGGTGCGCGGGTCCCGGACATAGCGGATGCCCGTCTGCCATTCTTTTCGGTATCGTGTTTCGGTTGTCACCGTCTCCGTTCGGATGTACTGCCTGTCAAAGATCGTCCGCAATAATCCCGACACATCATCCATCGTCCACGGCCGGGTATTCCTAAGCGCCGTCAGCATGGAAATCAGCACATAGGGGTCATGCTCTATTTTGTCGCAGTCAATGGTCACAGCATCATACTCAGGATGCAGGGCAAGGTAATGATCCAGCTCCTGCTGCAAATCGGCTTCCATCTGCCGGTACATGGCTTCGGCTGCCTTCATATCGCCGTCCTCGGACGGATAGGTGGCGGAGGCGACGGATGTCAGCGTACCTTCCAGTATCACCGAACAGGAGGACAGGCTGTGCATGACAAAGAGCAGCAGGCCCAGCAGCAATCCGACCAGCAGAACAGAGCGCTTTTTCCGGTGAAGCAGCCTTCCGCCGCTTTGAACCCCGCGCCTGGCCTTCTCCATGAGCGTGCTGCCCGCCGCAGCGGGCTGGCTTCCCGCCCTGCGCGCGGCGGCATACTGTTTGCGGATGGCGCGCTTCTGCCGCCAGCGGGAGATGGGGTTGCTGGAAAAGACAGGCGCATCATCTGATACTAACCTCAATTTAAAATAGGGATAGAATCCAGTTTCTCCCCGTGATGCTGC
>CAZFUT010000081.1:0-8891 GCA_964522425.1 uncultured Oscillospiraceae bacterium
AAATAAAGTTCACACCCATGCGGGCTAACAGAGCTGCACCAGAATGGACTGTTCGACCATTTTTCAAGTCGCCAGCGAGACAAATTGTCAGACCTTCAACTTTGCCTTGTTCCTTGATGATGGTGTAGAGATCCAGCAGTGCCTGTGTAGGATGCTGACCTGCGCCGTCACCACCGTTGATGACCGGTTTTGAAGAGCCGGCAGCGAGTTCAGCAGCTGAACCGGTGACAGGATGACGAATGACGGTAACATCAGCATAGCTTTCCATCATCTTACCGGTGTCATAAAGGGTTTCACCCTTCTTAGCGGAGCTGGAAACCTGCCCGTCAGCAACAGAAATCACGGTGCCACCCAGGCGAAGCATTGCCACTTCAAAGGAAAGGCGGGTTCGGGTTGATGGTTCATAGAAAAGGGTGGCAAGCGTTCTGCCACTCATGTTGACCAGCCGACCGCCGTTGTCCATTGCTCGTTCGTATCGGGCAGCGGTATCCATAATCAAGCGGACTTCGTCATCGCTGATCGATTGAACATCCAAAATGTCTTTTCCAAATAATGAGGTTGCCATAAAAAAACTCCTTTTCTCCTGTAAAAATCGAAATACCAATGCAATAAATTGGTTAATTAATGTGAGTAAAACTCCTCTATATGGATTTTCCCCAAGTGATAAGTCTACCCTATATCCCGATGATCAGACGTAAATTCACAATAAAATATTATTATCGACAATCAGGAATTCAATCAGCGGATCTATCATCAACGGCAGCGTTGCAGTTTTTAGCCGTTATTACGGGCTGCATCCGCAATCAGTCCCCAGGTTCTTTTGATTGGCGATCCCAATGATATCCTGGAGTGATTTAAAACCGTTCTTATCCAGATAGTTATCTATTCCGTCAATCACTTCTTTCATCAGCATCGGGTTCACAAAATTCCCTGCGCCAACCTGAACAGCGCTGGCGCCAGCCATGAAATATTCGACGGCGTCTTCCCAACCCATAATTCCGCCACAGCCGATAATCGGAATAGTTACTGCGCGATAGGCCTGGAATACGTGATAGAGCGTCAGTGGTTTAATTGCCGGGCCAGAGACACCGCCGGTGGTGTTTCCCAGCCACGGTTTCCGTTTTTTGATGTCGATTTTCAGCCCCATATAGGTGTTGGCAATCGTCAGCGCATCCGCGCCACATTCCTCCGCAATTTGCGCCAGCTTGTTGATATGGGTTACATTGGGAGAAAGTTTAATAATCAATGGGAAGCTGGACATATGCCGACATGCCTGAACGGTTCTGCCCAATAAAACTTCGTCAGAAGCCAACTGTAAACCAGTTCCGACGTTAGGGCATGATAGGTTCATCTCAATCGCTGCCAGGTAGGGGTTCCCTTCCAGCTTCTGACAGATTTCAACATAATCTTTGGGGCTGTTCCCCGAAATACTGATGATGACGGGAACGTCCAACACTGCGTATTTTTTTGGCTGATTTTCGGCTAAAAACCTGTCAATTCCGACTGATGGAATTCCAACCGAATTCATCATCCCGGCGGTTATTTCTGCGATTCGCGGCGGCGGATTGCCGAAGCGCTCGCGGCGGTTGATGCTTTTCAGCATAATTGCACCGAGCGCATTCATCGGAAAGACATTGGCGTTGTCCTCGAAATAATCGTAAGCACCTGAAGCCGGCATGACCGGATTCTTCATTTTGAGCGATTTTATCTTTACGGAAATATCGGTCTTATACATTGTCGCCAACCAGTCTCTTAATCGGAAATATCGGGCCTTCACGGCAAACGCGCACATATTCCGATTTCCCTTCGTCATAAACTGTAATTACACAACCTTTGCAGGCGCCGATTCCACAGGCCATGTGTTCTTCCATGGAAGCATAGGCTTCGAAGCCATGGTCATTCATTAATCTGCCGAGGTCACGGATCAAGCGGTTGGAGCCGCAGGTGAAAGCAACGTCGAATTTGTTCGATTTCAAATCCTCTTCGAAGAGTGAGGTGACTTTTTTGGTGTCATCGGTAAGCTGCCTGAAGGTGCAGCCGGCTTTTTCAAAGAATTTCTGGTCAAACAGATATTCCGGTTTCGAGGCGGAAATATAGACGTAGGTGTCTATTCCCTGTCGTTTCAGTTCTTCTGCAAGATAACGCATCGGTGCGGCGCCGACACCTCGTCCAACGACTGCTGCGCGCTTGTAATGGCTCTTTATTTCAAACCAGTTCCCCAGCGGACCGAGGATTTTTACTTCCGTACCGGCCTTCAGGTCGCGAAGCAGGCCGGTGCCCACACCCACAACTTTATAAAGTACCTCGACTGTCCCCGCGTCTGTGTCTGCAGAGTTTATGCTGAATGGCCGCATGAAGTAAGGGACATCGCCTTTCCAGTATTTGAGCATGATAAATTGGCCCGGTTTGGCTGTGGCTGCAATTTCACGCGCATTCAGTTTAATTCTGCCGTAATTCTTTACTACCGGCTCATTCGAAATTACTGAAACAGTGGAGTAGTTCACTTCATCCTCTAACTTTTTTTTGACGCACCTTCACTCAGGTAAGCTTTGCGGACGTCGGGATTGGTCAGAAGATTTTTGCCTGTGTCTTCCATGATGATGTCGCCATTTTTCAACACATACCCACGGTCAGCAATACTGAGGGCGATCTTTGCGTTCTGTTCAACCAACAAGACTGTCGTCCCTTCGGTGTTAACCTGCTTGATAATTTCGAAGATATTTTTAACGATCAGCGGCGCCAGACCAGTTGAAGGTTCGTCCAGCATCAGAAGCTTTGGCTTTGCCATGAGCGCACGTGCAATGGCAAGCATTTGTTGCTCGCCGCCGGAAAGTGTCTTGCCCAATTGCTTTTTACGCTCAAACAAGCGTGGAAACAGGTTGAACACCCATTCAAGATCTTCACCAAATGTCGACTTGTCTTTCATCCGCAGATACGCACCCATTTCGAGGTTTTCCATGACAGTCAAGTCAGGAAATATGCGCCGGCCTTCCGGAGAGAGCGAAATTCCTTTTTCTACAATTTTTTCAGCCAGGAGTCCTGAAATCTCTTCGCCCATAAACTTGATGGAGCTGGGTTTCATCTTTGGAATTAACCCTGAAATTCCTTTCAGCGTGGTCGATTTACCTGCGCCGTTAGAACCGATGATCGTCACAATCTCACCTTCATTGACGGTGACATTAATCCCATGAAGGACTTGTATGTTTGAATAATTGATAAAAACATTGGTTAATTCGAGCATATTATTCATCCTTCCCGAGGTAAGCTTCGATCACTGCCGGATCGTTCGCAACATCTTCAGGAGTTCCATCAGCGATTTTTTCGCCAAAGTTAAGCACGATAATCTTGTCGGATATTGACATGACAACGTCCATTTTGTGTTCGATCAGGACAACCGTGATGCCGCTGTCGCGGATCGTGACAATCCGTTGTGATAATTCATACAGGTCATTGGTGTTAAGACCGGAAGCCGGTTCGTCCAACAAGACTACTTTAGGTCTAAAGACGATTGCGCGCGCAATTTCCAGGTTCTTTTGAAGGCCATAAGAGAGGGAACCTGCTTTTTCATTGACATATTCAGAAAGATTGAGGAACTCAAGCGTTTCCATAACTTTCTTTTTGCTCTCCTTTTCTTCCTTCATCTTATTGGGAAGGTTCAGCATCGAGCTGATCGGATCGCATTTGGTAACGCTGTGGAGCCCGGCGAGTACGTTGTCCATCACGGACAGTTCCCGGAATAGATTGATGTTCTGGAAGGTACGTGCAAGTCCAAGCCTGGTTCGTTCATGTGTCTTCAGCCTGGTGATATCTTTCCCTTGAAAAACAACAGTTCCTTCTGTTGGGGTATAAAAACCGGCAATCAGATTGAACAAGGTGGTTTTCCCAGCGCCGTTAGGGCCGATAATGGAAGTGATTTGCCCTTCCTCAGCAGTAAAGCTGACATTATCAACAGCACGCAGACCGTCGAAGTGGATTCCAATTCCATGGGTTTGAAGGATTGCCATAATTATTCCTCCCCTTCTATGTGTTGCTGCTTTTTCTGAACACCCAGGGATTGTTTTCCACTCAGGATGTTATCAATTTTTTCGATTAAACCGCCCAACCCCCGCGGAGCAAAGATCACGATTAAAACGATCGATGCGCCATAAAGCACCATTCGAATGTTGCCGAGGAAGCGCATGAATTCGGGCAGGACGGTTAGCCCGATCCCGCCGACAATTGCTCCGGGGATACTGCCGATCCCGCCGACAACCATCATTGCCAGCACCGCTGCTGATTCCCCGTTTACGAATGACTCAGGGGATACGTAACGGATCATATGAGCATAGAGCGCACCCGCGATACCGGCGAAGAATGTTGAAATCAGGAAAGAGATCATTTTATATTGAGGGACATTCACGCCAACCGCTTCCGCTGCAATATCATTTTCGCGAATGGAGAGCATTGCGCGCCCGGTTCGTGAGGAGATCAGGTTTCTCGCCAGTAAAATGATCAGGATAAGGATTGCCAGGATCACGTAGTAGTACCTGGAATAGGACCGGAAGGAAGTTCCAAACAATTCCAAAGTGGGGATTCCTTTGATTCCTTTCGTTCCGCCGGTAACTGCAGTCCAGTTCAGGAAAAGCTGATACATAATTTCACCAAACGCCAGCGTTGCCACTGCGAAGTACATTCCCTTCAACCGCATTGTTGGCAGACTCAAGGTTAAGCTCAGTACAGCTGAAACGATGCCTGCAAGGAACATCGCCAACGGAACCGGAAATCCCAGCGCTGTCGTCAGAATGGCGGATGTGTAAGCACCAATTCCGTAAAATGCAATGAAACCGACCGAGAATAAGCCGGTCATCCCCGAAAGGATATTCAAGCTGAGCGTTACAATGGCGAAAATCATTCCCAACGAAAAAATCTGAAGGTAATAATTATTCGGAACCCAATAGGGAAGCGTCAATGCGACGGCCAATAAGACCCAAATGCGTGTAGCTTTGTATATTTTATTAAAGAGAGTCATGACTACACCTTCCTGGATTCTTTCTTACCCAACAAACCGTTCGGCAGGAAAATCAGCACAATAAATAATACGATGTAGGCAATGCTCGCCTGGATTGAACTGGAGAGATTGGCACTGGTTGATTCCAAGATGCCAAGCGTGATTCCGCCAATCATCGAGCCTGGATTCGAAGTGATTCCACCCAGCAGCGCGGAGGAGAATCCTTTGTTCCCAAGCGAAGTTCCCAGCGTTGGGATAACGAAATAAACCGGGCTGATCAACATCCCCGCGAAACCTCCTAAAACTGACGAGATGATGAATGTCAACGACATTGAACGCTTGACATTGATTCCCATCAGACGGGCAGCTTCACGATCCTGCGCAGTAGCACGCATGGATTTTCCCAGGCGGGTGTTTTTCAGGAAAACAGACAAAAGGATAACCAGCAAAAATCCAATAACAGTGTTCCAGATGTTCTGCGGAATAATGGTCAGCGTTCCAATTTTCACGGGTGTGTTGCCGAAAATACTTGGAAATGGGTAAGGGTCTGCACCAAAAATTACCCGCACGAGGTTCCTCAGAAAAATACCCACGCCAATGGTAGCGATCAGCCGGCGGGTGTTTGATGAATTGATTAATGGCCGGAAGGCGGTCAATTCGACGAAATATCCAACAATTGCGCAAATAACAATCGCGACCACAAAAGCCGGTATGATCGGTAATCCCCAAAAAATATGTGTAACCAGAATTGCGAAGGCTCCGATCATCACCATATCGCCCTGGGCAAAATTCAACACACCCCATGCGTTATAGATCAAAACATAGCCTATTGCAATGAGCCCGTATAAGCTTCCCATCGCAATTCCTTGAATGATTTGTTGAATAAAGAAATCCATATATTGCTCCGTGGTTCGATTGTTGTACTTAGGTGATTATCAAGGAGGAGAAGGATTGACTCCCTCCTCCTCCTCTAATTTAATTCCTTCTACGAATTTGCAGAAAATTTTTATTTAACCAGCTCGTATTTGCCGCCTTCAATCAAGCGTATGATCAAAATATCACGATTTGCGTCGCCGTTCGGGGCCATTGTGATGGTACCGGTGGCCAGCGGCATATCTTTGACAGCCAGGATGCCAGCCATGATGTCGGTGTTCTTGAAATCAGGAGCAGCGGCTTTCAAACCTTCAGCCATGATCATCATGGAGTCATAGGCCATAGCGTTGTTTGAATCTGGCAGTCTGCCGTATTCTTTTTCGAAGGCATCGATGAATGCTGCTGCCGAGGGGCTTGCTTTGGTTTTGTCAGCGAAGAAGGTCTGTGAATTTACAATACCTACTGCTGCGTCGCCAGCCAATTCATACAGTTTCTTGTTGGTCAGACCACCGCCACCCAACAGCGGAATGGTAAGCCCCATCTCGCGAGCCTGTTTCGCAATCAAGGCACCCTGCTGATACATGTTCCACATGATCAGAACTTCAGCACCGGACTTCTGGACGGCCAACAATTGCGGAGTCATATCGAGCGCATTCGCTTCGAATGGTTCATTCGCAACTGGTTCCATTCCATATTCATCTTTCAAAACCTGGAGAATCACCTCCATCGCGCCGGTACCGTAGTCGTCAGACTGGTACATGATGCCGATTTTCTTTGCGCCGAGATCTTCGACTGCGTAGCGGGTGATTGCGCCAGCCTGCAGCAGGTCAGAAGCCTGGACACGGGCGATCCATGGGTTGCCAACGTTGGTGATGGCTGCACCGGAGGAAATCGCAGTGATATGAGGAACTTCTGCGTCCCAGGTAACTTCCATGGAAGCGAGGGTGCAGGAGCTGTTAACGGTGCCGATAACGCCAATGACTTTGTGATCGTATACAAGTTTGTTTGCAGCTGAAACAGCAACTTTGGGCGACTGTTCATCATCTTCGATAATCAATTCAATCTGGCGGCCATCAATGCCACCCGCTTCGTTGATCTGTTTTGTTGCCAATTCAATCCCTTCAACCATGGTCTGACCGACCATCGCCGCATCCCCGGAAAGAGGACCATAAACGCCGATTTTGAGAGGCTCACCCTCGGCAGAAACGGAAAACGCAAGAATAAGGACGGCTAAAATAGCAATCAACAAACTTTTTTTCATCTGAAAACTCCTTGATTTTTGGATTTGATAAAATTTATTAAAAATTTTCCCTTTATCGCCTGCTAATTTTACCCGACATTTTGCTTTTTTGTATAACAACTTTCGAAGAGCTGGATAAATAAAATTATTGAATTTTCGCGCTATTCTCTATTTCCAAAATTAAAGATATCAAGAAAATTTTTTATCTAAAAAAAATATTAAGAAATATGAGTAAATTGAAACGGTTTTTTCAATTTGTGCGTATTATTAGATAGAGATTGAAACGGACTTGTGACTGAGCGGAAACTGTATGTTTAATAAGAAATCCAAATTAAAAAATTTTTTTCTGAATCTGTTGATTGTACTGTCAATCTGCACTTTTGGAGCTGGCTGTAAGCCTCAGATAACGACAATTGAAGCCAGTCCCTCTTTGGCTGTGATATCAAGAGGAAGAATTGCCCAAAAAATAACCTTAATTGGTCAACTTGAAGCTAATCAAACGTCTTTTATCAAATGGAACACCAGCGGTGTTGTCACTTCAATCCATGTCTCTGACGGTCAAAAGGTTAAAAAAGGGGAAGTTATAGCCGAGTTGGAGCCGTACACCGAATCGGAAGAGATTATCTCCAGTGAAAAAGAGATGGTTGAGATTGACGAAAAAATTGATGAACTGTTGATTTCCGAAACAGCCAAAGCAAAATCATACAAAGAATTACGCGACAAAGAACTGGCTTTATCGGAGGCCGAGCATTATTACCAGGGTTTGTCCTATCCCGTCAGCGATAAAGAACAGGTGTTGACAGCTGAAAGGGAGATGAAAGAAGCAAAACGGCTCTACGATCTGGCAGTTTCGGATTATCAGAGTGTGATCCTGCGTGATGAGCTGGATTCTGAAAAAAAAGCAAAATACAAGACGCTTCAGGACACGCTGAACGACTACGCAAAGAAAAATGACATCTGGATTTCATACGTAAGCAGTCCCACGAAAAATCAAATCGATCAGGCTGCTGCAGCAATTGAGGTGGCAAAGGCAGCCTATGCAACCGCTCTGGAGACTTTTAAGACCTATCAGGCAAGTTTCGTGCGTGAAAAAGATTTGCATGAGCTTGAATTAAGTTATGAAAGCGCGCGCAAAACCAACGAGAAAAAATTTCTGGTGGCTGATATTGATGGCGTGGCTTCCTTTGATTTTGCTGTAGGAGACTTCGTTACTCCGACAAGTGAATCGCTGAGAATAGACGATTTTTCGGAATATCGGATCGCTGTGGACGTTGCGGAATACGACTTCTCCAACTTGAAGGACGGCTTGAGCGCCGAGGTCTGCTTTGACGCGCTTCCGGATAAAACCTATCATGGCCTGGTAAAAATCGTTTCCGAACAGGGGACAAACAGTGGATCCGTTGTATCTTTTAAAACTGTCGTTATTATCGAAAACCCGGATGAACAGCTAAAAACAGGGATGACCGCCCAGGTTACTGTCATCAAAAATGAAAAAGAGAGCGCGCTGCTCATTCCATCCTCTGCCTTCGCCTACGATCAGGAACAGGCTTATGTGGAGAAAATGAGTCCAGAGGGACTGACCAGGATTCCAGTCGAAATTGGGCTGAATAACGGCATTGAAGTTGAAATTCTTTCGGGAAATTTATCCGAAGGAGACTCGATAAAGATCCAAAACCAATAAAAAAAATCTATGAGATAAAAGGCGGGATTCCAAACAGGATGATTATCAGCACGGAAGGATTAGATGGCAGCAAACAATAAAAACGGAATAAAAGCAAAAACAAATGCTCG
>CAZFUT010000082.1:0-8503 GCA_964522425.1 uncultured Oscillospiraceae bacterium
TTGGTTACATAAATGTAATATATGACATTATTTCGTAATATAAGCGATGGCCCTGCCACACCGCCGCTTTCGTATTGCCAGAAGGCGTCTTTGTTTGTATAATGAAATGGGCTGATATGGAAAAGATGCAATCAGCCGTGAAGGAAGGACAAATATGCGCAAAACAAAGATCATCTGCACGCTGGGGCCTGCATCCAACACGCGGGACATGATTCGTAAACTGGCGCTGGCCGGCATGAACGTCGCGCGTTTTAATTTTTCCCACGGTTCGCATGAGACGCACCGCAGGGTGTTTCAGGAGCTGCTGAGCGTCCGCAACGAACTGGGCCTGCCCATCGCGGCCATTCTGGATACCAAGGGGCCGGAAATCCGCATCCGCGATTTTAAGGACGGCAAGGTGGTATTAAAGGAAGGCGACGCCTTCACGCTGACGACGCGCGAGGTGGAGGGGGACGAGCGCATCGTGTCCGTCACCTATCAGGGACTTCCGCAGGATTTGGGGGACAAGAGCCGCATTCTGGTGGACGACGGCCTGATCGAACTGGCCATCGAAGAAAAGACGGACACCGACGTGCGCTGCCGCGTGGTATCGGGCGGGGAACTGGGCAGCCGCAAGGGCATCAACCTGCCGGGCACGCATATTTCCATGCCCTACATCAGCGGGCAGGACAGGGAAGACATCCTCTTTGGCATCCGCACGGGCTTTGATTACATCGCCGCGTCCTTCGTCCGCTCCAAGGAGGACTTGCGGGAGCTGCGTCAGCTCCTGGACGAAAACGGCGGCCAGCACGTGAACATCATGGCCAAAATAGAGAACCCGGACGGGGTGAAAAACATCCACGAAATCATTGAGCACTGCGACGCCGTGATGGTGGCGCGCGGCGACATGGGCGTGGAAATCCCGCTGGAAGACGTGCCGGTGATCCAGAAATACATCATCAAGGAGGCGCGCATGGCGGGCCGTCAGGTGGTGACGGCCACGCAGATGCTGGACAGCATGGTGCGCAACCCGCGCCCCACGCGCGCCGAAGCCACCGACGTAGCCAACGCCATCTATGACGGCACCAGCGTCATCATGCTGTCGGGCGAAACGGCCAACGGCAAGTATCCGGTGGAAGCGGTAAGCACCATGGCCACCATCGCCGAGCGCGCCGAACGGGACATCGACTACGCCAAGCGCTTTTATGAGCTGGCGGGCAAGGATACGGTGGGGGGCATCACCGACGCCATTTCCCACGCTACCTGCCTGATCGCCTACAATCTACAGGCGGCGGCCATCATCACGGTGACCAAGTCAGGCTCGACCGCGCGCATGATCAGCCGCTTCAGGCCCGCCATGCCCATCATTGCCTGCACGCCCAGCGCCGAAACCCAGCGCCAGCTTGCCCTGTCCTGGGGCGTGGAAGCGCTGATGGTGGGCGAAGAAAGGGTGACGGATATCCTGTTCGATCAGGCTGTCAACGCGGCGCGCCGCGCGGGCTATATCAAGGAAAACGACATTGTGGTGCTGACGGCGGGCGTGCCCCTTGCTCAGAGCGGCACCACCAACCTGATCAAAGTGGTCAAGGTGGGCGAATAAAAGGAGGAACCCATGGGCGATCATAACGGTTATATCTCCCCCCTGTCCGAACGGTACGCGTCCCCGAAGATGCAGGCCGTTTTTTCGGGCCGGCACCGCGCCGAAACGTGGCGCAGGCTCTGGGTGATCCTCGCCGAAACCGAGATGGAGCTGGGGCTGCCCGTTACCCAAGAACAGGTGGACGAATTGCGCGCGCATATCACGGACATCGATTTTGATGCCGTGGAAGCGTACGAGCGCAAATTGCGCCACGACGTGATGGCCCATGTGCACGCCTACGGCGACGTATGCCCTTTGGCGCGGCCCATCATCCACCTGGGGGCGACCAGCTGCTATGTGGGCGACAACGCCGATGTGATCTTAATGCGCGAAGCGCTGCAGCTTCTTCAGAAGCGGCTGGCCGCCGTGGCCAGGGCGCTGCGCGACTTTGCCATGCGCTATAAGGCGATGCCCACGCTTGGGTATACGCATTTTCAGGCGGCCCAGCCCACCACCGTGGGCAAGCGCGCCGCGCTGTGGCTGCAGGACGTCATGACCGATCTTGCCGCCTGCGGCCGCCTGATCAACGACCTGCGCCCCCTTGGCTCCAAGGGCACGACGGGCACGCAGGCCTCCTTCCTTGACCTGTTTGAAGGCGATTACGAAAAGGTGAAGGAGCTGGACAGGCGCTGCGCCCGAAAGATGGGGTTTGACCGCCCCGTGGCGCTGTCGGGACAGACCTATTCGCGCAAGCAGGATACGTTGGCGCTGTGCTTTATCGCGCAGGTGGCGCAGACGGCGCACAAGTTTTCCAACGATCTAAGGCTTCTTCAGCATCTGAAGGAGATCGAAGAGCCGTTTGAAACAGGCCAGATCGGATCCTCCGCCATGCCCTACAAGCGCAACCCCATGCGCTGTGAGCGCATGGCGGGCATCGCGCGCTTCCTCGCCGCCAACGTGCAGAACGGCATCATGACGGCCAGCGAACAGTGGCTGGAGCGCACGCTGGACGACAGCGCCAACCGCCGCTTCTCCATCGCCGAGGGCTTTCTGGCCGCCGACGGCCTGCTGATGCTGTTCCAGAACGTGGCGAGCGGGCTGGTGGTCTACCCCAAAATGATCGACCGGCATGTAAGGGACGAACTGCCCTTCATGGCCGTCGAAAACATATTGATGGAGGCCGTCAAGCGCGGCGGCGACCGGCAGACGCTGCACGAAAGGCTGCGCGTACACTCCATGGCGGCGGGCCGCAGGGTCAAGGAGGAAGGGCTGGACAACGATCTGCTCGCCCGTGTGGCGGAGGATGAGTTTTTCCCGCTGAAAATGCAGGAGATCGACGCCCTGCTCGACCCCGCGCTGTACACAGGCTGCGCCGAAAAACAGGTGGAAGACTATGTAACAAATGAAGTGGATGCGGCGCTTGCGCCGTTTGAAAAAGAAGCCGCCGAAAAAGCGGACATACAGGTTTGAAAAGGAGAAAAAAGAAATGTCTAACCGTGCCAAACGCCTGATCGCGCTGATCCTCCTGTGCGTGATGATGCCCATGACCGGCCTTGCCCAGAAGAAGGTATTCGTTTTCCCCGAACCTTCGCAATTGAAACGGGACAGCGAATTGCTGCACCTGTATGTGCTTGATCTTTTAGGCGCCGACTGCATGATGCTGCGCTATCGGGACAGCGATATGATGGTCGACCTTGGCAAGGAAAACCAGTTCCCTCAGCTGAAAAAGATGTTGGATTTCCTTTCCGTAGACGAGGTTTCGGTGTTTAACACCCACCCGCATACCGATCATCTGGGCGGCATATTCGGCCTGGTGGAAAACTACCGCGTGCCGGCGGTGTATGGGGCCTTCCCCGAGGACGAGCAGGGAAAATCTGTGATCCAGCGCAAGGCGGTGCGGTTCCTTGCCAAAAACAATATGTCGATCATGCGGCTGTGGCCGGGCGACGAGCTGCCCTTTGACCGGGATGTCGATATCAAATTGATGCAGAACGCAAAGATCAAAAACGTCAACGAGCGTTCGGCCATGCTGATGGTGAAATACAAGAACGCCTCCATGCTGCTGACGGGTGATATCAGCAACAACAGCCAGAAATACTTTGCGGAAGAAACAGGCGCCGCGCTTGATGTGGACATCATGAAAGCGCCGCACCACGGGCTTGAGGATTTAAGGGAAGATTTCTTAAAGCTTACGTCGCCCGAGTTTATTTTCTTTACCCACGGCAGCGTCAACACCAAGAGGATGCAGAAAACGCTGGAGGCCAATCACATTCCCTTCCTGTTCGCCACCCACGGCATCATCCACATCGCGACCGACGGGGAAACATGGTACGTGGAACAGCTGCACAGAACGCTGGAAGAAAAGAAAAAGAAGTGAGTTCTATGCCAAAAACGGCTGCCGTCCTCGGGGATAGCGGCCGCTTTTTTTCGATATGGGTCAGGTTTCTTCTCTTCTTCCCTGATGGAACCTGGGCCCCAGCGGGGCATAGCGCCGCGCGATCCAGCGGCAGATGCCGTCAAGGCCGGGGTAGATCATGCGCTCGGAGATGTTGATGTAGTCCAGCTTGTCGCGTATTTCTAATTTTACCCTGGCGGGGATGATGATGCGCAGAAAGGCGTCCCCGGCGTCCGGCAGGCTGTCGATCAGCGCGTGAGGGTCGCTGGTCAGGGAAAACAGCGCGTACTGGTTGGCGATGCGGTTGACGGTGGAGGCAGGCTCAAAAAAGAACGCGAAGGGCGTATCGGAGAGGCGCTGCAGGGCGAAAAAATCGGCGGCCGCGCCGTCCAGCATATCCATGGAGAACACGTTGCAGCTTTCACTTGACAGGATGCTTTTAAGGGCGCCCGGCAGCGAACGGTTGATCTTCTGCATATCGCAGCAGAGGATGGCCCCGTCGATGTGGTAGCTGTCGATATCCTCGGTGGCAAAATGCGCGGCGACGAGGGGCGAATACGTCCAGTCGAGCAGGCGGGTGGGCAGGCCGTACTGCTGCCCCATGGCCACCAGCTGCCAGAAGGAGTGGCAGTCGGTGAGATCGGCATACCCATATTTGCGGAAATTGCGGAGAATATGCTTTTCCAGCGCCAGATTCTGCGGGCAGCAGCGGTTGAGGGAGGGCACCAGGCCCCAGCGCTTGTCGGCTACGCCCCGGAACACGCGGTTGTCACGGTAACGCAGGATATCCGCATCCCACGTTTTATCAAAGGCGGCGGCCTGCAGCTCGTCCCAACTGCCGATCACTTGTTCGCGCACGGCGTACATCCCCCTGTATGGATTCCTGTGCGCATTATACCGAATCGCTTCCCGGGATTCAAGTTTTGCGCGGATTTCCTGTGTTGTTCCTGATCTTTGGCTGTGCTATAATCAAAATCTGACAGGGGAAGGAGCGGCGGAATGTTTTTAGCGGACAACTGGGTAGACTTTCAGGTGCTGGATACGGGCGACGGGGAGAAGCTGGAGCGCTGGGGCGATATCGTGCTGGCCCGGCCCGACCCGCAGACCATCTGGCCCAAGGCGCGGCCGCTTTTGTGGGAAACGGCGGACGCGCATTATCTGCGCAGCGACCGGGGCGGCGGCCGGTGGGCGTTTGCGCGCCCGCTGCCCGAAAAATGGGTGGTCGGCTATAAGGGGCTTCAGTTCTATGTGCGCCCCACGGGCTTTAAGCACACCGGCCTTTTCCCCGAGCAGGCCGCCAACTGGGATTGGATGGCGGGCCTTGTGAAACAGCGCGAAGGCGCCAAGGTGCTGAACCTTTTTGGCTACACCGGCGGCGCGACGGCGGCGCTGTGCCGGGCGGGCGCGCATGTAACGCATGTGGACGCCGCCAGGGGCATGACGCAGTGGGCGAAAGAAAACCGCGACCTGACGGGCGCGCCCGAAACCTCCACCCGCTTTATTGTGGAGGACGCGCTCAGGTTTGTGGAGCGCGAGATACGGCGCGGCAGCCGCTATGAGGGCATCCTGATGGACCCGCCCAGCTACGGCAGAGGCCCCATGGGCGAAGTGTGGAAGCTGGAAAACGAGCTGTACGGGCTGGTGGAAAAGAGTGCGCAATTGTTAAGCGACGACCCCGTATTTTTCCTCATCAGCAGCTATACCACCGGCTTTCAGGCCTCGGTGCTCAGCAACATCCTGCAAAAGACGGTCGTTCAAAAGCACGGCGGCAGGGTCGAAGCCGACGAGGTGGGCCTGCCCGTTCAGACAGGCGGCGTACTGCCCTGCGGCGCCAGCGGACGATGGACCAAAATATGAGGGAGAAAGAGAAGATGTTTTCCACCCCGCGGATCTTATTTGAAGACAACCATGTGATCGTGGCCCTGAAAGAGCCCAATCTGCTGACGCAGGGCGACGCCACGGGCGATCAGGATATGCTGTCGCTGCTCAAAGCCTACATCAAGGAAAAGTACGAAAAACCGGGCGACGTCTATCTGGGGCTGGTGCACCGGATGGACAGGCCGGTGGGCGGCCTGCTCGTTTTTGCGCGCACCGGCAAGGCGGCTGAGCGCCTGTCCAGACAGCTGAGGGAAAAAGAACTGAACCGTGAGTACGTGTGTCTGGTAAACGGCGCTCCGCCGCCCCAGTTTACGTTAAAAGATATATTGGTCAAGGATGAAAAGACCAACATGGTCAAAGTTGTTCCCTCCTACCTGCGTCAGGGCAAGGAAGCCGTGCTGCACGCGCGCACCATCGTGCGCAGGGACGAGGGCGCGCTGGCGGTCGTGCGGCTGGAAACGGGCCGCGCCCACCAGATCAGGGTGCAGATGGCGCACGCGGGCTTTGCGTTGAAGGGCGACCAGCGCTACGGCGATAACGAGCCGCGCGCGCAGATCGCGCTGTGGGGGATGCGGCTTTCCTTCGCCCACCCCATTTCAGGCAAGCAGATGGTGTTCATCGCCCCGCCGCCCGATACCGGGCTGTGGACGGCCTTCCGCCGCGAGATCGAAGGGCTGTGCGCCCTGTGGCCGTCCATCCCCGAACAGATTCCGTATGAGGTATGATTGATGGCAAAACCGTTTTCCTTTGAACTGATCAAAACCTGCAGGCAGTCGGGCGCGCGGCTGGGCGTGCTGCATACGCCCCACGGCGATATCCCGACGCCCATCTATATGCCCGTCGGCACGCAGGCTGCGGTGAAGGCCATGACGAGCGACGAGATGCGGGGCATCGGCACCAGGATTCTTCTGGCCAACACCTATCACCTGCATCTGCGCCCCGGCGAGCATCTCATCAAAAAGGCGGGCGGCCTGCACAAGTTTATGGACTGGGATCGCCCCATTTTGACCGATTCGGGCGGGTTTCAGGTGTTTTCTTTGGGCGACCTGAATAAAATATCCGAAGAAGGGGTGCTGTTCCGCAACCATCTGGACGGCAGCCTTCTGATGATGTCGCCCGAAGTGTCCATGCAGATACAGCAGGATTTGGGGGCCGACATCGCCATGGCCTTTGACGTGTGTTCGCCCTACCCCTGCGACCATGAAAAGGCGAAGGAAAATATGCACCGCACCCATCGCTGGGCCGAGCGGTGCGTGAAAGCGCACACCAGAGAGGATCAGGCGCTGTTCGGCATCGTGCAGGGCGCGTTCTATAAGGATTTAAGGCGCGAGAGCGCCAGGTTCCTGTCTGACCTCGACATGATCGGCTACGGCATCGGCGGCCTGTCGGTGGGCGAACCCAAGGACGTGATGTACGATATTTTAGACGATATGATGCCCCTGATGCCCAAGGATAAGCCGCGCTACCTGATGGGCGTGGGCACGGCGGACTGCTTATTGGAGGGCGTGCTGCGCGGCGTGGATATGTTTGACTGCGTGCTGGCCACGCGCGTGGCGCGCAATGGCACCGCGCTGGTGCCCGAGGGGCGCATGGTGGTGCGCAACGCCCAGTATGCCGAGGATTTCCGCCCCATACAGGAGGATTGCGACTGCTACGCCTGCACCCATCACACCCGCGCCTATATCCGCCATCTGCTAAAGGTGGGCGAGATCACGGGCGCGCGGCTGGTTTCCATCCATAACCTAAGATACCTGATTCGGCTGATGGAACAAATCCGTCAGGTCATCCTTGAAGACCGGCTGCTGGATTTCGCGAAGGACTTTTACGCGCGCTTTGACATGCGCGGGGCCTTCAACCGCGGGGAGGATAAGCAATGAGCGCGCATTTTGAACTGCGGAACGTGTCCTTCAGCTACGAGGAAAACGCAAAGCCCGCGCTGAAAGACGTGTCCTTCAGCATCGAAAAGGGCGAAATGGTGGCTGTGCTGGGGCATAACGGCTCAGGCAAGTCCACTTTGGCCAAGCTGCTGAACGGCCTGTTTCTGCCCACCGAGGGCACGGTGCTGGTGGCGGGGATGGACACCAGGGACGAAAACCATACCTGGGCCGTGCGGCAGAAGGCCGGCATGGTGTTCCAGAACCCCGATAACCAGCTGGTCGCCACCGTGGTGCGCGACGACGTGGCCTTCGGCATGGAAAACATCGGCATTGCCCCGGAAGAAATGCCGGAGCGCATCGAAAAAGCGCTGAACGCCGTGGGGATGCTGCCCTTTATCGACCGGGCGCCCCATCTTTTAAGCGGCGGGCAGAAGCAGCGCGTGGCCATCGCAGGCATCCTTGCCATGCAGCCCGAAGCGCTGGTATTGGATGAAGCGACCGCCATGCTTGACCCTTCCGGCCGGCGCGAGGTGTTTGACACGGTGCTGCGCCTTAACAAAGAACAGGGTATCACCGTAGTGTGGATCACCCACTTTATGGAAGAGGCCGCGCGCTGCGGCCGCGTGATGGTGGTGCATCAGGGCGAAAAGCGGATGGACGGTACGCCCAAGCAGGTGTTTTCGGACGGCGAAACGCTGCGCTCCTACCGCCTTGACGTGCCGCCGATGGCGCTTTTGGCCGAAATGCTGGCGCAGCGCGGCATCGACATGCCGCGCGACATCCTCACCGTGGAGG
>CAZFUT010000083.1:0-4936 GCA_964522425.1 uncultured Oscillospiraceae bacterium
TGACCGCGTTTTCAGCGGCGGCGGCTGCCTTCAAGCAGCCGCTGGCGCTGGGCCGGGAAACGCTGACCGTGCTGCCCGGCTTTAGCGACGGGGAAACGCTCCCAACGGGCGGCGTGGCGGTGATGAAAGCGGCCGGGCATATCCCGGCCATCCAAAGGGCAGCGGCGGGGCGTGCAGCCTACGCGGCCTCCCATGTCGGCACCCCCAAAGAACAACTGAGTTTGCTTCAAGACACACAGGAAGATGTCCCGTATCTGACGACCGTCCTCATCAGACCCTGAAAGTGAGTATGCTATGAAAAAACTGATCTGCTTATGCTTATGTCTCTGCCTGCTGCCGCTTTTGGGCGCGCTGGCCGGGCAGGAGATCGCCTTTGTGGATGACGATGGAAACGAAATCCATCTGAGCGCGCCTGCCCAACGCATCATTTCCCTCTACTCCGCGCACACGGAAACGCTGTATTTTCTGGGCGCGGGCGACCAGCTGCTGGGCGCGCACGATACCTCGGTGTTCCCGCCCGACGCGGCCTTTCTGAAGCGCTTTGATTACAGCGCCGACCCGGAAAAGATCATCGCCGCCGAGCCCGATCTGGTGCTGATCCGCCCCTTTATTTCCCGCAAAGCCCCCGACACGGTGGCGGCGCTCAAAAAAGCGGGCATCCCGGTGGTGTCGCTGTATGCCGAAGCGCTGAACGAGTTTGACGGCTATGTGACGAAAATGGCCCGGCTTGCGGGCAAGGAAAAAGAGGCCGAGGAGCGCCTCAAGGCTTTCCACGCGGAACTGGACGCCATACAGGCGCAAACGGCCAAGGTAACAAAAAAGGTGGGCGTGTTCTTTGAGTCCACCGAAAACGAACTGCGCACCGTCACCAAGGATTCCATGGCGGGCATGGCCATGGTGATGGCGGGCGGCGTCAATGTGGCCGAGGGCGCGGAGCCTGTCAACAAGGGTTCGTCCATCGCCGCGTGGGGCGCCGAAAAAATACTGGAAAAGGCTGAGCAGATCGACGCCTATGTGTCCCAGCGCGGGGCCATGAACGCGGGCGGCAACGAGCACTCCATTTCCATCCGCCCCGGCTTTTCCGCCATCAAGGCGGTGCGCGACGGGCGTATCCTGCTAATCAACGAAAAGCTCGTGTCCTCCCCCTCCTTCCGCTATCCCATCGGCGTGCGCGAACTGGCGCGCTTCTTTTACCCGGCTTTGATAGACGATCTTTCCGGGCTGGAAAGGGACGCGGCCTGCTCAAAGCGCGACTTTGCGAACATCCTGATGAAGGCGCGGCACCTGCCCGTCTATGTGCCCTCCTCCTCCAAGTATTACAAGCAGGAGCACAAGGGCCATGTGTACGGCCTGTTTAAGGACGTGCCCTGGACGGATCAGGATTTCAATGCCATCGAAACCTGCGTCGCGGCGGGGCTGATCGAGTACGGCGGCGATACCTTTGCGCCCGAAGAACCCGTGACCCGCGAAATGCTGGCCAAGGCGGTCTTCATTTCCGGCGACTTCAAGGCTTCCCAAACCCCAACCCCCATCAGCGATATCGACGCCTGCGCCAACAAGCGCATCGTGCAGACGCTGGTGGATGCCGGCGCGATGGCGCTGATTGACGGCAGCTTCCAACCGAACCGTCCCGTTTCTCGGGGAGACGTGGCGGACGCACTCAACAGCATTTTACAGAAGTGATTGCCTCCCAGCGATCCCATTGACCGGGCCGCGGCTGCCAATCGGGCCAAAGTGCCTGCGCGGCAGCCGGGCCCCGGCCCAGCATCCCCGAACCCCCTCTGCGGATGGTCGCCTCCCTCCGCAGAGGGAATTTTTGGTCTTATGTAAATAACTTCTTTATTGGCTGACGTTTGGATCGGGCAGCGGCGGCTGGCCCAGATACCCAACGGCGGGGGATACCTGCGCGGTCTGATATGGGATGGTCAGGTGGTATTCGCCGCCGTCTTCCATCTGCACATGGATGAACGCGCCGCAGCCCGCGTCGGGCGCGGCGATCTCGCCCTTGGGCAGCACGGCCTTGATCCTGGCCCCGTCCCTGCGGATGCTGTTTACATAGTTTTCCGCGATGCGCTGCCATTTTGCGTCGAAGGGGTCGAGGCGCAGACCGGTATTGGGCTGGCCGTTGCTGCTTCCGGCATAGATGAGGACCCATAGCACCTTGCCCGTTTCCACGTCCAGCAGGGCAGAGTACACGTCCTCATCGCCGCCCGGCAGTCTGAAATGCGCGCTGTACGCGGTGGCCTCGGGCAGGAAGCAGGCCTGATTGCGCGTGCTGGTGATCTCCTCATGGGTGAGGTCCATGGAGAGCGGGGCGTCCAGCAAGGCGGCAAGCTGCTCGCGCGCCTTGCGTTCAAATTCCGCGTACTGCTGCATGCTGATGCTTTTTTCGTCCGCGCTGTCGTGGTCGACGCGGCGCAGCAGCTCCTCGTCCGTCATGGGGCGGTAGGGGAGAAAGGCAAAGCTGTCCAAACCGCGGTAGCCTTCGGGGTTCAAACGTATTTCGCCGATGCCGTCGTCGCCGGGCAGAGCGGTAAACGGCGTCTTGGGCCGCAGCTCCTGCCGCCTGTACAGCCTGTGCAGGGTGCTCGCCCTTGCCGCCTCTTCGTTGGTCAGCGGGCGGGAAGCCTCCGAGCCGCCGCCACGCGCGCAGTTGCGGTAGGACAGGGTGTCGTCGCCAAAGGGCACGCCAAGCTGTACAAAGGCGTCCACGATTTGCAAAAGCTCATCGTCGGTCAGCGCGCGCTCGGGCAGCAGCGCGTAGGCTTTGTCCCCGTCGTAGTCCTCGGGGTTTAATGTGTACATGCCGAGGCATACGTTTTCCGCCAGATCAGGGATGGTTTGCGTGGGCCGTTCGCCCTGCTCGTAGCGATGGAACACGGCAAACAAACGCTGCTTTTCATCGGCCGTCAACGAAGGGCTTTGGCCTTCGCTGATGTCGGCGTACAGCGCCTGCATGGCTGCGGGTGAATACTCGCTGCCGATGGATGCGGCCCGTGGCATCGGCGTCGGCTGCGCTACGGGGAGCGGCGTCGCGCCTTCCCGGGTGCTTTCCGTGAGGTATGGATGCACGGTGGGCAGGGGCGTTGCGCCGTTTTCGTCAGGATACGGCAGAACGGTGTGCAGGGCGGGCGCGGCTGTCGGCTGGGGCGGCATGGCCGTACCCAGCGGGATGGGCACGTTTTCCTCTATTGCCAGTGCTGGCAGTACCGTCAGCATACTGGCTAACATCAACAGGGGCAGTTTTTTCATGGGTCTGTCACCTCCTGCTGTAAGGATAGGGCAGGGCGTGTTTCAAAGTCCGCACCGGCTTGTAACGAAGCGGTAAAGAGGGCGAGCGTGCCCTTTCCCTCCTTGGACGTAAGCAGCAGCCTGCCTCCGTGCAGCGCGGCGATCTTGCGGCACAGGCTGAGCCCGAGGCCGATGCCGGGCGTGCTGCACGAGGTGTCGGCCTTGTAAAAGGGTTCTGCGGCGCGGGTGAGCGCCTCCTTTGACATACCGGCCCCGTGGTCGCGCACATAAAAGCCGGTGGAAAAGGCGTGCAGCAGAATGGGGCTGCCGGGGGATGAAGCGCGCAGGGCGTTGGTGACCAGGTTGTCGGCCAGCAGCGACAAAAGGGCCTTGTCGCCCGTGATTCCGTATGCTTTGCCCGTGACGCGGAGGCTGCTCCCCGCATAGGCGGCGGCCAGCCTGTCCGCGCTGTCATGAAGCAGGGCAAGCAGGTCGACAGGCTCCGTTTCAAGGCCCTGCCTGTCCACAAGACACAGCTTGGTCAGCTCTTCATCTATGCGCGCCAGCCGGTCGATGCTCAGCGCCATTTTGGCGGCGACCATCTGCCGCTGCGCGCCCGTTATCCGATCATCCTGCAAAAGACGGGTATAGCCCAGCAGCGCGCACAGGGGCGTGCGCATTTCGTGTGCCAGCGCGTCCAGCAGGCTTTGCAGGTTTTCGGCCTCCAAACGCAGCCTGCCTTCGCGTTCTTTGACCGCCCCGCGCATGGTGCAAAGGCGGTGGCCAGCGCGCCCACTTCGTCCATGCGGCCGGTGGGAAGGGGCAAAGACCGTTCCCCCCTGGCCATGGCTTCCGCCGCCCTGCGCAGGGCATCGACGGGGCGGGTAAAGCGCGCGGCCAGGGCGTAGGCGACCAGCGCCATCAGCAGCGCGCCGGGCAGGGCGACGCCAAGAAAAGCCGACCGCATATCGCGCCGCAGGGCATAGACGGGGCTGACGTCGTGCATATACAGGAAGGACGCTTTTTCGGTGATCGGCTCCATGACGGCGTAGGTTTCGGGTTTGGACAGCGTGTTCAGCATGGCGGTGCGGCGGCCCGTCATCAGCTTTTGATAGCCTTCGTTGGGCGGAACAAAGCCCGCCAGCGGCACGCCGTTGTAGTAAAAGGCAAGCCCTATCCCCTGCCCGCGAAAGCGGTCGCGGTAGCGGGAGGCGGCCTGCCATAATTCGGTATAGGACAAATTTTCCGTTTCTCTTTTGATCCCGCTGAACAGCAGCGCTTCCGCCGCCTGCGCGCGCTCGGCCTCCTGCCGGATGGCCATGCGAAAGCTGCTGTCCGCCATATAGCGGACAGCAGCATGGCGGGCACGAAGACCAGCACGATCAGCAGGGTGAGCCGTTTTTTCATGCGCCCCGCCCCTTCCCGAAACGGTAACCGTATTTATACACCGTTTCGATGGCGTCCGCGCCGATCTTGCTGCGCAGCCGCTGCACATGCACGTCCACCGTGCGCGTTTCGCCCGCGTAGCCGTAGCCCCATACGAAACTCAGCAGGTCTTCGCGGCTCATGGCGCGGCCCTCGTTTTGGATGAGCAGATATAAAAGATCGAACTCCAGCGCGGTCAGCCCAAGGGGTTCGCCTGTTAAAAATGCCTGCCGCGCCCTGGGGTCGACGCGGAGGCCGCCGCTTTGCAGGGGAGCGCCCT
>CAZFUT010000083.1:5036-8183 GCA_964522425.1 uncultured Oscillospiraceae bacterium
GCCTGCCGCGCCCTGGGGTCGACGCGGAGGCCGCCGCTTTGCAGGGGAGCGCCCTCCCTTATGCTGCGGCGCAGGATCACGTTGATGCGCGCCATCAGCTCAGCCGGTTCAAAGGGCTTTAATACATAGTCTTCCGCGCCCATCGTCAGCCCGCGCACGCGGTCCTCCACCCTTGTTTTGGCCGTCAGAAAAATCACGGGGGATGCGGCGGGCGATCAGCGCTTCGGCCAGGGAAAACCCGTCCTCTCCCGGCATCATGATGTCGACGAGGGCGGCGTCCACTTTGGCTTCTTCGGCCAGCATGAATCGCGCCCCGGAGGCGTCCCCGGCGCTCAAGCACCGATGCCCCGCGAGCCTCAGGTGCATGCCCAGCATGTCGCGGATATCGGCGTCGTCGTCCACCGTCAGGATATGGGCCATGGCGTCTCCCTCCTTTTTCCCCATTATACCATGGGGCGTCGGGGAAGATGTAACGGGCTCGTAAATTAAGGCGGCGCCGCCGATACTGCGCGGCGCTGCCCTTAACCCGCGGCCAGCGGCGAAGGCGGCAGCGCGCCGGGGGCTGCCAGCGTGCCGCCCACGTCCACATGCGGCACGTCTCCGCGCAGGCAGCGGAGAGAAAAGCTGCTTTCGGTTTTTCTCAGGCTGAAGGTCAAAGGCTCGCTTCCCCTGATTTCGCGGTTGTAATTGACGGTGAGCGTTTGCGGGGGACGGTCTTTGAGTACGCTTTCGCCCAGCAGATCGCACAGCCAGCCGGCGCAGCGGGTGTTGTTGACGTGGCCGTTGAGGTCCAGATCGGTATAGCGGGGCGCGTACAGGCTGGTTTCCTCCGGCCCGTCTACGAGCTTTACGGAGGAGGGGCAGCCCATCGGCGGCGTCATATCGCTT
Source organism: uncultured Oscillospiraceae bacterium (assembly GCA_964522425.1). Taxonomy (GTDB): domain Bacteria; phylum Bacillota; class Clostridia; order Christensenellales; family Aristaeellaceae; genus DTU024. Next base: position 5,925 of record CAZFUT010000083.1, read on the forward strand.
GTGTCGGGCATCAGGGATAAAATGGCGGGCGGCAACACCATTTTGCCTTCATGGATGTCCATCAGCGCCCAGTAGCTGGAAGCGGTGACCAGCCTTTCCCCGTCCTCGGTTTCAAAGGTGAAAAAGCGGGGGAACAGCATCCTGCGCGCCGCCCCCGGAAAGGTGCGTACCCTGACCGTTTCAAGGTACAAGGGATAGCGGCTGACATGCACTTCGCTGCGCGTCAGCACCCAGATGGCGTTTTCCTTCAGCAGCGCCTCGCGCCCCATGCCGAGCAGGTGCGAGTGCTCGCCCGCCATCTCCTGCATGACGACCAGTATCTGCGCGGGCGTCAGGCGGCCGAAGCGGTCGCATTCGGCGCTGCGAATGAGCAAATCGTGTACCAGTTCTTTAGGCATTAAAACTCCTCCCTTACATGGCAAGTTTTCATCGAACGGATTGTTATGACAGCATCCACGCCAAGACGTTCATCTTTTGAATGCCGCCATAGTCCATTTCTCCAAACAGATCGTCCAGCGTCAGCAGGTACTTGGGATAGTTGTCGGAAATCTTTTGCAAGGGCGTCAGTTCGCGCTTTAGGACGGCATCATCCAAGGCGGTTTGCGCCACTTGAAAGTAGAAAGGGTTTCCATCCTGAAGGGCGATAAAATCAACCTCGCCGTCTGCCCCCAACTGTCCTACATAGACTTCGGAGTAGCGCCGTTTCAATTCCAGAAAGACAATGTTTTCCAGAATATGCCCGATGTCGGTATCCCGGCTTCGAGCCAGCATGTTGCGCAAGGCCACGTCGCAGGCATAGTACTTATTTGCGGAAGCCAACAGCTGCTTTCCTTTGATGCTGTAACGTTTTGCCTCGTAGAACAGCAGACTGTCCGTCAGCCCCCGTATGTACCGGTCCACTGTTTTGGGGTCGATGCCAAGACCGTTGGATTTCATGGTGTTGGCGAGGTTGGCGGGGGACGTTCTGTTGCCGATGTTGTGCATCAGAAACCGCGTCATGTTTTCCAGCATATTGACATCGGCAATTTTCAGCCTTTTGACAACATCGTTCAGCAGAATCGTATTGTATATACCCAGCATATACTCTTTTGCTTCCGGCTCTTCATATCTGTACTTTAAGACATAGGGGAAAGAGCCGGTGCGGAGATACCGGTTGAAGTTTTCCGCGGGGGAGCGCGCTTCGTCCTCCAGCCCCAAACAGAATTCTTTAAAGGACAGCGGCATCATCGACAGCTCCACATAGCGGCCTGTCAGCAGCGTAGCCAGATCGCCGGAAAGAAAATACGCGTTGGAACCGGTGATGTACACATCGCAGTTTTTTTTCAGCATCAGGCTGTCCACTGCTTTTTCGTATCCCGACACATGCTGCACTTCGTCCAGAAAAATATAGTTCATCCTGTCTTTCAGAAGCCGGTCCGATACGTAGCGGTAAAGCGTCTGATAGTCTGTGAGCGCTTCAAAATCGAGGTCTTCAAAATTGATGGCGATAATCTGCTCTGCTGCTGCGCCGCGCGACAGCAGATCATCTTGAAACATCTGAAAAAGGGTGGATTTTCCACAGCGCCTCACGCCTGTCACCACTTTGATGATCTGCTGATCTTTCCACTTATTTAGCCATTGCAGGTAGTCGTTTCGCTCAAGCTGCCTCATATCTGATACCTCCACAAAACGGAGTATACTCCGCTTTATGGATAATTTCAACATAAAAAAGGAATGGAATCCGTTTTTGTGATATATTCAACAAGAAAACGGATTCCATTCCAGAAATGATGCGTTTATAGGTCTTTGTTCTTGAAGAAGCGGTAGGATAAAAGGAAGGAGAAAAAGCCGAGCGCGATCACCAGCAGCATAAGGGCGCAGACGGCAAGCGCCGGGTGCTGAGAAAGGGTAAGGAGCATCTGGCCCAGCGTACCGCTCTTGAGGCTGTTTTGTACGAGCTTTATCTGCGGTACCAGCAGGAAAACCAGAAACAAGGGAAGGTTGACGATGTACCGCGCCTTCATGAACCCCATGCGGTAGTAGAAGGGGAACTGGAGAAAAACGATCGTGAGGGCGAAGAGACCGCTGCCCAGCGCGATCGATATCGTGTCGCCGGCCGCGAAAGCCCGGCCCGTGAGCTGCGACGAAACGAACGAGAGCGGGATGGCGATGGCGGCGAAGGCGAGGGCGATAGCGGCCGCCTGCAGGTACCGTCCGGCCACCACGGCGCGGCGGCTGATGGGCAGCGACAGCTGCAAAAGGTGCAGCCTGCTTTTTTCT
>CAZFUT010000084.1:0-7733 GCA_964522425.1 uncultured Oscillospiraceae bacterium
TGTTCCAGTACCCCGAATACCAGCTGTTTGAAGAAACGGTGTATAAGGACATCGCCTTTGGCCCCAAAAACATGGGGCTTGATAAGGACGAGGTGGATCGCCGCGTCCGCGCCGCCATGGACAGGGTGGGGCTTGTGTTTTCCGAGGTGGCCGAAAAATCGCCCTTTGAATTGTCGGGCGGGCAGATGCGCCGCGTGGCGCTGGCGGGCGTATTGGCCATGCAGCCGCGCATATTGGTGCTGGACGAGCCGACCGCGGGGCTTGACCCCAAGGCCCGCGCCTTCCTTTTATCCGATGTGGAGGGCCTGCACCGGGACGGCACCACGGTGGTGATGATCTCCCACTCCATGGACGATGTGGCGCGGCTGGCCACCCGCATCGTGGTGCTGGAAAAGGGGCGGATCGTCATGACCGGCGCCCCCGATGAAGTTTTCAGCCAGTACGACAGGCTGACGCAGATGGGCCTCGACGTGCCGCAGGCCTCCATCCTTTCGCACCGTTTGAAAGCCAAGGGCGTCGATGTGGACGACTGCTTTCAACTGGAAAAGCTGGCGGACAGTTTGGCCGCCCTCATGAAGGGAGGGGACAGGGCATGATCAAAGACATCACCCTCGGCCAGTATTACCCCAGCGACAGCGCGGTGCACCGCCTTGACCCGCGCACCAAGATACTGCTCACCGTCGCCTACATCGTGGCGGTGTTTCTGGCCAAGTCGCTCCCGGGCTACATCCCCATTGTGGCGTTTCTGGCGCTTGTCATCGTTAAAAGCGGCATCCCCTATAAAATGATGCTGCGTTCGGTGCGGCCGCTGCGCGTGCTGCTGCTGTTCACTTTCTTTTTGAACCTCTTTTTCGGCACCGGCGACAGGGTGCTGGTCAACCTCGGCTTTGCGTCCATCAAGTATGATGGCCTGATGAACGCGCTGCACTTTTCCCTGCGGCTGATTTTTCTGGTGGTGGGCACCAGCCTGATGACGCTGACCACCCCGCCCGTTGTATTGACCGACGGGCTGGAACGGCTGGCGTCGCCCCTTAAAGCGATCCACTTCCCCGCCCATGAAATGGCCATGATGATGACCATTGCCCTGCGCTTTATCCCGACGCTGATCGAGGAAGCGGATAAAATCATGAAGGCGCAGACGGCGCGCGGGGCCGACTTTGTAAGCGGCAACTTAAAACAGCGCACCAAGGCCATGATCCCGCTGCTGGTGCCCCTGTTTATATCGGCTTTCCGCCGCGCGGGCGATCTGGCCATGGCGATGGAGGCGCGCTGCTACCACGGCGGCGAGGGCCGCACGCGCCTGCATATGCTGCGCTATACGAAAAACGACGGCGCGGCCGTACTGGTGATGGCCGTATTGATCGCGCTGGTCATCGTGGTGAGCGGGCTGTGACAAGGCGCATCCTGCTCACCGTCGCTTACGAGGGCACGGCCTACGGCGGCTGGCAAAAGCAGCTGAACGCCGACAACGTGCAGGCGCAGATGGAAAAGGCGCTGCGCACGGCGGAAAAAAAGCCCGTCCCCATCACCGGCGCGTCGCGCACCGATGCCGGCGTACACGCCCTGGGGCAGCGCGCGCATTTTGATACCGACAGCCGCATCCCGGCGGAAAAATACCCCTTTGTGTTCAACACCCTTTTGCCGGACGATATCAGCGTGCTGGCTGCCCGCGAGGTGCCGCGGGAGCTGCATGCGCGCTTTTCGGCGGCGGGGAAAATATATACCTACCGCATCGACAACGCGCGGCAGCCCAGCGCCCTCAAGCGCCGCTTCTATGCCCATGTGCCGCTGCCGCTTGATGAAAAAAGGATGCGGGACGCATCTTCACTGCTGCTTGGCGAACACGACTTCATCGCCTTTTCGGCGGCGGGCGGGCAGGCCAAAACCAGCGTGCGCGCCATCAGCAGGCTGGACGTTGTGCGGGACAAGGACGATATCACGCTGTATGTGGAAGGCAATGGCTTTTTGTACAACATGGTGCGCATCATCGCGGGCACGCTGATTGCCATCGGGCAGGGCAAAATGGAAAAAGACGTGATTGAGCGGGCGCTGAAAACGGGCGACAGGCGGCTGCTGGGCACCACCGCGCCCGCCAGGGGCCTGGAGCTGACAAGGGTCTACTACGAGGGCGAACGGTGAACGCGCCGCTGCGCGTGTCGGCCCGCACGCTGGCCGAGTACACCTTTTTTGAAGAGGATATTCTGCCCGCGGGCCTCGCGCTGATGGAGAAAGGGCAGCGCGGCCATATCGCGCGCCAACAGGCAGCCCAAATGGAAAAAGAGGCGGCGCTCTCCTGGGAAGGGGAATGCGCGGGCCTTTCTTTTTATGTATCGGGACGGGCGGACCTGATGCAGAGGCAGCCCCTTGCCATAGAAGAAATCAAGCTCTGCGAGGGCGAGGCGCCGCCTGCGGCCAGGCCCGCGCACCGGGCGCAGGCGGTCATCTACGCCTATATGGCGCTCAGGGAAACGGGCGAAAGCCGGTGCGCGCTTTGCGTGCGCTATGTGCGCGAAAGCGGCGAAGTGGTGGCGGCCTTTGAGGAAACGGTGGATGATGCAGACGCCGAAACAGCCTTTTTTGCGCTGCTTGCGCCCTATGCGGAAAAGATAAAAAAAGAAGAAACGCGCCGCGCCGCGCGCAATGCAAGCCTTGACACGCTGCCCTTTCCCTACCCTGCTTTTCGCATGGGCCAGCGCGACATGGCGGCGCAGGTGTATACGGCCATCGTGCGGCGCAGGCGGCTGTTTGCGCAGATGCCGACGGGCAGCGGCAAATCGGCCGCTGTGCTGTACCCCGCCGTGAAAGCGCTGGGGCGCGGGCAAACGGAGCAGGTGTTTTTCCTCACGGCGCGCACCACCGGGCGTCTTGCGGCCATGGGCGAAATGGCCAACCTGCAGGCGCACGGCGCGAAAACCACCGCCGTCTGTTTGACAGCCAAAGAAAAATGCTGCCCCATGGAGGATATGCGCTGCGACCCCGAACACTGCCCGCGCGCAAAGGGGCATTTTGTGCGCGAGCGCGAAGCGCTGCAAAACGAAGCGGCGCGCCTGTTTTGGGATGAAGGGGCCGTTGCTGACGTGGCCGAAGCCTACGCCCTCTGCCCCTTTGAGTTTTCTTTGACCCTTGCGGGCAGGGCCGACGCCGTGGTGTGCGATTACAACTATGCCTTTGACCCTTTGGTGCGTCTGGAGCGGGTGTTTATGGCGGGCGCGCGTCCGACGGTGCTGATGGACGAAGCGCACCATGTGGAGGATAGGGTGCGCGATATGCTGTCCTGCGCGCTGTCCTCCTCCGACGTGGTGCTGTGGCGGCGCGAAACGGGCAAGGCCATGGGCCGCACCGCCCCCGCCTACCGCGCGCTGACCGAATGCATACAGGCGCTGCGCGGCGTTGAAAACGGGGAAGGGGCGCTGAAAGCCGCCTGCGACGCCACATCGACAGCATGGGAAAAGGTGAAAGGATTGCCCCTTTCCTTTGGCCGCACGCTCTACCGTACGCAGTTTCTGCTGGCCCGCGCGGCGCGCAAAAGGGACGATTACGCCTGCCTTGTATCGGCGCGCGGCAAGGAGCGGGCGCTGAACCTGCTGTGCCTTAACATCGCCGATTATATACGGGCGCTGACGGCGCGCTTTACCGGCAGCGTGTATTTTTCGGCGACGCTGCTGCCCCTTGCCCCCATGCGCGCCCTGCTGGGCGGCGGGGAGGAGGACGCCTGCTTTCAGCTGCCCTCGCCCTTTCCCAGGGAGCATCTGCTGGCGCTGCACCTGAACCTTAACACGCGCTATGCGCGCAGGGAGGAAACGCTGCCCCTTGCGGCGCAGGCCATCCGCGCCCTGTATAGGGCAAAGCCCGGGCACTATCTGGTGTGCTTCCCCTCCTACCGGTATATGGACAGCGTGGGGGAACTGCTGAAAGACCTGCCCCTGCATGTGCAGAAGGAAGGCATGGGCGAGGAGGAGAGGGAAAGCTACCTTCGCCGCTTTCACGAAGACCCTGAAGCCTTTCTTGGCCTGTGCGTGATGGGCGGGGCCTTTGCGGAATCGATTGACCTTACAGGTTCGGCGCTCATCGGCGTATGCGTGGTGGGGGTGGGCCTGCCCACCGTGTCGGACGAAAAGGAGCGGATGCGCGCCTACTACGAGGAAGCCTTCGGGCAGGGGTTCGATTTTGCCTACCGCTATCCGGGCATGCACAGGGTGTTGCAGGCGGCGGGCCGCGTGATCCGCACCAAGGAGGACAGGGGCGTGGCGCTGTTTCTCGACGACCGCTACGGGGAAGCGGCCTACCGCAGGCTGATGCCCGAACATATCGACATGAAAACCGTATCGTCCGTGGACGCGCTTTCGGGCGCGCTGCTGGACTTTTGGGCGCCCGATGGCATAGAATAGAGAGGATCAAAGGATAGGAGAGAGCGTATGCCGGATATACCCGAACACCGCCCCAGCGATTTGGAAAAACAGATGCTGGTGCTGTACGCGCTGGACAGGCTGGGGGAAACGACCAACCTGCAGTTGATCGCCTTTTTTGATAAGACGGGCATCATCGGCTATTTTGATTTACAGCCGACGCTGTACCGCCTGCGCGACGGCGGGCAGGTGGCGGCCGCGCCCATCAGCGGGGACTGCCTGTACCGCTTGACCGAGGCCGGGCGGCAGGCGCTGAACATGTTTGAAAGCGCGCTGCCCGCTTCCGCCCTGCACATGATCGACGCCGAAGCCCCCGAAATGCGCAAACGCTTTACGGCGGAAAAGCAGATGCCCGCCCGCATCGAACACGAGGGCGGGCAGGAGTACCACGCGGTGATGGAGGTCAACGAGCAGAAGATGAACCTCCTGCGCGTAAGCCTCAGTTTGCCGACGCCCGAGCTTGCCAAGCGCTGCTGCGACAGGTGGGGCGGCAGCGCGCAGAAGATATACGATTTTATCATTGAAACGCTGTCGGCGGAGGAAAAGGCATGAAGGTATGGGGCATCATCGTGGCGGCGGGCGCGGGCACGCGCATGGGGCTGAAAGGCAGCAAGACGCTGCTTTCTTTGAACGGCAAACCGGCCATCCGCCGGGCGGCGGAAGCGCTGATGGCCGTGTGCGACGCGCTGATCGCCGTTGTGCGCAAAGACGAGCAGCCGCTTTTTGAACAGGCGCTGGAAGGCCTGCCCGTGGTTTTTGCCGAGGGCGGGCGGGAGCGCCGCGATTCGGTGGAAAACGGCCTGAAACTGGTAAACGACGATTGCGACATCGTGCTGGTGCACGACGGGGCGCGCCCCTTTGTGGAAAAAGACCTTCTGTGCCGCGTGGTGGACGCGGCGGCGCGCTATGGCGCGGCCATCCCCGCGCTGCCCATGCAGGATACCGTAAAGCGCGGGGACGGGGACGGCTTTATTATGGAAACGGTGCCGCGCGACAATCTGTACACCGTGCAGACGCCGCAGGGCTTTCAGCGGAAGCTGCTGGCAGAGGCTTACCGGAAATGCCCTGAAGCGGTGACGGACGACGCCGCACTGATGGAAAAAATGGGCTGCCCGGTGCAGATGGTCATGGGCGACAAGCGCAACATCAAACTGACGACGCCGGAGGATGTAAGCATGGCGGAAGCGTTTTTGAATCCCCTGCCGCGCATCGGCATTGGGTACGACGTGCATAAGCTGGTGGAGGGGCGCAGGCTCATCCTCTGCGGCGAAGACATCCCCTGCGAAAAGGGGCTGCTGGGCCACAGCGACGCCGACGTGGCGCTGCACGCGCTGATGGACGCCCTGCTTGGCGCGTGCGCGCTGGGCGATATCGGGCGGCATTTTCCCGATACGGACGAAGCGTACAAGGGCGCGTCCTCCGTGGCGCTGCTCAAAAGGGTATGCGCTATCCTTGCCGAACACGGCTTTGCCCCGTATAATGTGGATATCACCATGGCGGCGCAGCAGCCGAAGCTGATGCCCTATATCCCGTCCATGTGCGCCCGCGTGGCGGAGGCGCTGGGGCTGCCGGTGGGCAGCGTGTCGGTCAAAGCCACCACCACCGAACATCTGGGATTCGAAGGCAGGGGCGAAGGCATCAGCGCCACGGCGGTCGCCTCGGTTATCCCCCTGCACCGCGCATAACCCGTGTCTTTGCCGGGTATACGATAGAAAATCATAACGGAGGGCAAAACGATGATATTGGATCAGAAAATCTGGCTGGGAACTTCCGATGAAGGCCCTGTTTGCATGCAGCCCCGCATGGCCAACCGCCATGGGCTGATTTCCGGCGCGACGGGCACGGGCAAAACCGTGACCCTGCAGGTGATGGCCGAAGCCTTTTCGCAGATGGGCGTTCCCGTCTTTATGGCCGATGTGAAGGGCGATCTGGCGGGCATGGTAAAGCCCGGCGAAGAAAACGACAAGATTAAATCAAGGCTGGAAAAGTGCGGCGCCGAGGGTTTTATCCCCCGCGCCAACCCCGTCACGTTCTGGGATGTGTTCGGCGTATCCGGTCACCCCGTGCGCACCACGGTGTCCGAAATGGGTCCGCTGCTGCTTGCGCGCATGCTGCAGCTAAATGAAACGCAGGCGGGCATCCTGCATCTGGTGTTCCGCATCGCGGACGACGAGGGCCTGCTGCTGATTGACCTTAAAGACCTGAGGGCCATGCTCGCCTATGCCGGCGAAAACGCCGCCAACTATACGCTCAACTACGGCAACATCACCAAGGCCAGCATCGGCGCCATCCAGCGCGCCATTGCCGTACTGGAAGATCAGGGCGGCAATCAGTTCTTCGGCGAACCCGCCCTCTCCATTGCCGACTGGCTGCTTAGGGATGACGAGGGCCGGGGGATGATCAACATCCTTGCGGCGGACAAGCTGTTCCTCCGGCCCAATATGTATTCCGCCTTTATGCTGTGGATGCTGGGCGAACTCTACGAGCTGCTGCCCGAGCAGGGCGACAGCGAAACGCCGCGCATGGTGTTCTTCTTTGACGAAGCCCACCTTTTGTTTGAAGACTGCCCGCGGGCGCTGCTGGACAAGGTGGAGCTGACCATCCGCCTCATCCGCTCCAAGGGCGTGGGCGTGTACTTTATCACCCAGAACCCCGCCGACGTGCCCTCCACCGTGCTCAGCCAATTGGCCGCCCGCGTGCAGCACGCGCTGCGCGCCTTTACGCCGCAGGAACAGAAGGTGGTCAAGGCCGTTGCGCAAACCTTTAGGCCCAACCCCAAGTTCGATACCGAGACGGCCATCCTTTCCCTCGGCACCGGCGAAGCGCTGCTGTCCTTCCTTGAAAAGGACGGCGTGCCCTCGGTGGCGCAGCGCGCGCTGATCCTGCCGCCGCAGTCGCAGATCGGCGCCATTTCGGACAGCCTGCGCAAGGCCATCATTGACGCCGGCGAGTTTAAGGGCAAGTATGAAAACGCCTTCGACCGCGAGAGCGCCTACGAGGTGCTGAGCAGCCGCATGGGCGCCCAGGGCGTCGCGGCGACCAGCGTGCTGCGCCCCGTTGCAGAGGCCGCGGAACAGGCGGCGGAAGCCGTGCCTGCCTTTACCAAGGCCACTTTCAAGGTGTTCGATCCGGCCACCGGCGCCTATATCGAGCAGGAAGCCCAGCAGCCTCTGGTGCAGCCTCCCGTTTACACCCAGCAGACGGTGTACGCGCCCCAACCGGGCGCTGCGCCCCAGACCAAGGCCGCGCCCGCGGTGCAGTCGGCCAACGCTCCCGCCGTGCGCCCCGACGCGCCGCCGCCCGTGCTTGTCTACAACCCGAAGACCG
>CAZFUT010000085.1:0-7487 GCA_964522425.1 uncultured Oscillospiraceae bacterium
GGTTCTCCTTTTGCTTCCCTCCTCCTGTTACCTATCTATGATACTCTTACACGGAATGGATTTTTATGGAAAAATAAGCCGTGAAACAACGGGAATTCGCCCTTGACAACGGCGACGGTGTCCGATATAATCAACTTCGCTTATCCATGCGGTTGTGGCGGAATCGGCATACGCGCACGTTTGAGGGGCGTGTGGTTAACACCGTACGAGTTCAAGTCTCGTCAACCGCACCAGGAAGCCGGGCTTTGTCTATTGCGGAGGAGCCCGGTTTTTGTATGTTCAGAAAAGCTGGGGTTTGTTTTGCTTGCTTGCTTGCTGCATCCGCATCTTTTTGATCGACGGGGCTTCCTGCAAAGCGCGGGGTCTGTTATACTATGCCCATATTTTTTGCGGGAGGGATGGCTGTGGACGAGAGAAGGATGCATCGCTTATCGCTGTGGATGCTCATCGCCATTTCCCTGATATGGGGTACGAGCTATCTGGGCGTGCAGGCGGCCATTGATTCCAAGCTGCCGTTTTCGTTTATCCTCGGCGGGCGCTTCCTGTTGGGCGCGCTGCTGATCGGTTTTTTTCTGCGCGGCAAGATCCGCCGGGGGCAGAGCCTGCTGCGCGGCATGGTAGGGGGCATCCTGATCTATTTTGCCTTCTACTGCCAAACGGAGGGGCAGAGCGCGACCACCATTTCCACGGCGGCCTTTCTGACCGCCACCAACGTGGTGATGATCCCCTTTGTGCACTGGGCGTTTTCGGGCAAAAGGCCCGAAAACAAGGTGTTTTTCTGCTGCGCGCTGACCTTTTTCGGCGTATTCCTGCTGTCCTATCGCCCCGGCCAGCCCTTTACGCTGGGTAGCGGCGGGCTGATGGTGCTGCTGGGCGCTTTCCTGTTTGCGCTGCACATGGTGTACTTGGGCGACAGCGTGCTGAAGGCCGACCCCGGCTCGGTCACCTTCTGGCAGCTTTTGTCCGCCGGGGCGCTGGGCGCGATGTTTACGCTGGCCAGGCGCGAACCCGTGACGGCGGCGATGCTTTCCAAGGGGTGGCTGCCCGTTCTGTATGTGGGCCTGATGGCAACGGGGCTGTGCTATTATCTGGAAGCAAAGGCGCAGAAGCATGTAAACCCCTCCCAGACAGGCGTCATGCTGTCGATGGAGGGGGTGTACGGGGCGGCCTTTTCCATCCTTGCGGGGCTGGAAAGCTTTCAAATTCAGGCGGTGGTGGGCGGCCTGCTGATTACGCTGTCGGTGGTGCTGATGGAAATCAACCCGGGGGCAAGGTTCTCAGCGCACTGAAAAATCCCGCGATCGCGCCTTTCATTTGGGGGAAACGAGCGGCTGTGGGCGTTCGAAACGCGTTGACGATTACAGGCTTCTTCTCACAAACTCATACATCATGATGGCGGCGGCGACGCCGGCGTTGAGGGATTCGGCTTTGCCGGGCATGGGCAGACGCACTTTGTGGGTCACAAAGGGCAAAAGGGCCTCGTCAATGCCCGCGCCTTCGTTGCCGATCAGCAGGCAGGGGGCTTTGGCGGAATAACTTTGGCTGTAAAAATTTTCACCCTTTAAGTGCCCGGCGATGATGTCATGGCCGGGCATTTTGGGAAATACGTCTTTGAGGCTCTCTGCCGCCACCACGGGGATGCGGAATATCGCGCCCATGGAGGCGCGCATGGCCTTGGGGCCGAAGGGGTCGGCGGTTTTTCGGTCGATCATCAGCGTGCCGAACCCGGCGGCGTCCATGGTGCGCAGGATGGCGCCCACGTTGCCCGGGTCCTGCACGGCGTTGAGCGCCACCGCGCCGCCTGAAAAGGGCGGCAGAGCGCGGGGAATGCGCTCAAAGGCGCAAACGGCAACAATGCCTTGCGGCGTGCGGGCGTCGCACAGCCTGCCCAGCACATGCGCAGGCAGCGCTGTGACGGGCAGGCCGCTTTCCAAGAAGGCGGCGTACCGGTCAAGCCGCGCCTCGTCGATGAGCAGGCATTCCGCCGCGCCCTCGCGCACGGCTTCGTCCGCCATGTGCTCGCCCTCGGCCAGAAAAAGCCCCTGCTCCGAGCGGCCTTTGGCGGTGAGCAGCTTTGCCCACTGCTTGATCTGCGGGTTCTGGGGGCTGGAAATGCTGTTTACAGCCATTGCGCTGTTTTGGGCAGGCACCCCAGCTTGTCGGCCACCGAGGTGGTGTCCACCGTCTGCTCCTTCAGGTGCGGCACCAGCAAAGAACAGATGCCAAGGTCGAGCGCCATGGCGATGCCGCCGTCCAGCACGTTGGCCGCGACCGTCAGATAGCGCATCAGCATGCTGCGCACGCAGCTGGGCAGGGGCTTGCCCTGCTGCTGCAGGAAGGCGCAGGATTTATTGACCACCGTAACGGCTTCCTCGGGCAGCTTTTCCGCGGCCAGCGAATCCAGCTCGGCCTTAAGCGCCGGAAGGCTGAAGGGCTTTTCTTTAGGCAGCTCTTTGCCGGTTCCGTGCGAGCAGGGCTTTATCATCAGGCAGGGCCAGGGGTTCAGGGCATAGGCTTTGCCCTCGGGCTGGGCGCCCTGCCCCGGGATCAGGCGCAGATAGGGCGCGTCCTCCGCAAGCCCCTCCTGCTCGATGGACAGGGCCGGGCCGTCGCCGCCCGCCAGATAGGCCAGCGGCTGGTGCGGGATGTTGACGGCATACTCGGCGCCGAGGGCGCGCGCCAGCACCTTGCACAGGGCAAAGGCGTCGGCCTTCGGCCCGCAGCATACCTGTATCTGATCAAACAGCGCGGTCAGAATGACGGCGTGCAGCGCTTCGTCCCGCAGCATGTGCAGGCCGAAGGCGCTGAAATGGTTCAGCACCCGGCTGGCAAGGTCGTCCAGCATGGTTTTTTCGCCCTTGCCGGGGGCCAGCAGGCGGCCGGGGCCGCCCAGCGCTTCCAGCTCGTCCAGCAGCTTCTGGCGCTCGGCAAGCAGGGCGTGCTGCTGCCCGGCAAGCGTTTCCATGGAGGCCCTTGCATCTTCCTGCTCTTTGCGCAGCTGTTCAATGCCTTCTTTGGCTTTTTTATCGGCGCCGTCCAGCGCTTCCTTCAGCAATTGCTGCTTGTCTTCCCTGGCCTTGTCCAGCTGCATGAGCAGGCTCAGCCGCTCGGCCTCCAGGTCTTCCAGCTGGCGGTTCATGGCGGCGTGCACCGTGCAGTCCTGGCTGTTCATCATGCTGCGGATCAGCGCCTGCGGCGCCGAGGGCTGGCTGAGCAGGTAGCTGACCACCTGCTCCCTGCAATCGGGCATGTTCCACAGGGCGTCGAGGTTTTTCTTAAATACGTCGACCGGGCTTTCCACCTGCTGCAGCTGCGATACGTCGTTCATCGTTGCGCCGGGGGCTTCCAAGAGGCAATCCTTGGCGTAACGGCCCACCACGGCGTGCAATTCGTTGTGCGCGCGCCTGACGGGCGTATGCTTGGCCGTCACATGGTAGATGGGCGTGCCCGTCAGCTTGGGCATTTCCCTGGGTTCGGGCAGGCGGAAGGCCGTTTCCTCGTGAATGGTATTTTCAAGATCGGGCAGCGCCTCGTCCATCATGCGGATGAGGTCTTTGGCGCTGGTTTCCTGCGGCGCGGAGGACACCTCTTCTTTCAACAGCGGCCAGTAGAACAGGCGCTCCTGCCCGCCGGGCAGGGTGATGGAGTAAAGCTGCGCGCTGTCGGGGCGCAGGGCGGCGGGCGCGCCGCACTGCTTGCCGTCCTTTTGATGATAGGGGCCTTCGATGCGCCCGCCCTCGCGCAGGTAGCAGCAGGGGGTCAGGCAGGAAGAAACGGGCATATCGGGCCTGCCGGCCACGACCTCGAACACAAGGTCTTCGGGCAGGGGCTGCACGGCGTTGGAGTACAGGATGTACTGGTGCGTTTCGCCGCGCGGCGGATTATAGTTGCGGTTGGGGCGCAGCTTGCTGCCGTCCTCGCTATTGTCGTTGATCAGGCAGATATCGCCCAGCGTGCGCATCCTCTCTTTGAAGGTGTACTGCTCGTTCTTGTCGGGCACGATGCGGATGTACCCATCGTCCTGAAAAAAGTCGATGTCGCTCTGGGAAACAGGCCCCGCCTCGGTCAACAGCGGACGGACATGAAAAAGACCGCGCCGGGGATTGTCCTCCTCCAAAAATGCCAGCACCAGTTTGCCTGCGAAATCCATATGGTCTCCTTTCCAAATAAAAAAATAAAAAATAATCGCTCTTTATTCTATGACGCGCCCATATATTCGTCAAGATTGGGAGCGATTGGTTTGCGGGGATTTTCGTAAATTTATCAGAGCGGGGAAATTGCGTCCAGCGGAACGCAGCCGCGCAGCAGGCCGCCCATCGTCTGCGCCTCCACATAAGCCCAGTTGCGGCTGTTGTACAGGGGGAATAAATAAGTAACCGTATCGCCCGCGTTTAAGTACGCAAGCGGCGCGCCCGCGGAAACGGGGTCGTCGGTGATGGGGCAGGCGTAGGCTATGCGCGAAGCCTGCGTCTGGATGGGCGGGAGCGAAGCGTACACGGTGTCCCTGATGCTGTCGGCGGGGCCGTAGCCCATGCGCGCGCCGCCCTTGTTGGTGCGGTACAGCAGCAGCACCCAGCCGTTTTCGACGCCGCCCACATAGACGGTGCCGTTGGTGCTGGTCATGGCCTTGCCGCCGGCGCCGCGCAGATAGTGTGTGCCGGGGCCGGAGTAGACGGGAATGCGCTGATTGGGCGTGAACAGGTATTCTTCGAATATGTCGGGGATGTTGAGCAGGTCGGGCTCGATGCTGGGCAGCGTTTTGCCGCCCTCGTTTTTGGTGCCCCTCGCGCGCATATCGGCGCGCACCTTTTTGATCAGCACCTCGTTGTCCCATTCCAGCTTGCTCAGGCGGTCGTAGCAGGCGCTCTTGGTCAGCTTGGGTTCCGCCCGGTACCAGGTCATGCGGTTGAACCAGGGGTAGAAGCGCCCGTCGCTGTCAAAGGTAAAGCCGTGGCGGGCGAAAATCTCGTTTAAGCAGTAGGCCAGCGCGTCATACTGCCATTCCCACAGCTCTTCCTCCGTCAGGTACCGGGTGTTGGAATCGGGGATCAGGTAGAAGTTGGATGCCCGCGCGGGCGCGAGGGCGAGCAGCAGCGTCAGGGCGAGCAGCAGCGCGGCGGTCTTTTTGAGCATGGTAGGTTCCTCCTTTTCTAAATTTTAAAGGGTGTCGGTGCGCATGTCTTCGGGCAGCCTGCGCTTCCACCTGCCCATGCGGTAGAGCGCGGTGTTGAGGAGCGCGCCCGTGACCCAGGTGGCCAGCAGCGATACATAGATCATCCTCGGGTCGCCCACGGGGTTATCGGCCGTGCGGCTCAGGGCCACCAGCCCGTAGGCCAGCGTGACGCGGATGAATACCGATACAAAGATGGAGATGGCCATGGGCGTCACCGTATCGCCCGCGCCGCGCATCACGCCCGACAGGCACTGGGTGACCGACATGGCGATGTAACCGAGGGCGAGGATCTTCATCAGCTCCATGCCCTGATCGATGAGGGCCGTTTCATCGGTGAATATGTGCATGATGCCGCGGCCGAACAGGAGGATGGCCACGGTGAGCGCGGCGGACGTGATCAGCGCGATCAACGTGCCTTGCCTCGCCCCCCGCCGTACCCGGTCGAGCCGCCGCGCGCCCACGTTCTGGCCGATGAAGGTGGTCATGGCCTGCCCGTAGGAAAAATTGGGGAGCATCGCAAAGCCGTCCACGCGCACCACGATGGTGTTGGCCGAAAGGAAAGCGAGGGAAAAGGTGTTTTGCAGCCTGAGCACCATCAGCATGGCGGCGGAAAAGGACGCCTGCGTGATGCCGGAGGGCAGGCCCAGCTTGAGGATATCGAGGGACATCGCCTTGTCCGGCTTCAGGCTCTGCCTGCTTAGATCGAATACGTCGCGCATGGAGCGCAGCTTCATCAGGCACAGCACCGACGATACGCCCTGGGCGATCACCGTGGCCAGCGCCACGCCCGGCACGCCCAGCCGGAAGCGGATCACAAACCACAGGTCCAGCACCACGTTGAGCGCGGCGCTCAGCATCAGGAACAGCAGCGCCGAAAACGAATCGCCGAGGCCGCGCAGGATGCCGCTGAACATGTTGTAGGCAAGGAAAAACAGGATGCCGTAAAAGAAGATGGTGAGGTAGCTGGCTTCCCACTCGAATATTTCGGGCTTGGTGTCCAGCAGTTTCAGCAGCGGCCGGATCAGCGGCAGCGCGACCGCCATCATCAGCAGAGCGCACAGAAAAACCAGCGTCATGCAGCTGCCGATGGCCTTGGACAGCATCAGCCGGTTTTTGGCGCCGAAGTACTGGCTGACCCGGATGCCCGCGCCCGTTGCGATGCCCACAAAGAGGGAGAGTAAAAAATTCAGCACCGGCATGGTGCCGCCCACCGCCGCCAGCGCGCCGGGCCCCACATACTTGCCCACCACCGCGGCGTCCACCGTGCTGTACAGCTGCTGCACGAAATTGCCGATCAGCATCGGTACGGCAAACAGCAGGATGTTCAGCCACGGCGCGCCCTGAGTCATGTCCCTTGGGGAAAACAAAGCCCGTATTTTTTTCATACAAAAACCCTTTCTACGATACGGCAACAGTATAACAGAAAGGGCGGGGGAATGGTATCGAAAAAATATCAGAACAGCCCGGAGATGACGCCGTTTTCGTCCACGTCGATTTTTTCGGCCGCGGGCACCTTGGGAAGCCCCGGCATCGTCATGATTTCACCCGTCAAAACAACCGCAAAGCCCGCGCCGGCCGACACCCTGACCTGCGAAATGCTGACCGTGAAATCACGCGGCGCGCCCAGCAGCGCGGGGTTGTCGCTGAAGGAATACTGGGTCTTGGCCATGCAGACGGGGAGGGAGGCAAAGCCCAGCTTTTCAAGCTGCGCGATCTGCTTTTTGGCCTGCGCGCTGAACTCCACGCCGTCTGCGCGGTAGATGCGGCGCGCGACGGTTTCGATTTTCTCTGCAAGCCCGATATCGTCGGGGTAGGAGAAGGTAAGGTCGCTCGGCGTATCGCACAGCCGCACCACTTCTTCGGCCAGCGCCCTTGCGCCTTCGCCGCCCTTGGCCCACACTTCGCTCAGGATGGCCTTAACGCCCAGCTTGGCGCATTCGTCCGTGACCAGCGCCAGCTCCTTCTCGCTGTCGTCGGGGAAGCGGTTGACGGCCACCACGCAGGGCAGGCCGAACACGCCGCGGATATTGTCCACATGCTGCAGCAGGTTGGGCAGGCCTTTTTTTAGGGCGTCAAGGTTTTCTTCTTTCAGCGATTTTTTGTCGAGGCCGCCGTGCATCTTGAGCGCGCGCACGGTGGCTACCACCACGACGGCGCTGGGGCGCAGGCCGCTTAACCGGCACTTGATGTCGAGGAACTTTTCCGCCCCGAGGTCGGCGCCGAAGCCGGCTTCGGTGACGCAGTAGTCGCCCAGCTTCAGCGCCATGCGCGTGGCCGTCACGCTGTTGCAGCCGTGGGCGATGTTGGCGAAGGG
>CAZFUT010000086.1:0-7362 GCA_964522425.1 uncultured Oscillospiraceae bacterium
TATCCGTTATAAGGCAGTCATGCGGTGTGGGGATGGTCGGCAATTGGCGTTCCCGCAGACCGTACTCTTCCGTGATCTGTTTCATTACTTTCATGACCTGATTTATTCAGGGCTCACTTTGCCCATCCACTGAGCGATATCGTCTATCACCTGTTCATCGACGGGCGTTCTTTGCGCGTATTCCTGCATCAGCCGGCTGAAGGGCAGGGGCTCGCCCGTATACGCGCCAAACAGGTGGTTAAGGCTGGGGTAACTGATGAAGGTGGCGGCGGGGTGATTTTTCAGCTTTTCCTGCCAGAGGGCGAAATCCTGCATGGTGACCTGGCGGTCGCGTTCGCCCTGCAGGATGAGCACGGGCTTTTGATCGTCCATGTGCAGCCTGGCGGCGTCGATGCCCTCCAAGTGCCTGAGGTACCAGGCGCTGATGGTGAATACACTGTGAAGGGGGCTTAGCGCTTCTTCGTCGGTGAGGGCGGAAAGCTTCTGAGCGGCTTTTTCCTGCTGGCTTGCAAACAAAAAGCCTGCGGCGCGGCTGATGGCGGATGGAAGCTCTCGGATCGCCGCCCGGTTCTGCTCGGCCATCAGCTCCCACATTTTGCGGGGTGTGCCCGCGAGCAGCACATAGCCCGAACATTCGGGCAGGTCTTTGCCGATATAGGAAGCCAGCATACCGCCCATGGAGTGTCCCAGCAGGTAGACGGGCTTGCCCGCAAGCTCGGGCCGGGCTTTCAGCAGCTTTACCGCTTGAACGGCGTCTTGCACCGTTTCTTCGTTGACCGTGAGGCGCTTAAAATCGGGTGAAGCGGCCATTTCTTTGCCGTGGGCATAGGTGCGTTTGTCGTAGCGCAATACGGCAAAGCCGCGCCGGGACAGCCCTTCCGCAATGTCTTTGAAAGGGTGGTTGGCGGCAACGGTTTCATCCATGTCGGATGGGCCGGAACCGTGCACCAGCACCAGCCCGGCTTTGACTTCGCCGTTTTCCGGCAGCGTCAGCAGGGCGGGCAGGGGATAGCGCGCATCGGCTTCAACCGTAAGGGCTACTTCTTGGATACCCGCGGCATATGCAAGGGGCGTGAGCAGGGCAACGATCAGCAGGAACAGGATGAAGCGCTTCATGGGTTTCCCTCCTTTAAAGCATCGGCATCAGAATGCCTTCCAACAGATACACGCATCCGGCGCTGAACAGCGCCACGGTCAGCATCGGCTTTTTGTACAGCGTCAGGACAACGGCCGCTAAAAACCCCAGGGCCGCGCCGATGGGCGACGCGGTGGCGGTGAATATGGCCGGGATGGTCAGCGCCGTCAGCACGGCGTAGGGAACATGGCGGAAAAAGGACAGCAGGAAGGGGCTGCGGATGGGGCGCATCACCAGCGCCAGCGGCAGCGCGCGCGGCAGATAGGTGGCAAGGAACATCACAAGAATGCCGAGCGTCAGATACCCTATATCCATCATAGCTGCCCCCTTTCTTTTTTTGTGCGTACATCGCGCACGGCGGATAAAAGGGCCGCCGCCAGCGCCGCCAGCGTTACGCGCCAGCCCGCGTTGAGCAGACAAAACGGCGGCGCACAGGCAAAAAGCAGGCTGAACAGGGCCGCCATGACCACGGTGCGCAGGATGTCCCTGTCTTCTTTGGCGGGCGGGATCACGATCCAGATAAACATACAGTAGAGCGCGATGCCCAGCGCCGCCGTCAGCGCGCCGGGCAGTATCTGTCCCATCACCGCGCCGGAAAAGGTGCCCAGCGTCCACCCCGAAACGGGCAGCAGCATCAGCCCCATGTAGAAGGAAAAGCCGATATCGCCCTTTTCGCGGATGGCAAGGGCAAACACTTCGTCCGTCACGCCCTGCCCCACCAGCATTTTCTGCCACAAAGGCAGCGCCATCATCCTTTGCGACAGGGCAAGGGACATCAGGATGTAGCGCAGGTTGACGATCAGCACCGATACGAAGACTTCGCTCATGCCGCCGTGGGCCGACAGCACCGTCAGCCCCGCGAACTGGCCGGAGGACGAAAGGTTGGTCAGCGATATCAGCGCCGCCATCAGCGGCGAAATGCCGTTTTTGGCCGCCGAGAGACCAAAGGCGAAGGAAACCGCCCAATAGCCAAGGCCGATGGGTAACCCCGTTCTGACCGCCCGCTTCCAATCGCCCTGCCTGCCCATGCCCGTCCTCCGTAAGCTGCTGTGAGCACATTATAACGGGCGCGATGCTTTCCTGCAACGGGCGGGAAGCGTTTGACTTTGAGCAGCCGTTGCGTTATACTCATCTTACAATTAAACAAGGAACGTATGGTGCCGCTTTCGGGCGGTGAAAAGGGAAACCGGTGCAAATCCGGTACAACAGCCATTACTGTGATTGGGCAAGGGAAGCAGGCGCAAGCCGGCCATTGAGCGTTTGCTTGAGAAGGCGCTTCCCGGGAATACATCCACCCATCAGCCAGGAGACCTGCCTGCGTTTGTCCGTTTCGTTTTTTTGGGCAAGGAAGAAAGCGAAGCGCAGTAGAAGCAATGGCATACTGGCGCTTTCTTTCGGAAAAGAAAGCGCTTTTTTCATTGAGGTGAACGGGATGAAAACCATCTGGGTCGTGGGCGCGGGCCCCGGGGACAGGGGGCTGATGACGGGGCAGGCGGCGGAAAAGCTGAAGGCAGCCCAAACTGTCTATGCCTATGAGCGCCACCGGGCGCTGGCCGACGGCGTTTTGACAAAGCCCCTGGAGCAGATGGAAAACGCCCTAAGCGCCATGCGGCGGGACAGGGAACAGGGGCTGCAGATTGCCGTGCTGGTGTCGGGCGACCCGACGCTGTACAGCCTGCTGGGCGTGTTAAAAGCGCGGTTCGGGGCGGACGCGGTGGAGGTGTTTGCGGGCGTCGGCGCGGTGCAGATGTTTGCGGCAAAACTGAAGGTTCTCTGGCAGAACGCGCGCATTGTCAGCGCCCACGGGCGGCGCTTGAGCGAAAGCGCGCTCCTCCACCTTGTAAGGACCGAAAAAGAGCTGATGCTGTTTTGCGATCAGGCGCGCAGCCCAAAGTGGATGGGGGAAGTGTTGGCAAGGGCGGGCCTTGGCCATCTTGCCATGCAGGCGGGCGAAAGGCTTGGGTATCGGGACGAACGCATCGTAACGGGTACCGCTGCCGCCATGGCGCAGCAAAGCTTTGACGCCCTCTCGATGGCCCGCATCGAAAACCCGCTCGCCGGGCCTGAAGCGCTGCCCGGCATGCCGGACAAAGCCTTCATCCGCGGCGAAACGCCCATGACCAAGCGCGATATCCGGGCGCTGGCGCTGTGCGATCTCCGTTTGCCGCCCGACGCCGTGGTGTGGGATATCGGCGCGGGCACTGGCTCCGTTTCGGTGGAATGCGCGCGCCTTGCGCCCTTTGGCACGGTGTACGCGGTGGAAAAGGACGAGGAAGCGGCGCGGCTGATTGAACAAAACAAAGAAGCCTTTTGCCTGCCCAACATCAACGTGGTGCGCGGCTTCGCGCCCGAAGCCTTAAAGGCGCTGCCCGCGCCCACGCATGTGTTCCTGGGCGGCAGCGGCAAAGGGATGGACGCCATCTTTGATCTATTGGAGCGTTTGCAAAAGCCCCTCCGTTTCTGCGCGGCCTTTGTCACCCTGGAAAACGCCGCCCGGTGCCTCAAACGGCTGGATGCCCGCTGGCAGGATATCAGCGCCCGGCAGGTGGCGGTAACGGAGCTTAACAAAGCAGGCCCGTACAGGATGCTGAAAGCGCAGAACCCCATTTTCCTGATGTCGGCGACGCTTACGGAGGAAAAACCATGATCTATTTTATCGGCGCGGGGCCGGGCGCGACTGATCTTATCACCGTGCGCGGCATGAAGCTTATGCAGCAGGCAGAACTGGTGATTTACGCGGGCTCGCTCGTTAACCCCGAGCTGCTGCGCTGCTGCAAAGAGGATTGCGCCGTCATGGACAGCGCCACCATGACGCTGGAAGAGGTGATCGCCACCATGCGCGCCCGCCACCGCGCGGGCAGCGTCATCGTGCGCCTGCACACCGGCGACCCTTCGCTGTATGGCGCCATCCGCGAGCAGATGGACGAACTGGATAAGCTGTCCATCCCCTACGAGGTGGTGCCGGGCGTCAGCGCCTTTTCGGCGGCCGCCGCGGCGCTTCAAAAGGAGTATACGCTGCCCGACGTGTCACAGAGCCTCATCATCACCCGCATGGCGGGGCGGACGCCGGTGCCGGAAAAGGAGAGTATCAGAAGCTTTGCCGCCCACGGGGCCAGCATGGCGCTGTATTTGAGCGCGGGGATGCTGAAAGACCTGTGCGGGGAACTGATTTTAGGCGGCTACCCGCCCGATACCATGGCGGCTGTCGTCTACAAGGCCTCCTGGCCGGAAGAACAAAAGGTGGTGGCCACCTTGGCCACCCTGCCCGAAAAGGCGCAGGACATCACCAAAACGGCGCTGGTGGTGGTGGGCAGTTTTCTGGGCGACGCCCATGAGCGCTCCAAGCTCTACGACCCAGCCTTTACCCATGGCTTCCGGGAGGGCAGGGCATGAGGATGCGCGCCGCCGCCTTTACCGATCAGGGGCAATTTTGGCAGGACAGGTTGGGCCTGCCCGTGGACAGGCCGGACAGCGTGCGGGCATGGGTGGAAACGTGGTTTCCCAAGGCCGACGCGCTGCTGTTTATCGGCGCTGCGGGCATTGCGGTCCGGGCCATCGCGCCGTATATCGTGTCCAAACAGTCAGACCCCGCCGTGGCCGTCATGGACGAAAAGGGGCGGTATGTGATTTCCCTTCTGTCGGGCCACCTTGGCGGGGCCAACGCCTTTGCAAAGGCCGTGGCCGAAAAGACGGGCGCTGCGCCCGTGATTACGACGGCGACCGATCTGAACGGCCTGCCCGCCATCGACCTGTGGGCGAAGGACAACGATTGCGCCATTGAAAACATCGGCGCGGTCAGGTATGTGTCGTCCAGGGTGCTCAAGCGCGAAACGGTGGGCGTGATGATCACCGAGCGCACGCTGATCCCGCCCTTTCCCGTTACCCTGACGCTGCGCCCCCGCACCCTCATCGTGGGCACGGGCTGCAAAAAGGGCACCGATCCCGAACGGTACGAACAGGCCTTTCACGATTTTCTGCACCGCTGCGCCGTGTCGCCCCTGTCGGTCAGAAAGCTGGCCAGCGTGGATGCAAAAAAGGGGGAAGAGGCCATCCTGCGCCTGTGCGCACGGTACCAGTGGCCCTTTGAAACCTTTTCGGCGGATGAACTGAAACAATTGGAAGGCACTTTTTCTGCCTCCGCCTTTGTGGAAAAGACGCTGGGCGTGGACAACGTGTGCGAGCGCGCGGCCAAAATGGCCGGGGGACAAAGGATGCTGATGGGCAAAACGGCCTACGAGGGCATCACATTCAGCCTGTGGGGGGATAAGGAAACATGATTCAGGTGGTCGGCATCGGCCCGGGCGGGGCCATGGGGCGCACCCTGCAGTGCGTGAATGCGCTGTCAGGCGCCGATGTGCTGGTGGGCTATACCGCCTACATCGCTTTGATGAAGCCCGATTTTCCCGGTAAGCCCGCCTTTGCGACGGGGATGATGAACGAAGTGGAGCGCTGCCGCGAGGCGCTGCGCCTGTCCCGGGAGGGCCGGCGCGTCGCCGTGGTATGCTCGGGCGACGCGGCGGTGTACGGCATGGCGTCGCTGCTGATTGAAATGATGGAGGAAAACGAGGAGCTGGAAGTGATCCCCGGCGTTACGGCGGCCCTGTCCGCCTCAGCGCTGCTGGGCGCGCCGCTGTCAGGCGATATGGCCATCATCAGTTTGTCTGACCTGCTGACGCCGTGGGCGGTCATCGAAAAGCGCCTGCGCGCCGCGGCGGAGGGGGATTTCTGCATCGCCCTATACAACCCGAGCAGCAAACGGCGCAGCGATTACCTAAAAAAGGCGCGCGACATTCTGCTTGCCGTGCAGCCGGGGGACATCCCCTGCGGCTGGGCCAGAAACATCGGGCGCGACGGCGAGGAAAAGGGCTTTTGCCTGCTGAAGGAGCTGGGCGGCATCCCCGCCGATATGTTTACCACCGTGGTCATCGGCAACCGCGCCACCTTTCAAAGGGGCGCGTATCTGGTGACGCCCAGGGGCTACCCGCTGTGAGGGAGGGCTTTACCACCGGCAGCTGCGCGGCGGCGGCGGCGCTGGCCTCCTGCCTGTGGCAGAAAACGGGGGAGTGCCCGCTGGAAGTGTCCATCGTGGTACCCGAAGGGCGCACGTTTCGGGCGTCCATCCTGCCGAGGGAAGGGTATGTTTGCGGCGTCGTCAAGGACGCGGGCGACGACCCCGACATCACCGACCGGTGCGAGGTGCAGGCAAGGGCCGATATTGCGGCCCATGACGGCCCCATTGAGTTTATTGCGGGCGAAGGCGTGGGCACGGTGACGCTGCCGGGCCTTAAAATCGCCGTTTCTCAGGCCGCCATCAACCCCGTGCCGCGCCGCATGATTGAGGAAGCGGTGCGCCATGTGATCGGGAAGCGCGCGGCGCGCGTTACGGTGTCCATCCCGGGCGGCGAAGCGTTGGCCGGACGCACCTTTAACCCGCGCCTTGGCGTCATGGGCGGGCTGTCGGTGCTGGGCACTACGGGCATTGTGCGGCCGATGAGCGACGACGCCATCAGGGAGTGCATTGCGCTGGAAATC
Organism: uncultured Oscillospiraceae bacterium; assembly: GCA_964522425.1. GTDB lineage: Bacteria > Bacillota > Clostridia > Christensenellales > Aristaeellaceae > DTU024. Next base: position 6,668 of record CAZFUT010000086.1, read on the forward strand.
CGTCAGAAGCGCGCGCAGGGGGCGGAGCATCTGGCCTTTGTGTTCGGCGCACAGGGCGAAGACATAATGCGCCGCCATACCGGCCGCCCCATCGTGCAGATGAGCAATTTTGTGGGCTTTTCCCTGGACGAAGCGGTTAAGCAGGGCGTTAAAAGCCTTGTTCTCGGCGGCCATCCCGGCAAAATGGCCAAGGTGGCGGCGGGGGCCATGCAGACACATTCTTCCATGTCGGACGGGCGCAGGGAGGCGCTGATCACCGCCCTTGTGCTGTCGGGCGCGGAGAAAACAGTGTGCGACGCCGTGTGGCAGTGCCGCACCACCGATGAAATGATGGGGGTTCTTACGGAGAACCGTCTGGAAAGCGTGTGGCGGCGCGTGGCCGAACAGGCAAGGCAATACTGCCTTTTGCATGTCAGGCAGGGTACAGCGATCGACGTCATGCTGTGGGACGGGCAGGGAACGCTGCTTGCTTCCACGGGGGAGGAAAAGGTTTGAGGCCGGAAGACATCGAAAAAAGAAGCATGGAATTGATTGAGCGGGAGCTTCCCCATCCTCTGGATGCGGAGCAAAAGCCCATCATCAAGCGCATTATCCACACCACGGCGGATTTTTCCTTTGCCGATACGCTGGTGTTTACGCCGGGCGTGATCCCGCTTATCCGCGGCATGATGCGGCGGGGCTGCCGGGTGGTGACC
>CAZFUT010000087.1:0-7133 GCA_964522425.1 uncultured Oscillospiraceae bacterium
CATGCCCATACCTCCAACGGATCGTGATACTCAAGATACGGACGGTCTTCGAGATGACCGAGCTGTCTCAGTCGGATGATGGCAGCAGACTTAGAAACGCCGAGATGACTGCACAGCATGGAGAGAGACATCCTATCCAGATAACTAAACCTCCCCTCATAATTGATGAGCTTCCTGCCAGCGGCAAAATACCACATGGCAAGATCCATCTCTTTCTGAGGCATGAGGATGGCTGCGCCTAAAGCGTTGGCTTGCCATTCATTCCAGTCCTCGCGTGTCTTGAGATCACGCAGAGAATACGAGGAACGCGCAGCATACTTCTTCTGGCAAGTTGCCTTCACTTCATCAGATTCATACTGATAAAGGATTTGATGAGCGCACTCATGAGCAAGAGTAAATCGACGCTTGCCACAGAGGTGCTTCACTTGTCCGGGCTGAATGAAACTCTCATCCAGCAGGACTTGATTTTGTTTCAGAGGGATTTTGCGTAACACACCCATGTTTTCTGTCTCATACACGGTATCGGCATAAGCCGTCAGACCGCAGATACTACCGTCATGGGAAAGTCTGGCGAAGGACACATCAAGTCCGAGGAAGTCCTTCGCAAACTGATCTATCGGAGTACACTGCACGAAGCGTCTGCTGTCATCCAGCTTGTCCCCGAAGAAGAACTTGTTAAAATCACCTATAACGGCTGCTGCAATTTCTTCAATTTGCTTGTGGGATAAAATCATTAACTGCTCTCCTTCGCTTCTACAAACCATTTTGTTCCCTCTTGGAAGAGGAAGGACTGATGTCCTTTCACGAGGATCGTATAGCGAATACCGCCGCCTCCGACCTTTTTAGAGGAAGCGCGACACTTATACAGAATATCCTCAATTTGAAAAACCAGACCGTTGTCCCATAGGATGAATCGAGGATGGATGACACCCTCTTTGTCAATATCGGCATTGACCGACACATACGCTTTTCTACACTGAACTTCCATTTTGCTTTACCTCACTCCTATCTGATTTACGCAAGTCCGGCGAATACGATAATCTACTTGCCCTTTTCGTTCTCAGAGGTATCTATAAGAACGAATTGTAACTTTTTCGCAATTTCACCGTACCCCCTTGACTAAATGCGTAAACTGATGTAAAATAAATGCGTAAACGACTTACGCACTATTATTATACGCAAATAGTTTGCGTATGTCAAGAGGACTTGATAAAAAGACGCAAACTGTTTACATGTTCCACTCAAACAAGTAGGAGGAATTACTATGAGATTCGGGGAAAAGCTCCGCGCACTGCGGAAAGAAAAAGGTCTAACTCAGGCTGAGCTTGCAAAATTAGCAGGATTGGGCTTGAAGACCATTACCAACTATGAAAAAGGCAGTACCTATCCGCAAAACCGAGAAGTCTATTCCACGCTGGCTAACATTCTCGGCTGCGATGCGGACTACCTCCACAATGAGGGCGATGACTTCATCGGTATGGCTCAGAGAGAGTACGGCTATCGCGGACGGAAGGGCGCAGAAAAACTGATAACCGAAGTCACCGGTCTGTTCGCCGGTGGTGAAATGGCTGAGGAAGACATGGACGAGCTGATGCTTGCTATTCAGGAAGCCTACATCGACGCTAAGAAACGCAACAAGAAATACACTCCCAAGAAGTATCTCAAAAAGTCTGAGGGTGGCTCTGCTGAATAAGTCCGTTTAGTTGGACTGACTTCTTGCTATGATTAAAATGAAATACTCTACCCGAAAGGGGTGATACCATGCTTAGTCGAGCTGATGAAGCAGTTAAGAAAGCAAACCGGATCGTGAGTCAATGCGGCACACGGGATGCTGACAAGATTGCACGAGAACTGGGGTTGATCGTAATGCCTCGTGACTTCTCCAAGCAAAAAGGCGTTTACAAGGTCATTGAGCGCAACAGATATATCTTCATCAATAAAAACCTCCATCCCGTGATGCACAATATCGTGCTACTGCACGAGATCGGTCACGACTGCCTCCACCGCGCAGAGGCTATTGAGGTTGGCGGTTTCAAAGAGTTTAATATTTTCGATATGACAGATCACCGCATGGAATATGAGGCAAACATCTTTACCGCACAGATCGCCCTCCCCGACGATGATATTCTGGAATACATATACAGAGGCTATGATGTCGGACAGATCGCACGAGCCATGTGTTCGGATATTAACTTGGTAGCCCTCAAGGTTGCCGAACTCAATACACGCGGCTATCGCTTCCGTGAGCAGGAACACAGAGCTGACTTCTTGAAGTAAACACGGGAGGATAAAATAACATGACAACGGATAATACTTTGAATACGGAAAACTACACATACGAGCCTTTTTCGCACAACGGTTTCAGCGGCAGTCTTTATCTGGCTACGGCTAAGGACGGGAGTCTTCCCAAGCTGCTGATCAAGCACGAAAATCCAAGCTCTGCCTGCAACGAGTTCATGTATTCGAGGCTGGCAGAGCTTTTGCGCATTCATACACCGAAGGTCTATCTGTTTGAGGTAGCCAAGAAGGACAAACGGCTCTTTAAGTCTCCGTATGTGGTAGGAATCGAATATATCGAAGGTCTGCGAAAGTTCTCTCTTGATGAGATGAACAGCAAACCGGAATGGCAGCGAGAGTATGCAGAGTGCTATGCCCTTGCGGTCATGTGCAGTCAGGATGACCGCATCCAGATGGGTATGACACCGGACGGGCATATTATGAGCTACGACTATACCGAGTGCTTCTATCTTCCGGCATCCACAACAAGGCTGATGGGCTATGACGAAGACACACGGATGGAGGCTTTGAAGCGTTGCCTGAGTTCTGCGAAACGAGAATATCATGACATTCTCGCCGGTGCAGGAGCAAGTGCTTTGCAGAAGGAGCTTTGCGCAAAGAATGTCGAAGAGGTCTATCCCTTCTATCTTGAGCCATTCAAAAGGCTGATTGCATTAACAACGGTTGAGATTGAGGCAGCAACAGATCCTCTCTACGACATCTATCCGGTTGAGGTTGGCGTGTACTTTGAGGAATACATTAAAATGCTGCAAGCAAAGATGGCTGCGTATCTGCGCAGAATTGAGAAAGGACAATGACGATGAAATACAAGCTGTACCGTTCCTTCGGGAACTTAGATAAGGATGTCAAGAAGCACGAGCTTATCGGAGTTGAGTTCGGCAAGGACATCGACGAGGTTGCGGATGCACTGATCCGCACTGCGACTGATGATTTAGCCGGTATGCCTGAGCACGAGCATTGTGAGACCGCCGCGTATGCACCGGAACTGATTCACTCTTCTCGTCGCGTCAAACGCTACGACTATGAGATGATGGGGATCGTCTATCCTCCCCATGCAAGTGAGAATATTTTGATTGACTTCGGTATTATTGAGGAAGACAGCGATGAGTAAAGATGAGGAGTACTATATCCCCATGCCGGAGGAATACAGCCGAAGAAAGCTAAATGCTTTATATTGGGAAATCCCATTGAAAGATACAACCTCACGGCTTTTGCGGAAGTATTTCAATGCGGCAGCGAATCTCTACGGCATCATTCCTCTGAGCAAGCTCTATGAGATCATCACTTCTCAGAACAAGGCTCTTGTCACGGAGGCAGAGTTCCTTGCGTTTGCAGAGATCGCAAAGCACGAGAACGAAGAATACTACATTCTCGGCAAATCTGACCTCTACTACGACGGTCCGAAAACGCCTCTGATGGAATATGAAGTGATTGATGTTGCTCTCATCGGAGACAACCTTGAGGAATACCAAGAGATTCTTCGGGGACATCAGGGCAAGCAATACTACATCCCCGAAAAGAAGGTCTTTCTTGCCTATGACAGTCCCTTCTACTGGGAGCAAACCAGAGAAGCAATCGCTCTGCGAGAGTTTCTTCTGTCCAAGACAAACTTGAAGGACGATAAGCTGGATACGGTATTTGAGGATATTTGCTATGGTACACGCTGCTCGAATGCAGGAGTTCAGGAGGTCATGGAACGGCTGCATAAGCAAGGTGTAGAGTTCAGACGGAATCGGGATGTAAATGCCTTTGTGGAGATTTTTCAGGCATTCCACAACAATTCCCGAATGCAATATAATCGCGGCTACTCTCCAAACGAAATAGCTGCAATGATCCCACCGGAGGATCGTGTTCCGAAGTCTATCTCCCTCGGCCCGAATATCCGCAAGGCTATTGCTGACGGAACAATGGATGCTGATGAACTGAAAAAGCAAGTCCTGACGATGGATATGCCGAATGAGATGCTTCGCTTTTCACTTTTGAAGGAGCTGGCAGATGCTTCCAAAGAAGCAGCTACAAAGGCAAAGAAGGTTGGGCGAAATGAGCCTTGCCCTTGCGGAAGCGGCAAGAAATATAAGCATTGCTGCGGAAAGTAAGATTGACGTCATGAAGATAAAACTGCAAGTAGTCATAGACGCGATTGAGGAAGCAACCGAGTCCTACACTTTCCTCTATGACACAAAAACGAAAGAGACCGTTTATCTGCCTGACGCATTCATGACCGGCGAAACGAATGAAGAGCTTTTGGAGTTGATTGAAAACGCGCCTGACCGTTTTCTCCGCTTTCCGACAAAATACGACATTCATGAATACAGCATTATGGAGGCATTTGTTGACTATCTGCCTCCGGGCAAAATCAAGAGTGAGCTGATCGGCGCAATCCGAGGTAAGGGCGCATTCAGACGCTTCAAGCAATCTATCCGCTATCATGGCATCGAACAGCTATGGTATGACTATCAGGCAAACGCCTATCGAGAGTTGGCTGAACGCTGGTGCAGAGATAATGAAGTTGAATACGATGAATAAATGGAGGGCTTTACAATGGGCAGAAAATTAGTTGCATATTTCTCCGCAAGCGGAGTTACAGCGAAGGTTGCCGAAACATTAGCTGAGGCTATCGGTGCAGACATTTACGAGATCGCGCCGGAAGTGCCTTATACAAAAGCTGACCTTGATTGGATGGATAAGAAGTCTCGCAGCACACTTGAGATGAACGATCCTGCATCCCGTCCCTCTATCAACGGCAAGCGTGATAATATGGCTGATTACGATACCGTGTTTGTTGGCTTCCCAATCTGGTGGTATGTTGCGCCAACCATCATCAACACTTTCCTTGAGAGCTACGATCTGACCGGCAAGACCATTGTACCGTTTGCTACCTCCGGTGGAAGCGGCATGGGCAAGACAAATGAGCACCTTGCGCCGATCTGCAAAGGCGCAAAGCTGCTGGATGGCAAGGTCTTCAATGGCAGCGTCGGGCATCAGGAGCTTGCGGCGTGGGTTGAAGAACTTGGACTTTAAGAGGCAGATAAATCGAAATTTTCTCAGGAGGCTATAAATATGATTGGAAGAATTTATCATGTTGGATTAACCGTTTCTGATATAGATCGCTCCATTGCTTTCTACAGAGACATTCTTGGGCTTGAATTTCAAGGCGAAATCTTTATGGAAGGCGAAGAAACAGATAAAATGTTCCATAAGGAAAATTGCAAAGCAAGGGTTGCTTATTTGAACGGTTCTAAGGCTATTGAAGCACCACCTATCGAGCTGATTCAGTTCGCCGATTGCGAGATTCATAAAGAGCAATCAGACCTGTTTACGACATCCATCTCGGAAGTGTGTTTCTATACGGGTGACATTGATTCTGTCTACAAAACCCTTATCGAAAATCATGTGGAGTGCTTGTCTGAGCCGCAGTATTTCGACTTTAGAGCAAATGGATTTGGGGAGAGTCGAGCTTTTTATTTCAGAGACCCGGACGGAATCATTCTTGAGATGATGCAACCTTTGTAAAATAACAGACAGATTCCAGTTTAACGAACAGGAGATGATCGCATGAAAATCCTATATGAATTATCTTGGCTATGGGAAACGCTGGGCATTGCACTTGTTGCTGCGGCTATCTGCATGGCTTGCGCCGCGCTGATCTGCAAGGCAACGAAGAAGAAACTTAGCAAAAAGCTGTTGGCTGTCATAGGGGCTGCGGCATTTGTGGGCGCGATTCTGGCGGTCATTCTGATCGCCCGGACACCGATGCCACTTTGATAGGACGGAGGATAGAATAATGCCGCTTCAAATCGTCAGAAATGACATCACAAAAATGAAGGTGGATGCCATTGTCAACGCTGCAAACAGCTCTCTGCTGGGAGGCGGCGGTGTGGACGGCTGCATCCATCGTGCCGCAGGACCGGCACTGTTGGCTGAGTGCAAGACACTTGGCGGCTGCGAAACCGGCAGCGCGAAGATCACGGGAGCATATAAACTCCCGTGTAAACATATCATTCATGCCGTCGGTCCGCGTTATCTGGACGGCAAGCATGGAGAGCGTGACCAGCTCATCTCCTGCTATCGGACATCTCTTGAGCTGGCTAAGGAAGCAAAGTGTGAGACTGTTGCATTCCCATTGATCTCTTCCGGCATCTATGGCTATCCCAAAGATCAGGCACTCAGAATAGCGATGGAAACCATCAGTGACTTCCTGCTTGAGAATGATATGACCGTCTATATCGTCATCTTTGATAAGAAGGCGTATCGGATCAGTGAGAAGCTGTTCTCCGACATTGAAGAGTACATTGATGACAACTATGTGGACGAGCATACGGACAATTACTCAGAGCGTCTTCGCAGACTGAATGCCTTCCGCGAGGAAGACCTTGAGGACGAGGAAGACGCTATCCGCGAGATGAATGTCTGCTCTGATGCAGTCTATGAGGCAAAGGAAATGGCTCTGCCTCCTATGGCGGCAATGAAGGCAGCAATGTCTCTGGACGAGGCGATGGAGCAGATCGACGAGAGCTTTTCTGAGATGCTGCTGCGTAAGATTGATGAATCCGGTATGACGGACGCTGAGTGTTACAAGAAGGCGAACATTGACCGCAAACTTTTCTCGAAGATCCGCAGTGACAAGCTCCACAAGCCGAGCAAGCCCACAGCGATTGCTTTTGCCATCGCTCTTGAGCTGTCTTTGGGCGAAACGAGGGATATGCTGATGAAGGCTGGCTTTGCGCTGTCTCATAGCAACAAGTTCGACATCATCATTGAGTTCTTCATCAGCAAGGGAAACTACAATGTTTTTGAAATTAACGAGGCTCTGTTTGCTTTTGACCAGAGTTTGC
>CAZFUT010000088.1:0-7056 GCA_964522425.1 uncultured Oscillospiraceae bacterium
GAAGTCATCGGATTTAATACATGCGGTGGCTGTCCCGGTAAAAGGGCCGTAACGAGAGCTGCCGAAATGGTAAAGCGGGGTGCGGACACAATCGTTTTGGCCTCCTGCATTACGAGAGGAAATCCGATTGGTTTTCCCTGCCCGCACGCGCAAGCAATCAAAGAAGCCATTGCAAAAAAACTGGGTGAATCGATCAAAATCATCGATTACACCCACTAAGCCGACAGCTAAGATATTTGAGGGATGAGATGGAGATATTTCTGGACTGCTTGCCATGTGTGTTGAAACAGGTGCTTGAAGCATCGAGAATGGCAACTGATAAACCTGAGATACAGGCTAAAATTATGGAAGAAGCTCTCGGGATTCTAGCCAACTATAAAAGATATAGGCATTCACCGGACATCGTAAAAGATATGCATCATGTCGTGAAGCGCCTGGCCGGTGTATCCGACCCGTATAAACATATCAAAGAACGGGATATTGACGCGGCCAAAAAAATTCAACCATTTCTCAAGCATTATCTGTCGCAAAAACAAAACGCATTGTACTGGGCGCTGAAAATCGCAGCCACAGGGAATATCATAGATTCGGCAATTTATAGCAACATAGATATTGAAGGCAGCATTCAAACAGAGCTTTCAAAGGAGTTTTCAGTTTGTGACCTCGATATCTTTGAAGAGGAACTTAAGTCGGCAAAAAGCATTCTGATCATCGGAGACAACACTGGGGAAACTGTCTTTGACCGGGTATTGATTAAACGCCTTTCCGGTTATAAAATTACTTATGCGGTTAGAAGTGAGCCGATTATTAATGATGCGACTTTACAGGACGCATATGATTCCGGCTTAAATGACTACGCAGATATTATTACTACGGGCTGCGGAGCCCCCGGCGCCATCCTGGACCAATGCGGAGAGGAATTTCTATCTGTTTTTTATAAAGCGGATATTGTTATCAGCAAAGGTCAGGGAAATTTTGAGGCGCTTTCCGATTGTAGAAGACCGGTGTTCTTCCTGCTGAAAGCGAAGTGCAATATGGTAGCCAGCAGGCTGAAGGTCGGTTTGAATGAATATGTTTTTAAATGCCACAGAACGGAGTTGATATAATGGCCAGACCTACAAAATGGAGAAGGATTGAAAATATCCCTACCGTCCCCTACTTTGTCCCTTCGGAAAAAGATATGGATGAGATACCGGAGAATATATTGAAGCTTGAGGAACTGGAGGCCATCCGTCTGAAAGACCTGGAAGGGCTTGAGCAGAGCGAGTGCGCCGAAAAAATGGAGGTGTCCCGCCCCACGTTTCAGCGTATCCTTCTGTCGGCAAGAGAAAAAATAGCCGACAGTCTGGTAAACGGCAAGATCATCCATATAGAGGGCGGTAATTTTACCCAGAATATCTGCCCTGTAAGGTGTATGGATTGCGGTAAGGAATGGATGGAAAGCTACGAAAATATGGAATCCATCAAACATGGAGAGTATGAATGCCCCGCCTGTGGTTCGAAAAAGGTTATCTGCGGGCAGAATTGTAAGGGCAGGTTCTGCCGGGGGCACTGTCATAGGCGTGGCTGGAGAGAAGATTAAAGCTTTCCATTATAAGGAGATACAGTGAATAAGGGGGGCATCCTGTCAAAGTGATGCCCTCCTTCTTGAATATTGAGTATATGTAGCAATGTTCCATGAAGGATGCCAATAGCCGAGGTATGCGAAAATATCGGGGAATTGTTCAGAAGTAATACCTCTTGCCCTGATCAATTAGTTATCGAGCTGGAGCTGATTGTAAAAAATAATCCCGGCATCAAGGAGGTGTTAAGATGCTAAATCATGGAGAAATGGACTTTTTATATAAGTCTCTTCCTTTTTTCCCGAAGCTCGGTGAAGACGATCTGCGCATGATTGCAGCGACTGCTTTTCGCTCCGTTTGCTTATCAGGTGAAATCATACTCAGTAAAGAGAAAGAATGTAAGGGTCTTATCATCATCAAGCGCGGTCAGCTTAGAGCCGTATATGGGCTGGAAGATGGTAGAGAAATCACGCTTTACCGCCTATTACCGAGAGATGTTTGCATCCTTACTGCTTCCTGTGTCCTGAAAAATATATATTTTGAAATAATACTGGAAGTAGAAAAGGACAGTGAAATCTTTTTTATTCCACCTATAACATGGAGAAAGCTTTCCGAAGAAAGTGCTGCGGTCAAGGAATTTTCCCTATCCCTCGTATCCGAGCGCCTTTCGGAAATCATTTGGGTTATGGATCAGATGATCTCAAAAAACATGGAGCAGCGGATCGCCTCTTTCCTGCTGGAACAGTCCGTCCTGGAAAATTCCGAAAGGCTTTTCTTAACCCACGACACAATCGCCAGGAATGTTGGGACGGTGCGCGAAGCGATCAGCCGTACATTGAAGTATATGGAAAACGACGGCCTCTTAAAGCTGTCGCGTGGTCAAATTCAGTTGGCCAATATGAACAAGCTGAAAGAAATAGGACGGTGAATTATTACTTGGCAGAGCTGATCATTTTCAGCAGTTCTTCCCTCGATGTCACACCGGTTTTGCTACCAACAATTTTTCCTGCTTTCATCGTAACCAGCGTCGGTATGCTCATGACGGAAAATTGACCAGCGAGCTCGGGATTCGCATCGACATCCAGCTTTGCAACGATAGCAGTACCATCTAATTCATCGGCAAGCTGCTCGATAATGGATGACTGTCTTCTGCATGGAGCGCACCATTCCGCCCAGAAGTCAATCAGCACAGGCTTTTGGGAATCAATAGCAACGTGCTTAAAGTTTTTGTTAGTCAAATGAACAACAGGCATTTGGATCGTCCTCCTTTTTATTATGGCCCCAGTATATCCTGGTTGAATTCTCGTGTATGTAGCAAAGTTACATACGGCCAGTATAAAATTGCTATACTTTTCTAATGGTACACGGATTGATGAGTATGCCGCAATGGCCTGGACGGCTTAAGAAAGGTGAAGATATTGGAAAATTACGATGTGATAGTTATAGGCAGAGGTCCGGCTGGCATTTCAGCGGCCTTGTATACGGTCCGGGCTAATCTAAAAACACTTGTGATCGGCACCGATACCAGTTCGCTCAAAAATGCTTCAAAGATCGAGAATTACTATGGCTTTGAAACCCCGGTAAGCGGGAAACTCCTGCTGGATAATGGCGTCAGGCAGGCTTCAAGGCTTGGTGCGACGATTATCGATCAGGAAGTAACATCTATAGAACCGGGCAATCTTTTTATCGTGAAAACCGCTACCGGCGAATATGGTTCCGCAGCAGTTTTGTTCGCAACGGGCCAAGCACCGCACCGGCCCGAACTGCGGGGAATCAAAGAGTTCGAGGGTAAAGGCGTAAGCTATTGCACGACCTGCGATGGTTTCTTCTATAAAAAGAAAAGCGTAGGCATTCTTGGCAACGGAAATTACGCCGTGCAGGAGGCGTTGGAGTTGGAGCCATTCACACAGGATATCACCATTTTTACAAACGGTAGGAATACGGATTTTACGGGCGAATATGTTCGCAAAGCGGTTAAATATAGAATACGGCAGGAGCCGGTCAAGGCGCTTTTGGGTGAGACTGTGCTCCAGAAGATTCTGCTGGAAAACGGCCCTCAGCAAATTGACGGTTTATTCATCGCTTCTGGTACAGCATCCAGCTTTGACTTTGCCGTCAAACTCGGCGTGGATGTCACGAGAAACGCGATTGTTACGGATGCTCAACAACGGACAAATCTGGACGGCGTTTTTGCCGCAGGGGACTGCACGGGCGGCTTTAAGCAAATTGCAACCGCCGTTGGCCAAGGCGCTATTGCGGGTAAAAGCATTATTGAATTTTTGAGGAAAGTTAGCTAAAAGCAAAAACGATACCGGAAAGAGGTTGTATGGTGAAGATATCAGGACTACAAAAAATGACGCTAATTGATTATCCCGGAAAGATTGCAGCGACAGTGTTTACCGGTGGATGTAATTTTCGTTGCCCGTTTTGCCATAATGCCTCCATTGTCTTGGACGTTGAAAAATCGCCGTACATATCAGAGGAAGCTTTTTTTGATTTTCTGGCTAAGCGGAAAGAATTTTTGGAAGGCATCTGTGTATCGGGCGGAGAGCCTCTCTTGCAGCATGAAATAGGTGAGTTTATTGCTAAAATAAAGTCGCTCGGCTTTTTAGTAAAACTCGATACCAACGGGAGTTTTCCCTCCAAGCTTAAGGAACTCATCGGGGACGGACTGATTGACTATGTGGCGATGGATATCAAGAACTCTCCTGATAGCTACGCGAAAACAGCCGGAACAAATGAAAACGTATTATCCAGAATAAAGGAAAGCGTGGCCTTTTTGCTTGCCGGTCATGTCGAGTACGAATTCCGCACAACCGTGGTTAAAGGATTTCATACAAAAGAGGACTTCGCAGCAATCGGGAAATGGATACAAGGGGCCGGGAGTTATTTTCTACAGAACTTTGTGGATTCAGGCGATCTTATACAACCAGGGCTTCAAGGCGTTAAAAAGGCCGAACTCGCAGCATTTGCCGATACCGTGCGCGAATATGTGCCTACCGTTCAAGTCAGGGGCATATAAGCTGTATATTGTATCTTTCCATCTGGAGATACACAATATATTGAGTTCCTTCCTTGACAGGCCAGCATTAAAATACTAAAATAAACTTGCTCCCACAGCTTCAGCTATGTGTGAGGACAAGCTTTGAACCAAGAGCAGCAGTATGCTGCTCTTCATCATAAGGAGTGATCGAACGATGTATCAAGTCATTAAACGGGACGGAACCAACGCGGAATTCAGCATAAGTAAAATCGCGAATGCTATCACCAAAGCCTTCGATGCTCAACACAAACAGTATCATTCCGATATTATAGACTTTCTTGCGCTTAAAGTGACTGCCGATTATCAGGATAAAATCGAAAACGGTCTGATCGGCGTGGAAAATATTCAGGACAGCGTTGAGCGTGTTTTGGTACAGGCAGGCTATGCCGATGTAGCGAAGGCATACATTCTATACCGCAAGCAGCGCGAAAAGGTGCGTAATACGAGGTCTACGCTTCTTGACTATAAGGAACTGGTCAATAGCTACGTCAATGTGGACGACTGGCGGGTAAAGGAAAACTCTACCGTCACCTATTCGGTCGGCGGTTTGATCTTGAGTAATTCGGGAGCCATCACCGCAAACTACTGGCTTTCAGAGGTATATGATGAGGAAGTAGCGAGTGCGCACCGCAACGCGGACATGCACATTCATGACCTGTCCATGCTGACGGGATATTGCGCGGGGTGGTCGCTTAAACAGCTTATACTGGAAGGTTTAGGCGGTATTGAAGGTAAAATCACCTCATCCTCTGCAAGCCATCTTTCTACGCTGTGCAATCAGATGGTCAACTTCCTCGGCATCATGCAGAATGAATGGGCTGGAGCCCAGGCTTTTTCGTCCTTCGATACCTACCTTGCGCCGTTTGTAAAGGTCGATAACCTGAGCTATAAAGAAGTCAAGCAGTGTATCCAGTCGTTCGTCTATGGCGTGAATACGCCCAGCCGCTGGGGCACGCAGGCACCGTTTACCAACGTGACGCTTGATTGGACGGTGCCGGATGATCTTGCCGAGCTGCCCGCCATCGTCGGCGGCCGGGAGATGGATTTCAAATACAAAGACTGCAAAAAAGAGATGGATATGGTCAATAAGGCGTTTATCAATATCATGATCGAAGGCGACGCCAACGGCAGAGGTTTTCAATATCCGATCCCGACCTATTCCATCACAAAGGATTTTGATTGGAGCGATACGGAAAATAACCGTATGCTCTTTGAAATGACCGCGAAATACGGAACGCCCTATTTCTCCAACTACATCAACAGCGATATGCAGCCCAACGATGTGCGCAGTATGTGCTGCCGCCTGCGTCTTGACCTGCGCGAGCTGCGCAAAAAAGGCGGCGGCTTCTTTGGCAGTGGTGAAAGCACCGGCTCCATCGGCGTTGTAACAATCAACCTCCCGCGCATCGCTCATCTTGCAGTGGATGAGGCGGGTTTCTATCAACACCTGGACAAGCTAATGGATATTGCCGCCCGTTCGCTGGACACCAAGCGCACTGTAATCACCAAGCTGATGAACGCAGGGCTGTACCCTTATACCAAAAGATATCTGGGCACTTTCAACAATCATTTCTCCACTATCGGGCTTATCGGAATGAACGAGGCTGGGCTGAACGCAAAGTGGCTCAGAGCGGACCTGACCCAAAAAAGCGCGCAGCATTTTGCGAAAGATGTGCTAAACCATATGAGAAACCGGCTTGTGAAATATCAAGAGCAATATGGTGCATTATTCAATCTGGAGGCGACGCCTGCTGAATCCACTACCTACCGCTTGGCTAAGCATGATGTGAAAAGATATCCGGATATTATCACCGCAGCAAAGCCCGGCGATACGCCCTATTATACAAACAGTTCCCACCTCCCGGTCGGCGCTACGGATGACTTGTTCGAGGCGTTGGGAGTGCAAGATGAATTGCAGGTTCTGTATACATCCGGCACAGTGTTCCATGCGTACCTTGGGGAGAAGCTGCCCGACTGGAAAGCAGCGGCTTTACTTGTCCGCAAAGTAGCGGAAAACTTTAAATTGCCTTACTATACGATTTCTCCGACTTATTCCGTTTGCAGGACGCACGGCTATATCAGTGGGGAACATCCGATATGCCCGGAATGCGGTGAAGAGGCCGAAGTGTATAGCCGTATCACGGGTTATTACCGCCCCGTGAAAAATTGGAACGATGGAAAAGCGCAAGAATTTAAAGACCGTAAATTATATCATGCCGGTGACTCGGGTTTACAGACCGGTGCTTGTTCCCCGGCGCAGATTCAAGAACTGCTGCTGTTTACCACCCCTACCTGTGCGAACTGTGCGATGACAAAGAAAGCATTGGCCGAAGCCGGAATTGTTCATCATGTGATAGATGCAAGCGAGCATCAGGATTTAGTTGAAAAGTACGGGGTCCTTCAAGCACCAACCCTTGTGGCTGTTACGAATAGCGGCGCGGAAAAGTTCTC
>CAZFUT010000089.1:0-6346 GCA_964522425.1 uncultured Oscillospiraceae bacterium
TGTGCGTAACGCCCTATTACAACAAGACCACCCAGCAGGGGCTGATCGCCCACTATACCGCCATTGCGGATCACAGCGACCTGCCCATCATCCTGTACAATGTGCCTTCGCGGACGAATCTCAGCATCCGGCCGGAAACGCTGGCGGCGCTGGCCGCCCACCCACGCATTGCGGCCATCAAGGAGGCCACGATGGATATGGTGCTGCTGGGCGATATGATGCGTTTGTCGGGCGACAGCATGGCCTTTTATTCCGGTTCGGACGAGGTAACGGTGCCGCTGATGAGCCTTGGCGGCCTCGGCGTTATTTCGGTGCTGAGCAACGTTGCCCCGCGCGAAACGGCGGCCATGGCCAAAGCCATGCTGGACGGCGACATAAAAACCGCGGCGCAGCTGCAATTGCAGCTGCTGCCGCTCATCCACGCGCTGTTTACCGAAGTGAACCCTATCCCCGTGAAGGCGGGCCTGTCCCTGCTTGGCCTGTGCGAAAACAGGCTGCGCCTGCCGCTGGTTACGCTGTCTGAAGACCACCTTGAAACCCTCAAGGCCGAAATGCGCAAATTGGGGCTGATCGCATGAATACGCTGATATTATCCGGCGCTTCGGGGCGCATGGGGCGCATGGTGGCCTCCATGGCCGAAGCCTACGGCTTTACCATCGCGGCGGGCGTTGACCTTATGGGCAGCGCCTATGCCGGTTTCCCCATCTATCACCGCTTTGACGCCGTTCAGGAAGCCGCCGACGTGCTGATCGACTTTTCTATGCCCCGCGCGCTGCCTGCGCTTTGTGAGTATTTGCAGCGTACCCAAACGCCCGCCGTGCTGTGCGCCACGGGATACGGAGAAAGCGAAAACGCGATGGTTCAGGCGCTTGCCCAGACGCTGCCCGTGTTCCGCAGCGCCAACATGTCGCTGGGCGTCTATGTGCTGAAAAGATTAGCCAAAGAAGCGCAGACGCTGCTGCCCGGCTTTGACATCGAGATCGTGGAAAAGCACCACAGCAAAAAGGCCGACGCGCCCAGCGGTACGGCGCTGTCGCTGCTGAGCGCCCTGCAAAGCGCCGACACCCTGCCCGTTTTCGGTCGGACGCCCCAAAGCCCCGCAAGAGCGGCAAGCGAAATCGGCGTGCACGCCGTGCGCGGCGGCACCGTGGCGGGCGAACACGAGGTGGGCTTTTACGGCGACAACGAAACGCTGTTCTTGACGCACAGCGCCCAGAGCCGCGCGGTGTTTGCGTCCGGCGCATTGAAGGCCGCGCGCTTCCTGATGAACCAGCCCGACGGCCTGTACACCATGGATGATTTTTTTGCCGCGCTGCGCCGCTGAAAAATATCAAACTTCTTGCCAAAGCCCCAAAATCCGTGCCGGCGCACTACCCATCGCGCGGGTTTTGTGCTATACTGACAGCGTATGATAAACGCAAATACGGACGGACAACCGATCGTTTTCGGCATCATCGCCGAGTACAACCCCCTTCACCTGGGACACCTGTACCAGCTGCGCACGGTGCGGGAGCAGTTTTCCGCGCAGGCTATCGTCTGTGTGCTGAGCTGTGCCTTTACCCAGCGCGGCACGCCCGCCCTTTTGTCCACCCGCGACCGGGCAGAAGCGGCGCTGCGATGCGGGGCCGACCTGGTGCTGGGCATGCCCTATTCCTTCGGCACCGCGCAGGCCAACCGCTTTGCGCTGGGCGGTGTGGGCATCCTGCACCGCCTGGGCGTCGTCACCCACCTCTCCTTCGGGGTCGAAGAAGGGCTGATGCCCTACCTTGATAAGGCCGAACGCCTCTCAGGCGGCGGCCCGCGGTTTGCTTCCCTTGTCAAAACGGGGCTTCAGAACGGGCTTTCCTTTGCAAGAGCGCAGGGCGAAGCGCTGAAAGAACTGATCCCCGGCTGCCCGGCAGGCGCGCTCGCCGCCCCCAATTTTAATCTGGCGCTCTGCTATATGCAGGCGTTAAGGCAGCTTCACAGCCCCATCCGCCCCTGCCCCATCCCCCGATCGGGCAGCTACCATGAAACGGATCTGGCCGCCCTCCCCTCCGCCACGGCGGTGCGCGCGGGCATTCAGAGGGGGGATTGGCTGCATGTGAGGGCCGCCGTTCCCAAAGAGGTATACGCCATCCTTTCGGAAGCGATGCTGAACGGCCGCATCCACGGGGAAAACGCGCTCGACAGGGTGCTGCTGGACAGGCTGAGCGCCATCAGCGCCAAGGAAGCCCAGCGTATGCCGGACATCAGCGAAGGGCTGGAAAACCGCGTGCTGGACGCTGCCCGCGCTTCCGTTTCCCGCGAAGAATTGATCGGCCGCGTCAAAACCAAGCGTTACCCCTATGCGCGCATCAGCCGGGCGCTGTGCCACATGCTGGTAGGCCTGCATATGGAGGACTGCCCGCCCCTTCCCCCCTATGCGCGGCTGCTGGGCTTTCGCAAAACGGCGCTGCCCCTGCTTTCCTCCATCAAGCAGAGCGGTTTCCCTCTGGTTTCCCGCCCTGCCCGACACAACGAACCCTCGCTTGCCCTCGATATGCGGGCCGAGCAGCTTTGGGCGCTGGGCGCCGGGCTGCCCATGGCGCAGGCATACCGCGAGCAGGTTATCATCATATAGAAAGGCGTGAAAGGATTGAGAAACATTTCTGTCCAACAGATCAGGGAAACAGTGACCGAGCTGTTCCTTGATGCCAACCGTTACATCGGCAACGACGTAACCGAAAAGATCAGGCACTGCAAGGGCATCGAGGCCTCCCCCGTGGGGCGCAACGTGCTGGACCAGCTGCTGGAGAACTACCGCATCGCGGCGGAAGACAAGGTGCCCATCTGCCAGGATACCGGCATGGCCGTCGTATTCCTGGACCTCGGTCAGGATGTGCATCTGGAAGGCGGCGACTTTGAGAAGGCCATTCAGGAGGGCGTGCGCGAGGCGTATCAAAAGGGTTATTTCCGCAAGTCCGTCGTGGCCGAGCCCCTGTTTAACCGCGTCAACACCAGCGACAATACCCCCGCCGTCATCCACACCCGCATCGTACCGGGCGACAGGGTGCATATTCTCGCCACCGCAAAGGGCTTCGGCAGCGAAAACATGAGCGCGCTCAAGATGCTCGTCCCCGCCGACGGCGTCGAGGGCGTCAAGAACTTCGTGCTGCAGACCGTCAAAAACGCCGGCCCCAACCCCTGCCCGCCCATCATTGTGGGCATCGGCATCGGCGGCACCTTTGAACAGGCCGCGCTGATGGCCAAGCGCATGACCGCCCGCCCGCTGGACGAAGAAAACCCCGATCCTCGGTATGCCGAGCTGGAAAAAGAGCTGCTGGAAAAGATCAACCGTCTGGGCATAGGCCCGGCGGGCATCGGTGGCAACACGACGGCGCTGAAAGTCAATATCGAGTACGCCGCCACGCACATCGCGGGCCTGCCCGTCGCCGTCAACATTTGCTGCCATGCCGCCCGCCATGCCGAGCGCACGATATAAGGGGGAAGCAAGATGAACCAGATCACGCAGATACAATTGCCGCTGGATGACGCCGTTATCAGGGAGCTGCGCGCGGGCGACACCGTGATGCTGAGCGGTACGCTCTACACCGCCCGCGACGCCGCGCACAAGCGCCTGGTCGCCCTGCTGGAAAAGGGGGAGCCTCTGCCCTTTGATATAAAGGGACAGACCATTTACTACGTGGGCCCCGCCCCCGCCAGCCCCGGCTATGTCGTGGGCTCCGCCGGCCCCACCACCAGCTACCGCATGGACACCTATACGCCCCAGCTGCTGGCGCAGGGCTTAAAGGGCATGATCGGCAAAGGCAAGCGCTCCCCCGCCGTCATTGAAGCCATGAAGCAGCACGGCGCGATATACTTTGGCGCCACCGGCGGCGCGGCCGCCCTGATCGCCAAGGGTATCATAAAGTCCGAAGTGGTGGCCTATCCCGACCTTGGCTCCGAAGCCATCCACCGCTTCGAAATCAAGAATTTCCCGGTCATCGTGCTCATCGACTCGCAGGGCAACAACCTGTACGAGATAGGCCCCGCGCTGTACAAATCCATCGATTTATGATAGGATAAGCGCACTTACGGGAAAGGGAGGAGTGCGCATGACCGGCAGAGGCATCATCCGCAAGGTATGTGCGCTGCTGGTCTGCGCCTTCCTTTTCCCGCTTTTTTCGGCCTTCGCCACCGACGAATACAACGCAGCCTACCCCGGCAATCTGACGCAGGATCACATCCGCGCGGCCTCCGCCATTGTGGTCAACGCCGATACCGGGGAGGTTTTGTTTGAAAAAAACGCGGACGAGCTGCGCTATCCCGCCTCCACCACCAAGATCCTGACGGTGCTGCTGGGCATCCTGATGGGCGATATGGATAAAACGGTGGTCGCAACGTCTTCCGCGCTGGAGTCCCTTCCCTCCGACTCGTCCAATATCCCTTTGGCCGTCGGGCAGGAGATCAATTTTAAGGACCTTTTGTTTGCCACCCTTGTTTCTTCGGGCAACGACGGCGCCAACCTGATCGCCGAAACCATCGGCGGCACGCAGGAAGGCTTTGTCAGCATCATGAACGAGGCCATGTACAAGTACGGCTGCACCAGCACCCACTTTGTCAACCCCTCCGGCCTGCATGACGACTACCATGTAACGACGGCGCGCGACCTGTCCATCCTGGCGCGCGAAGCGATGAGCCACGAGGCCTTCCGCGAGATCGCTCAGCTGAGCAGCTTCCCCATACCGCCCAACAACATCGTAAACAGGACCAAAACGGTATCCACCCACGACGTCATTTTCAAAAAAAAGAGCGATAACCCCGACAAGCAGGCCTATTTTTACGAATATGCCACCGGTATCAAGACGGGTTTTACCAACCCCGCCGGGCACTGCTATGTGGCCTCCGCCTATAAGGACGGCATTTCGCTGATCAGCGTCGTCTTAAAGGAAAGCAGCTACGAGCGCTGCTTTGCCGACAGCATCAGGCTGCTTAACTACGGCTTCAGCCAGTACATCTCCACCAGCGTGGAAGAAATGTACCGCGAAAGCCCCAAGGTGATCGATATTTCCGCCTTCGCGCTGGACGACCCCGATCTGGGCCGCCTGCAGCTGGACATCCGCAAGATGGATGCCGAGGCCGACGACCACATCATTGGCCGCATCAACCACCCCGAAGCGCACAAAAAGGCCTATGCGGCGCATACCTCCTTCCAGTTTACGCGCACGCTGGAAGCCCCCATCGACGCGGGGGAAACCATCGGCATCATGACCTACACGCCGGAAAACGGCGACGCGCCCGTCGAATACGAGTTGACGGCCTCGCGCTCCATCGCGCGGCGCGCCTCCCTCGCCCCCTCGCTGGCCGAGATACGCCAGTTCGCCGAAACCGACCCCAACCCCTTTCCCCCGCTTTCGTTTGAGCTGGTGATGATCCTGCTGCTGCCGGTACTGGCCGTCGCCGTAATCTCCAACATTCTCTATTCGCTGATGAGCAGGAAACGCCGCCCGAAGCTGAAACAGAAGAACCGCTTTAAGACGAGGTATTACCGGTAAAACGCCGCGCCTGCCCTCGAATATGTTTTTCCCGCCCGCAAGCCCGATGCTCGATCAGCCTTACGGGCGGGTATTGTATTTATTGTATTATTCTCCCGTATCCGCCCACAGCAGCCTTTCGCCGGTGATGGCGTCCAGATATTCCGCGTTGGGATACTTGCCTTCCCCTTCATACGCTTTCAGAAACGTAAACACCCAGATGGGCAGCACCTGATACCCGTAGGCCAAGTTGCCCTTCCCGCTAAAGCCAAACTGGCACAGTTGAAGGGACTGAAGCTCCATCTCCCCCTCGCCGGGGTAGCGCTTTTGAAGCGCGGCTCGCATACGCTCCGTCGCTTCCTCCGCCGTAAGAAGCGGCGCAGGCGCGCCCTTTGCCGCAAACGCATCCATCAGCGGGGCTTCAAGGTACAAAAGCTTCTCCTTCGTAAAGGCCACGGTAAAGGGCAGCCGCACGTCCGTCCCGTTGCCCGCAAAGCCGTAGGTGGGAAACTGCCCGGCATACAGCGGCAGACCGTCAAGCAGCGGCGCATAACGAAAACAGCAGAAGGGCGCCCCGTTTTCGGGGGCGCAGGCCAGCGCGGAAAGGGGGTGTTCTTCAAGGCTTATCTTCAGCATGGCCGCTATCCCTTCGGCCTTGCGCACCGCCTCCAGCATGGTCATACCGCCCTTTTCCGCCGCCGCTTCATCGCTCCATAAATCGTATATCCACGGCTCGGCATATTCGGGCGCGCCCAGCGCCGAGCGCGCCTTATCTATATGCTCGCGCCGTGCCCCGTATTCCACTTGCAAGGTGCCCGAAGGCAGGAACACGCCGTATTCGCTTTCCCTGG
>CAZFUT010000090.1:0-6326 GCA_964522425.1 uncultured Oscillospiraceae bacterium
ATTGCGACTGCTACGCCTGCACCCATCACACCCGCGCCTATATCCGCCATCTGCTCAAGGCGGGCGAAATCACGGGCGCGCGGCTGGTGTCCATCCATAACCTTCGCTACCTGATCCGGCTGATGGAAGAAATCCGTCAGGCCATCCTGGAAGACCGGCTGTTGGATTTCGCAAAGGATTTTTACGCGCGCTTTGACATGCGCGGGGCGTTCAACCGCGGGGAGGCCAGGCAATGAGCGCGCATTTTGAACTGCGGAACGTGTCCTTCCGCTACGAAGAAAACGCAAAGCCCGCGCTGAAAGACGTGTCCTTCAGCATCGACAGGGGAGATATGGTGGCGGTGCTGGGGCATAACGGCTCGGGCAAATCCACATTGGCCAAGCTGTTAAACGGCCTGTTTCTGCCCACCGAGGGCCAGGTGCTGGTGGCGGGCATGGACACCAAAGACGAAAACCATACATGGGACGTGCGGCAGAAGGCGGGCATGGTGTTCCAAAACCCCGACAACCAGCTGGTCGCCACCGTGGTGCGCGACGACGTGGCTTTCGGCATGGAAAACATCGGCATCGATCCTAAGGATATGCCGGGCCGCATCGAAAAAGCGCTGAGCGCCGTAGGAATGCTGCCCTTTATGGACAGGGCGCCGCACCTTTTAAGCGGCGGGCAGAAGCAGCGCGTGGCCATTGCGGGCATCCTTGCCATGCAGCCCGAGGCGCTGATACTGGACGAGGCCACCGCCATGCTCGACCCTTCCGGCCGGCGCGAGGTGTTTGACACCGTGCTGAAATTGAACCGGGAGCAGGGCATCACCGTGGTGTGGATCACCCACTTTATGGAAGAAGCCGCGCGCTGCCGCCGCGTGATGGTGGTGCATCAGGGAGAAGTGCGCATGGACGGCACGCCCAAACAGGTGTTTTCGGACGGTGAAACGCTGCGCGGCTACCGCCTTGACGTGCCGCCGATGGCGCAGCTTGCTGAAATGCTGGCGCAGCGCGGCATCGACATGCCGCGCGACATCCTCACCGTGGAGGAAATGGAAACCGAGGTGCTGAAACGATGCCGCTGACGCTGGAGCATGTTACGCATACCTACCAGGAGGGCAGCCCCTACCAGGCGACGGCGCTGCACGATATCGACCTGACGATCGAGGATGGCGAGCTGCTGGCGCTGATCGGGCATACGGGCTCGGGCAAGAGCACGCTGGCCCAGCATCTGAACGGGCTGCTCAAGCCCAACAGCGGCCGCGTGCTGCTGGACGGGCAGGACATCAACGCCAGGGATACCAATCAAAAAAACCTGCGCTTTCAGATCGGGCTGGTGTTCCAGTACCCCGAATACCAGCTGTTTGAAGAAACGGTGTATAAGGACATCGCTTTCGGCCCCAAAAACATGGGGCTTGATAAGGATGAGGTGGATCGCCGCGTCCGCGCCGCCATGGACAGGGTGGGGCTGCAATTTGATGAAGCAGCCGAAAAATCTCCCTTTGAATTATCGGGCGGGCAGATGCGCCGCGTGGCGCTGGCGGGCGTGCTGGCCATGCAGCCGCGCATACTGGTGCTGGATGAGCCGACGGCGGGGCTGGACCCCAAGGCGCGCTCCTTCCTTTTATCCGACGTGGAGGCCCTGCACAGGGACGGCACCACGGTGGTGATGATCTCCCACTCCATGGACGATGTGGCGCGGCTGGCGACCCGCATCGTGGTGCTGGAAAAAGGGCAGATCGTGATGACCGGCGCGCCCGATCAGGTGTTCAGCCAGTACGACAGGCTGACGCAGATGGGGCTGGATGTGCCGCAGGCATCCATCCTTTCCCATCGTTTGAAAGCCCAGGGCGTCAAAGTGAACGACTGCTTTCAGCTGGACAAGCTGGCAGACGAGCTGGCCGCCCTTATGAAGGGAGGGGATAAGGCATGATGAAGGATATCACCCTCGGCCAGTATTACCCCGGGGACAGCGCGGTACACCGCCTTGACCCGCGCACCAAGATACTGCTCACCGTCGCCTATATCGTGGCGGTGTTTTTGGCACGCTCCCTGTGGGGCTACCTGCCCGTGCTGGGTTTTCTGGTGCTGGTCGTCCATTTGAGCGGCATCCCGCATAAGATGATGCTGCGCTCGGTGCGGCCGCTGCGCGTGCTGCTGCTGTTTACCTTCTTTCTGAACCTCTTTTTCGGCACCGGCGACAGGGTGCTGGTAAGTCTCGGCTTCGCGTCCATCAAGTACGACGGGCTGATGAACGCGCTGCACTTTTCTTTGCGCCTGATCTTTCTGGTGGTGGGCACCAGCCTGATGACGCTGACCACCCCGCCTGTTGTACTGACCGACGGGCTTGAACGGCTGGCGTCGCCCCTTAAAGCCATCCATTTTCCGGCGCACGAAATGGCCATGATGATGACCATCGCCCTGCGCTTTATCCCGACGCTGATCGAGGAAGCGGATAAGATCATGAAGGCGCAGACGGCGCGCGGGGCTGATTTTGTAAGCGGCAACCTGAAACAGCGCACCAAGGCCATGATCCCGCTGCTGGTGCCCCTGTTCATATCGGCCTTCCGCCGCGCGGGCGATCTGGCCATGGCGATGGAGGCGCGCTGCTACCACGGCGGCGAGGGCCGCACGCGCCTGCATGTGCTGCGCTATACGAAAAACGACGGCGTGGCCGTGCTGGTGATGGCGGCGTTGATCGCGCTGGTTGTCGTGGTGAGCGGGCTGTGACAAGGCGCATCCTGCTGACCGTCGCCTACGAGGGTACGGCCTACGGCGGCTGGCAGAAGCAGCTGAACGCCGACAGCGTGCAGGCGCAGTTGGAAAAGGCGCTGCATACGGCGGAAAAAAAGCCCATTGCCGTAACGGGCGCGTCGCGTACCGACGCGGGCGTACACGCCCTGGGCCAGCGCGCGCATTTTGATACCGACAGCCGCATCCCGGCGGAAAAATATCCCTTTGTGTTCAACACCCTTTTGCCCGACGATATCAGCGTGCTGGCTGCCTGCGAGGTGCCGCAGAGCCTGCACGCGCGCTTTTGTGCGGCGGGAAAAATATATACCTACCGCATCGACAACGCGCGGCAGCCCAGCGCCCTCAAACATCGCTTCTATGCCCATGTGCCGCTGCCGCTTGATGAACAAAGGATGCAGGAGGCGGCCCTACTGCTGCTGGGCGAACACGACTTCATCGCCTTTTCGGCGGCGGGCGGGCAGGCTAAAACCAGCGTGCGCACCATCAGCAGGCTGGACGTTGTGCGGGATAGGGACGACGTGACCCTGTATGTGGAGGGCAATGGGTTTCTCTACAACATGGTGCGCATCATCGCGGGTACGCTGATCGCCATCGGGCAGGGCAAAATGGAAAAGGGCGTGATCATGCAGGCGCTGAACACGGGCGACAGGCGGCTGCTGGGCACGACCGCGCCCGCTAAGGGCCTGGAGCTGACAAGGGTCTATTACGAGGGCGAACGGTGAGCGCGCCCCTTCGCGTGTCGGCCCGCACGCTGGCTGAGTACACTTTTTTTGAGGAGGACATACTGCCCGCAGGCCCGGCGCTGATGGAAAAAGGGCAGCGCGGGCATATCGCGCGGCAAAAAGCATCTCCAATGGAAAAAGAGGCGGCGCTCTCATGGGAAGGGGAATGCGCTGGCCTTTCTTTTTATGTGTCGGGACGGGCGGATCTGATGCAAAGGCAGCCCCTTGCCATAGAAGAAATCAAGCTGTGCGACGGGGACGCGCCGCCAGCGGCAAAGCCCGCGCACCGGGCGCAGGCGGTGATCTACGCCTACATGGCGCTCAGGGAGGCGGAGGAAAGGGCCTGCGCCGTGTGCGTTCGCTATGTACGCGAAAGCGGCGAAACGGTGGCAGCCTTTGAGGAAAGGCTGACCATCGAAGAAGCGGAAGGGGAATTTTTTGCGCTGCTTACGCCCTATGCGGAGAAAGCCAAAAAAGAAGAAGCGCGCCGCGCCGCGCGCGACGCGAGCCTTGATACGCTGCCCTTCCCCTATCCTGCCTTTCGTTTGGGCCAGCGCGGCATGGCGGCGCAGGTGTATACGGCCATCGTGCGGCGCAGGCGGCTGTTTGCGCAGATGCCGACGGGCAGCGGCAAGTCGGCCGCCGTGCTGTACCCCGCCATGAAGGCGCTGGGGCGCGGAGAAACGCGGCAGGTGTTTTTCCTGACCGCGCGCACCACCGGGCGCCGCGCGGCCATGGGCGAAATGGCCAACCTGCAGGCGCACGGCGCCAGGGCTGTCGCCGTCTGCCTGACAGCCAAGGAAAAATGCTGCCCCATGGAGAATATGCGCTGCGACCCCGCCCATTGCCCGCGCGCCAAGGGGCATTTTGTGCGCGAGCGAGAGGCGCTGCAACGCGAAGAAGCGCGCCTTTTATGGGATGAGGCGGCGATTGCGGCGACGGCCGACGAATTTTCCCTCTGCCCTTTTGAACTTTCTTTGACCCTTGCGGGCAATGCGGATGCCGTGGTGTGCGACTACAACTATGCCTTTGCCCCGCAGGTGCGTTTGGAGCGTGTATTTTTAACGGGCGTGCGCCCGACGGTGCTGATGGACGAGGCGCATAATCTGGAGGACAGGGTGCGCGACATGCTGTCCTGCGCGCTGTCCTCTTCCGAAGTGGCGCTGTGGCGGCGCGAAACAGGCCGGGCGCTGGGACGCGCCGCTCCCGCCTATCGCGCGCTCACCCGATGCATACAGGCGCTGCGCGCCGTCGAAAGAGAGGAAGGCGCGCTTGACGCAGCCAGTTTGGCAGCGTCGGAGGCGTGGGAAAAAGCGAAGGGGCTGCCCCTTTCGTTTGGCCGTGCGCTCTATCGCACGCAGTTTCTGCTGGGCCGCGCGGCGCGCAAACAGGAGGACTACGCCTGCATCGTCCAAAAGCGCGGCAGGGAGAGGACGATCGGCGCTATGTGTCTGAATATTACCGATTATATACGCGGGATCACCGCGCGCTTTACGGGCAGCGTGTATTTTTCGGCGACGCTGCTGCCCCTTGCGTCCATGCGCACCCTGCTGGGCGGCGGGGAGGAGGACGCCTGCTTTCAGCTGCCCTCGCCCTTTCCCAGGGAGCATCTGCTGGCGCTGCACCTGAACCTTAACACGCGCTATGCGCGCAGGGAGGAAACGCTGCCCCTTGCGGCGCAGGCCATCCGCGCGATGTACGGCGCGCGGCCGGGGCACTACCTGGCGTGCTTTCCCTCCTACCGTTATTTGGAAAGCGTGCGCGCGCTGCTGGACGGCCTGCCGCTGCATGTGCAGCAGGAGGGCATGGGCGGAGCGGAGCGGGAAAGCTATCTGCGCCGGTTCGAGGAGGACAAGGGGGGCGTGCTTGGCCTGTGCGTGCTGGGCGGAGCCTTTTCGGAATCGATTGACCTGAAAGGCTCGGCGCTGATCGGCGTATGCGTGGTGGGGGTGGGCCTGCCCACCGTGTCGGATCAAAAGGAGCGCCTGCGCGCCTTTTACGAGGGCAGCCTCGGGCAGGGGTTCGATTTTGCCTACCGCTATCCGGGTATGCACAGGGTATTGCAGGCGGCGGGCCGCGTTATCCGCACGGGGGAGGACAGGGGTGTTGCGCTGTTCCTGGACGACCGCTACGGGCAGAGCGCCTACCGCGCGCTGCTGCCCGAGCATTTAGACCTGAAAACGGTGCCCTCCATTGACGCGCTTTCGGCTGCGCTGCTGGACTTTTGGTCGCAACATGGCATAGAATAGAAGGGACACAAAGAACAGGAGAGAGCGTATGCCGGATATTCCCGAACACAGGCCCGGCGATCTGGAAAAGCAGATGCTGGTGCTGTACGCCCTGGATCAGCTGGGAGAAACCGCCAATCTGCAATTGATCGCCTTTTTCCATGAAACGGGCGTCATCAGCTATTTTGACTTACAGCCTACCCTGTACCGTCTGCGCGACGGCGGGCAGGCGGCGGCGGAACCCATCAACGGGGACTGCCTGTACCGTTTGACGGAGGCCGGGCGGCAGGCGCTGCGCCTGTTTGAAGGCAGCCTGCCCGCATCCGCGCTGCGGGCGATGGACGCTGCGGTGCCGGCGATGCGGAGGCGCTTTACGGCCGAAAAACAGACGCCCGCCCGTATTGAACACGAGGAGGGGCAGGAGTACCACGCGGTGATGGAAATCAACGAGCAGAAGATGAACCTTTTGCGCTTAAGCCTCAGTTTGCCCACGCCCGAACTTGCCAAGCGCTGCTGCGACAGGTGGGGGGACAGCGCCCAGAAGATATACGATTTTATCATCGCAACGCTGTCGGCGGAGGACAACGCATGAAGGTATGGGGCATCATCGTGGCGGCGGGCGCGGGCACGCGCATGGGGCT
>CAZFUT010000091.1:0-6303 GCA_964522425.1 uncultured Oscillospiraceae bacterium
CGTCCGACGCGCCCAGGTCAGCCGGCGGCCAGAAGATGAAGTACCGCTTCACCTGGCGCTTGAAGTCGGAGAGCGGCTGCTGCTTGCGCGTCGCGCTGGCCGGATCGCAGGCGTACATGTACTTTTGGTCGCACTTCCACAGGCAGATAAAATGCCCACGCTTCGTCCAGTAGCCGCGGCCCATTGACGCGACGATTAGCGCGCCCTGCGCCAGCGCCGCGATAGCCTCGGCGTGCGTCGCCGTCGAGCGGAATCGCGGGAAATCGTACCGCGACGCCATGAATGCGTAGAAGCCCCACGCCGTGCCGCTGTTTCGCGTGCGGTATCCACCCTTGACCGCCAGCTTGCACAGGTCGGTCGGCGTGACGCCAGTATCGAACCAGGCATTGACGATGTCCGTCATGGACGTAGGCCCGCAGCCGGAGGACTTGACCGTCTGCGACTTGTTGCCGTAGGCAGTATACAAAACGCGCGCCCAGCGCGCATCGTACTGCTTGTTGTCGGGCGGTCGCACGCCCAGGATCGGGCCGGAATTTAAGAGCGCCGCCCAGGTCGCCGGTCCGACGATGCCGTCAGCGGCCAACCCGTGCGCGGTTTGGTAAACCACCACCGCCGCCTTCGTGTCCTTGCCGAACTTGCCGTCAGCCGTGACCCCCAGCAGCCGCTGCAACGTCTTGACCGAATCGCCGGTGCTGCCCTTGCGAAGCGTGTTCATTCGTCGCCACCGTCTTCATCCTCGACCTCGACCGGCGTATGGTGAACGACGCCCGTCGCTGGATTCACCAGCCGCCCATGCCCATCGCGGACAAGCTCAATGTCTCGATCATCGGCGCCGCCGCGTCCGTCTTGGCTTTCCGTGGCCACGCCGTGGAGCCGATCAAGTAAAGCACCCATCACAATCCACCCCTCCGTAAAAAAATGCGTCGCCCGGCGCGTATCGCTCTAATCCCCGATTGCAATCCAGTCGATTGTACCCACGCGCGTGCTGTTGTAGTTGTTGATGACCCGGATCGAAAAGCCGGTGGCACTGGTATCCTCCGAACTTTCATAGGCGATGATGAAGTAGCTCCCGGCGCCCCACGAGCCTCCGCCGCGCAAAGAGAGAAAAACCTTCGGAGCCACTCTGTAGGCGACCGGGAAAGTCACCGCGATCAGCGCGCCGGCAGTCGCGCCAACGGAATACGCTACGCTACCCATCTGAAT
Organism: uncultured Oscillospiraceae bacterium; assembly: GCA_964522425.1. GTDB lineage: Bacteria > Bacillota > Clostridia > Christensenellales > Aristaeellaceae > DTU024. The sequence goes on from CAZFUT010000091.1 coordinate 1,204, forward strand.
CCCCAGCGCCGTGCGTAGCGCGCTACCACCAAGCCCGCTCAAGAAGGCCGAAATTTGCGATGAAGCGATGACCGGCGCGACGTCGAACTGCGCTGCGCCGCGGAACTGGCTCGCAAGCCCCACATCGAACAGGCTCGGCGTTTCCGCCGGTTTTCCGATGGCCATGCCCTCGCCGGAGGAATGCAGGTCAAACCAGATCTTTGAGGAAGCAAGATCAACCTCGACGGTCGTGGTGCTGTACTTGTCCGTCAGCGACGCCGCCACGACGTACCCAGCCGACGTGATCGCGCCCGCGCCGATGACGCCGGTCACGGTGGCGCTGTACTCCGAGATCGCGCTCATCGCCACCGCGGACCCGTACTCGCCGCCAGCCAGCTTGATCTTGAGTGTGCCGGCCTTAGTGTTTAGATTGTTGATCGGCGCGAACGCAACGGTCAGCACATACTTGATGTAGGCCCCGACATTGGAAACGACGCCGCCCTCCGTGCAGCGCATCACGGAAAACGCCGTCACAATCGGAGCGAAGTACTGATACACGGTCGCGGCCGCGGCGTTGGTATACGTCGCCGTCTGACCGCGCGAATCGACCACAGTCACCGTCGCGGGCAGCACGCCATACTGTGCGAGCGCGCCCGTCGTGATGACGTTCGTCGCTGACGAATAAGTTACGCCGCCTATGGTGAGCCGATACTCCGCGATGGACGCGCCATAGACGGACGCCACCGTGACTGTGCATTTCACCCAGCTTCGGTTCTGCACATACACGCCAATGGTATCTCCCGTGGGATTCTGCAGCGCGAACGAAGCCGATGCGATCGTCGGCACATAGGTTGCCGGAACGTTCAGCGGGAACGTCAGCGTGCGCGACGACTGGAGGACGCCGCCCAAATAGTTCTCCAGCGTGAGCGTGACATCGCCCACCATGCTATCCGTGATCTGATTAGCAAGCGCGGCGTCCGGCGTCCAATTGACCGTCGCCCCTGCCGCAACCCCGGTGGCGAGCACGCCGGCCGCCGCTCCAATGGCGTACGACAGGTTGTGCGTCAGCCCGCTGCCCGCGTTCCCGACCGTCATGGCCGATTGCACGCCGATGGTGAATTGATCGTCCGGCACGGTCAAAGACGACTCCTCATAAACAACCACAAGCCGCGGACCGCTGCTGCCAGAGCCGCCCGTCCACTCGCAGTAGGACGGATCACTGCTGGAATACGGGCTGAAATGCAGATACCATGTGCCAGTATAAGCCTGGAGGATGTCCTTGTACGCCGTCAAATCCCATGACTTCGCACCAGTCCCCTTCGACGCGTAGAGCTTCAATGACCAATCCAGCGCAGCGCCCCATGCGCCATCGGTGCTGCCGCCAACCCTGAGATATCGCCCCGCCCACCCGTCCGTCCGGTTCATGTACAGCTTGATCGAAGTGATCTGCCATGCCGGATCGAGCGCGCCCCAGCCGACGCGCCCCTTCACAGTGAAGTCGGAAGTCGTGCCGAGCATGAACGAGCTGTCTGTGCTGGAATAGCTGCTGGTTCCTCGTCTCGGCGCGCTTGTATTTAAAAGGGTGATTTGCGGCATAATGTCACGTCCTCCTGCAAGTTAGGTTCCCGGTCGCCGCTTGGTATTCAAGGATTCCCTCGCCCAGCTGCAGCTTCGGCGACTGGGCGGAAGTCCCGACCTGAAGCGTAGGCGACGTGATGGTTTTTAGCACGCCAAAGACGGCCATCAGCACGGCGCCGGCGTCCTTGCCCTTCCAGAATTCAAGCTGCTCCAGCGCAAGGCGCGTCCACACGTCCCCGTCCTTGTTGGCGATGGTCAGCCCCTCGGCGCCAAACGCCAGGACCGCCGCAACATTCCTGATTAGTTCTTGCGTCGCATCGGACGCTGTCGCAGCCAGCGCATCCGCGGCGTCCATCAGGGTATTAAAGCCGGCGTTCCCAATCGTGCCATCGCTCAGTGCCTGAATCAGCCCCTGAACCTGCAGGTTGTCAATCACGACCTCCCAGCCCGGAAGGGAAGCGCGGTACGCCATCACCGCGTTCGTCGAAGTGTTCCGCCAGAGCATGCCGTCGACCGGGCTCGCAGGCGCCGTCGCCTGCGAGATGATGTCGGTCAGGTCCGAAATCGTAAATTGCGCTCGTGCTAGTGCCATCTACGACACCTCACACGTAAATGTAGTTTTGACCAGAACGTCGTCGCCGTCGATATAAATGACCTTGCCAATGGCGAACGCTCCGCCGCCCTGTTCCGCGATGGGATTCCCGTCCTTGTCGCGCCGGTACCAGGTGTATGTCCGCGTGTGCATGTACGTCGCGTTGTTCGTTACATCCAACCAAGCGCCACTGGTGTACCGCATGAGCGCCACCTGCGCCGTGGTCGGCGTGATCTTGTAGTAGTACGTCCCTTCGACTGGTGAAGTCGGAGCCGTCTGCGAAATGACCGCCGACTTGAGTGCATCCGTCTCGACGCCATTCTGCCAGAGCCGACAGATCAAACAGGACGTGCCGACCGTGTTCTTGAACACGTCGCCGCCCGTCGATTCGACCGCTGCCTGATAATTGTCGGTCTTATCGGTCAGCGTGATCGTGTCGGTGTACTCCTTGCCGCCATAGGTCATGATGCACTGGTATGCCTGCACGCCAACCACGTCAGAACCGGCTACAGACAGCGACGATCCGGTCTGCCCGGAGATGACCGTCCACGAGCCGGATACGTACTTCTTCCAGACATACGCGCCGGTGATCGCGGTCGAACCGAGATACGCCGTGGTCTGAATGGTCAGGTTTCCGGCCTGATTCTGGAACACGGCGCCCGCCGGCGCGTAGAGCGAGAACACAACCGCGTTCGCGCCAGCGGCGCCCGTCGCGCCGGTGTTCACCTTCGACCAGCGGATATACAGCGTTGTGGCGACCGGCGACGTGATCGGAACGGAAAGCGTACCCTGAATCTGGCCGGCGCCGCCCAGCGTCGCGCTCGCCGCGATGGCCAGCGTGATCGGAATCTCATTGCTCGCAGCCGCGCCCACCGAAACGGTCATGCCCGTAGGCGCACCAGTGACAGACCCGACGGTCGGCGTGACTTTGGTAGTGCCCGTATAGGCCACCACATTACAAACGACGCTGGTGGCGGAAACCTGGCCGGAGGCGTTGCCCGCAAAGGTGACGTTCTCGTTGGTCAGCATGACAACGGAGGCGGACACACCGCTGGAACCATTCGCTCCTGCCGTGCCGTCCGAGACCTTGTACACGCTGGTCGCGTCGCCGATGCTCGAGTCCGAAGTGAGCGCGCGGATGGTCGCCACATCGCTCACCCATACCGAGTGTGCAGGCTTGACCACCAGCGTTGTGGTGGTGATCACTGTGTTTCCGTCGCCGGTGGGGTAATCCGTCCAGACGCCTGAGGAATTCTTGTACTGCCACTTGGAGAAGGTTACGTTCTGGATGTTGGCGGTCAGCGTAATGGACGCAGGGTTCGGAGTCGGGGAACCGGAGGCGTACTTGAACACCTGCTCGCCGGAGATCCAGCAGTTCTTCGCGTTCTGGCCGGTCTTCACCAGCGCGAAGTCAATGGCGGCGGACACGAAGATGTTCTCCCCGGTGTCCGGGTCGGTATAGGTGACATAGACGATGTAGGTCAGCGTGCCCGCGAAGATCGAAGCCATCTTGTTCTGCGAGATGGTCAGTACGCCGGAGGCAGCGGTTTCGCCCGCTGTCAGTGTGGTTTCAGACGCGGAGCCCTCCCGACGCTTCCAATCAATCGTGAGCCCTGCCTGGGTGAGCGGGATCTGCGCCTGGTCGGCGTATACCACCGGCGTCAATACGACGTTGCCGGCAAGAATCGACCAGTCCGGAGAGAAGGTTCCTGCGTTGACCTCCTGTACCTGGATGCGCGGCTGATTGGAGTTGATGTAGCAGGACAGCGACTTGCCGTCCGCAAGGTCTACGATGCTGATCTGTCCGGTTGCCAATGCGGCCATGGTTCAATCTCCCTCCAATGTGCAATGAAAAACCGCCTGACGCTTAACGTCGGCGGCGGTGACGGTGATGGACTTGGTTCCCCGGTGCGAGGCGTTCCATAGGGTGTCGCCATACGCATCCGGACTCGAGCGCGTCCAGGAAAAGCGTGAGGCGTCGTAAGAAGCGGTCAAGTCGGTGGCGCCCCGCAGGACCCTCGCGGTTAGCACCGTCTCGAGCACCTCCGGGGTCAGCACGCCACCCCGCGAGGCGACGATGGAGAGCGTGATGCCCACCGTCTGCTCCGCAACGCCGATCACGCTGCCGTTGGTGGAGAGGTCGATCTCCTCCACCGACTCGGGCTCCAGCTGCGCGGCGGAGATGCTCTCCATGGCGATCTTCCGACCGGAGATGATGGAGGGCAGCTGCCAGGAAGCGACAGCGGTCTTCCTCATGTCCTGGCGAACGGAGCCCAGTTCGATGGACCGGAATTTCTCGCCCAGGCAGTCGAACTCGACGCGGTTGACCTCGGTGAGCACGTCGAGCTGGATACCCGGATGTTTCACCCGAACCCGGTCATAAAGGAACACATCCTCCAAGCTGCGGTACTGCGCGTACTCCTCCGTATCCCCCAAGGAAAGGAACTCCACCTTCAGCGACACCTTGGGCAGATCGGCGTCGTTCGCCAGTGCGGCGAGCGCTTCCCGGATCATGCGGATGCGGACCATGGCTTTTGTGACGGTCTTCGTCTCCTTGCACTCGCCGGAACAGGTCAGCGCCTGCACATGAGGCGCGGGGTACAGGGAAGCGCGTGGGCTGTCAATCCAGGTCTGATCGGCGGCGATTGTGTACACGGTGCCGTCCACGTTGTAGCTGCCCGCCGTGAGCAGCAGATCCTTGCCACTTTTGTCCTTTCCTACCGGAACGATCCGGGTGACCACATCGGAGGCGTCCACCTCGCAGGAGACGCCCAGCAAGTTTTTCGCGTATTCGATCCGGACGCCCCGGTTGAGCCCCGCATCCCGGAGCAGGAAGAAGTCGTAGTTGTCGCGCACCAGTTCCGCGCCCCACAGAGCCGTGGCCCCGGTCTCGGGATCGAGCAGCGCGCTGACGGGATTGACCCGCGTCCAGCCATCGATGACCCGCTCGC
>CAZFUT010000092.1:0-6028 GCA_964522425.1 uncultured Oscillospiraceae bacterium
GCGCAAAAATTCGGCCCGAGCCCGACTTTGGCACGGCGGTGGAACGCCGCGTTCACGCTTCCGGGACGGGCGGTGACTATAATATAGACAAAATTGTATGAGTCGAGCGCCGCGCGCAATGCGTCGATCCGTGTCGGAAGGAATCGCATGCGCGAGGCGGACGCGTCTGTCAAGGGGCGAGCGCGCCTCGATCCATGCCGCGCGGCGCCGAAGGGGCGCCGTCGCGGGCGAAAGAGGGGACGGGGAGGATATGCAGCTTTCCATTTCAACCGACTACGCCATTCGCATCCTGATGTTCCTGGCGCTCTTCCCGCCGAGGCGGTCGGCGGCGGAGATCAGCGTGCAGATGGGCATCTCCAAGCCGTACGTCGCCAAGGTCATGCAGAAGCTGAAGGCGGCGGGCTGGGTCGACGCGTTTGAGGGCGGTCACGGCGGGTACCGGCTGGTGCCGCCCCTCCGGGAGATCAGCCTTTTGAAGGTCATCACGGTCATGGAGAGCACGATCAAGATCAACCGGTGCCTGGAGGAGGACCGGTATTGCAGCCGGTTCGCCACCTACCACTGTCCGGTGCGCAAGTGCTATGAGAAGCTGCAGGGGGAGATCGAAGCGGTGTTCGCCGGGATAACGCTCGATCAGCTGGTCGATCAGGCCGGCGCCGGCGTGCAGGCCTATCCGCGGCCGGGAAGGCGCGCGGGCGCCGACGGCCGAGGGGAAGTCCTCCCGGGCCCCTGGGCGGACCGGGACGGGTGAACGGGCCAACGCGCCCCGGGCCTCGGCGGCGGGCGGATCGAGTTTAGCAAGGGATGGGGCGGGATGCGGATGAGGGAGATCGTCGGCGAAAAGTTCGGGCGGCTTGTTGTCGCGAGGGAATGGAAGAACCCCAAGGGCCACCGGGTCTGCCTGTGCCAGTGCGAGTGCGGCAACGACAAGGTCGCCTACAGGAGCAACCTCCTCGGCGGAAAGACCAAGAGCTGCGGCTGCCTGGAGGAGAAGAACCGCAGGAGGTTCCGCGACATCGCCGGCAGAAAGTTCGGGCGGCTCACCGCGGAGCACCCGACGGATGAGCGCCATGCCGGGGCCGTCGTCTGGCGCTGCACCTGCGACTGCGGCGCCTCGGTCGACGTGACCGGCGTCGCCCTGCTCAAGGGGCAGGTCAAAAGCTGCGGCTGCCTGATGGCCGAGCGAAGCGACATCGCGGGCCGCCGCTTCGGAAAGCTGACGGCGCTTAACCGGGACGGGCGGTCCGCCTCCGGCCGGGCGAAGTGGGCCTGCCGATGCGACTGCGGGAACCTGTGCAGCGTGACCGCCTCCAACCTGAAATCCGGCCACACCAGGAGCTGCGGCTGCCTTCGCGGCGAGGAGTACCGCACGATGGTCGAGGGCACCTGCCTCGAGGTCATCGCCTCCGACAAGGTCTACAAAAACAACGTCAGCGGGGTCAAGGGCGTCTCCCGCCACGGCCGGAGCGATTCGTGGGTCGCCGTAATCCGCTTCAGGAAGCGGCCGTACTACCTGGGCGAGTACAGGACCGTGCCGGAGGCCACGCAGGCGCGCAGCCGGGCCGAAGAGCAGATGTTTCAGCCGGTCATCGACAAGTATCACCACCTGATCGAGAAGTAGCGACGCGGCGCCGGCGCTTTGGCACCGCACAGGACCCGAGCGCCGGATGAAAAAAGACCGAAGTCTGTTTTGAAACGGAAACGATTCTGGAGACGCATAATACCGACTTTGGTCGGTTCAAGCGAAAAGGATGCGCGACGAAGAGTTGCAATACGCAGGAGGAGATCATCCATGAAGCCGATGAGACGGATGGCGATGTTGCTGGCACTGGTCCTGGTGCTCAACATGGCGTTCTACCCGGGGGTAACGCTGGCGAGCGGGGACATCGCCGGGCAGTCGGGGCCCACTGAAAGTCAAGCGCCCGCGCCGGATGCGACGCGCGAACCGGAGCCGACGCGCACGCCGGAAGCGACGCGCGAGCCGGAGGCGGCGCCGACATCGGAGCCGACCTCGGAGGCGACGTCCGCGCCGGAGGCGACGCCGACCTCGGAGGCGACGTCCACACCGGAGGTGACGTCCACACCGGAGGCGATGCCGACCCCGGAGGCGACGCAGACATCGGAGGCGACATCGACGCCGGAAACGACGCCGACATCGGAGGCGACGCCAGAGCCAGAGCTGGAATCGACGCCCGAGCCGGAGTCGGCGGGCGCCCGGTTGAGGTCCGGCTCGACCCGCCCGTTTTCGGATGAAATCACCTATCATACGGTGACGTTTTACGATCATCAGGGCAATGTGATCGGCACGCCCCAGAGCGTCGCCGCGGGCGGGGCCGCCGTCGCGCCCGACGCGCCGGAGCGCGAGGGGTTCACCTTCCTGGGCTGGTCCGAGCCGTTTGACAACGTGACCGAGGACCTGTACATCACCCCGGTGTACGAGGTCAGCGTGCACGCCGTCCGGTTTCTCGACTGGGACGGCGCCCTGCTGACCGAGCTGCCGGACGTGGAGTATGGCACCGCGGCGGGCACGCTGACCGCGCCCTTGCCGACGCGCGAGGGCTATACCTTCGAGCGCTGGGACCCGACGACCAACGATTTCGTCATCACAGAAGACACCGAATTCACCGCCGTATATACCCAGAACATGTCGTACACGGTCATCATCAATTACATCTTCGCGCCCGATCTGAGCGTCGCCGCGCCGCCCTTCATGACCACCCTCGACTACGGCGATTCGCACGAGGAGACGTCACCGACCGTGGTCGGTTATGTTCCGGACAAGCCGACCGTGTCCGTTTCCATCACCGGGAGCGACCTGCCGGCGGACGGCATGATCAACGTCGACGTGTTCTACAGCCCCAGCACCGGCACGCCCTACACCGTCCGGCATTACTTCGAGACCCTGACCGAGGGCCAGTACGAGCTCGATTCCTCCAAGACCGAGACGCGCTATGCGACGACCGGCGCGTCGATCGAGGTGGCCGCCAATTCCTATCCGGGCTTTACGGCCGAGTCCCCCGTCAAGACGGTCTCCATCGCCGCCGACGGCAGCACCGAAGTCGAGATGTACTACGCCCGCGACTACCATACCATCGAGTATTTCACGGAGGGCGGCACGTTCGTGCAGCCCATCTACGCGCCCTACGGCGCGCCCGTCCCGGTGCCGGCCGACCCGGCGCGCGCAGGCTACACTTTCGCCGGCTGGAGCGCGGTGCCGCCCGCAAACATGCCCGCCGAGGACATGCTCATCACCGCCAGCTGGACGCCGCTGGTCGTCGCCTACACGGTCAACTATTGGAACGAGAAGGCCAACCCCATCCCCGGGACGTCCACATACGAATATGCCTATTATACGCAGGCGACGCTGTACGCCTACAGCGGTTCCACGGTAGAGATTGACTCGGATACCAGGAAGTTCAATGACCTGACCTCGGCGGGAATCGCCAAGGGCACGGTCCTGCCCACGCAGACCTATTTTACCTACGTGGGCACGTACGACACAGGCGTGAAGGTATCGGGCGACGGCAGGACGCTGATCAACGTCTATTACACGCGCAACTCATACAAGATTCAGTTTAACCTGAACCGAACGGGCGCCGCACTGACAATCAATAAAACAACCTACACGTATCCGGACACATATACCTTCGAGGCGAAGTACGAGTCGGACATCAGCGGGTTATGGCCGACCGCCACGAATGTGCCCAATGTAGATACTTACTATTTCCAATCCTGGTCCGGGGATGGATGGACAACCAGCAATTACGCTTCCAAACAGCCGACATTGACCGCCGAATTGATTGATTCCGAAACGGCCGGCAGCACAACGAAATGGAAAGGGAACTGGAGCAATTCGGTCAAAAAATACGAACTGCACTATTGGCTTGAGACAGTGGATGGTACGGGTACCCAGGCGACAGAGAATGGCTATACCGGCCATTTCATCGACGAGCCAACCCTGAACCAGTTCTCTTATTCGAGCGCCACCAGTTGGAGCGCCAAGGGAGTAAAGGGCTTTATTACGCTTTCGGGTTCGAAAAACTTTTTCGGGGTAAACCCGGATGGCGACGGCGACATTGACGTCAACTTCTACTACCAACGCAAGTCCTTCAACATCGAGTTCATCAATCCGGGCGTGGAGGATACTTCCCACGACAGGTCGGTCCTCTTTGACGCGAAGCTTGATAACCTCGAATGGGTGCCTCAACGCCCGGCCAGCATCAGCGCCGACTATGAGTTCGACGGCTGGTATACCGCGTCCGCCCGGCTGGACAATCAAATCATACACTGGGACAGCGCGGTCATGCCGGAGAGCAACCTCTCGCTGTACGCCCGCTGGGGCAGGCCGACCTACACCGTGACCTTCGATTCCCAGGGCGGCAGCGACGTGGCGAAGCAGTTGGTCAAGCGCGGCGACAAGGCGTCCCGCCCGGTCGATCCTACCCGCGAGGGCTATGTGCTGATCGGCTGGTACAAACCCGACGGCACGCGCTTCTCGTTTGACCAGGAGATCGAGGCCGACGTGGCGCTGACCGCCCGCTGGAAGGCCGTCAACAACGTGTCCTACACCGTCCGCTACGTAAACGACGCCGGCGTCGACGTGGCGGCCGCCAAGGTCGTCACGGGAAAGACGGCGGGCGACACGGTGACGGAGGATTCCGCCGTCGTCGCCGGCATGGCGCCCACCGTGCTGAGCAAGAGCCTGCTTCTCGCGGGCACGTCGTCGAGCAACGTGATCACCTTCGTCTACCAGGCCTATACCTCGCTGGCCTATACGGTCCGGTACCTCAATATCAACGACAATCAACCACTCCTCGACGACCTGGTCGTCCCGTCGACCCTCGAAAACCGGGTGGTCGTGCGCGCCGCGTCGATCCCGGGCTACGTGCCGACGGTCTACCAGAAGGCGCAGCGGCTGTCCATCGATCCCGCGCAGAACGTGCTCGTGTTCCTGTACAAGCCCAACTTGCTGGTCAACTACACGGTGAAGTACTACCTGCAAAGCGCCAGCGGCGGGTACAGCGAGACGCTGGACGGCTATACGGCCCAGGCGCCCAAGTACAGCCGGGTGTCGGGCATCGAGCGAGGCTACGTCGGGTACGCGCTGGACCGGGCCAATTCGACGATGTCGGGCTACGCGGCGGCCGACGGCTCGCTGGTGCTGCGCTACTACTATAAGTGCGCCACGAGCACGGCCTACGCCGTCAAGCACTACCTGCAGAATGTCTTCGACGACGAGTACGAGCTGATGGCCACCGAAAATCTGACCGGCAAGACCGGCGCGAGGGCCAAGGTCGCCAAGCGATCCTACCCCAACGCGGCGTTCTCCCGTGCCGTCCCCGAGCTCTCCGCCATAACGCCCCTCATCCTGGCAGACGGGTCGCTGGTCGTCAGCGTCTTCTACGACGTGCTGACCGGGACAGTCACGTATTCGGGCAACGGCCACACCTCCGGGATCGTGCCCAGCGACCCGACCGCCTACAAATACGGCCTGACCGCGACGGTGCTGTCGGAGGGCAATCTGGTCAGGACCGGGCACACCTTCACCGGCTGGAACACCAAGGCGGACGGCTCCGGCACGGCGTACGCCGAGGGGGGCGGGGTTGACATCTCCGGCAACGTCACGCTGTACGCGCAGTGGGAGGCAAACCTGTACGACGTATACTACATGTCGGGGGATACGGTGCTCTACAAGGTGATGGACGTCGCCTATGGCCGCGCCATCCCGCCCTACGTCGGCGACGAGCCGGAGATGGAGGGCTACGCGTTCACAGGCTGGTCCGAAGCGCCCGACACCATGCCCGACCATGACCTGTACATCGAGGCCCAGTTCCTCGAGGTGGTCCCGGACATCGGCGTGACGGGCGAAAACGCCACCTACAACGGCCTGCCGCACGGGGTGACGGTGGTCGGCACCGACGAATACGACGAGGTTCAGTACAGCGTCGACGGGAACACCTGGACGAATGGGCAGCCGGAGCTCGTGGACGCCGGCACGTATACGGTATACGTGAAGGTGGAGCGCTAC
>CAZFUT010000093.1:0-5757 GCA_964522425.1 uncultured Oscillospiraceae bacterium
CATTGACATCACTGAATGCCTGAATGACCCCGATGAGCCATTTCAAGTCTGCACAGACTGCTGCCGCAGATTGATGACCCACAGTCTGCGGCCGGCATTGGTATGTATGATTTCAGTTCCGTTCACGGCTGTTTCAATGAGTTCTTGAGTGACGCCTACTACGATGGAAAAGATGGTACCGCTCTCGACCCGTCGGAAGAGATGGTCGATGCCGATCGATTTCCCTGCTCCATCCTGCACGAGGTATCGAGCTCACCTGGAATATTCCCGAGAAACTCATCTCCATTTTGGATGATTACATATTACATGAAGAAGGACAACGTTCCTCGAGTCCAGAGAAGTGTCTTCAATCTTATGGGATGCTGCAGGGAATTATTGTCCGATGCGAGTTCAGTCAACGCTGGGAGGAAAGAGGCCCGGTTGAGGCAGCGTTGTCTGGATACGATTTCTCACTTGGCGAGTCGTATTCGTTCATTTGCCCAACACATTTATCGTGTGGGCAGCAAAGCGCCATTGGAGGGAAGGGAGCCGGCAAATGAGCTACCACCCCTTGGAGGGAAGGGAGCTGGCAAATGAGCTACCACCGCGAGGATATTCGGTCAGTGCTACAGCAGCTTCAGAAGTCACGGGCAGCCCCCTGTGATCGGTTGACGAACCCACCAGGAGCGCCTGCATCGGCCGCCATTTCCTGGACGTATGAGCGTCCCCCTTCCAACGAGCGGGTTCTGCCTCCATGCCCCTTTCGGCGGCTGGAACAGTCAGACTCCCACCACAAGGTCCGGCCTGAACCCCTCCACCAATAAATGGGGCGCATAGCCTCTCGGGTTACAGAGGACGCGGCTCTCCCCCAGGGTGTAGTCGGCAGCCCGATGGATGTGCCCGTGGATCCACAAGGTCGGTTGATGGCGTAGGATCAGACTCTCCAAATCGCTGCAGTAGGCCGCACTGACGAGCTCCTCCCGAGCCGAACCGTTCAGCGATCTTGGGCTCGGCGCGTGGTGAGTGATCACCACGGTGGCCCCCTGAAAAGGCTCGCTGAGCTTCTGCTCGAGGAACGCGAGGGAGCGCCGATGGAAATGGAAAGTGTCCTGGGATCGCAGTTTCCTGTAGGTGCTACCGCCGAAAAAGAGTGGACCCACCTGCGGCGGAAAGTGGACCCATCTGGAAGTTGCATGATTTAGTCGGCGTTACCGTTTGTGCACCGATTTTTGGACCCACCAAGTGCTGGATTCGGGGTTGCGAAGCCGAGCCTGTCTGAAGTGCTGGTCCTACCCCCTCCAGGCCGCACCTTCATTTTGTCTTTCCTTTGGTTTTTCTTCGTTTTCTTCCGTTTTTCAGTGAGACTCAGGATTGAAGGAGTTCGTCGGGGTCTTTATTGAGGGCTTCGCAGATGGTGCGGTGGATGGTTGCGGGGTCTTTTTCGAGCATGTCCTCCGGGGTCTTGAGCAGACGGACGGGGGGAAAGATGGGGGCTTCCGGGAGGGAGAGCACCTGAAAGAGATGTCCGTCAAAGGCAATCAGGTCTTTGGCGATGAGGGCGTCCCGGGCCTGGAGGTATTCATCGAGGTGGAGGTGAAGCAGGGTGATGATCCGATCGTAGCTGTAGAAGGAAATCCCATCGCGGTCGCCAACCAGGAGGAGGAAGAAGTAGAGGAGGAGCTCCTGGTGGGAGAGGCTCTGCCAGAAGCCATCTCTCAAGAAACGGTGTTCGATGGCGGCAAAGCTGCCTTTGAGCCTGCGCACCCTTTTGGGGATGAGGAGTGCTTTATGAATCAAGGGGAGGTTCCTGGGGCCTGGAGGAACGGTTGAGTTTTCTGGACTCGTGCATCCTGTAGCTCGGGCCATCGATATGGATGATGATGGCATGATGGACCATGCGATCCACCATGGCGGTAGTGACCACCGGATCGCCGAGGTAGTCGCCCAGCTCTTTAAAGTCAATGTTCGTGGTCATGATCGTTGACGATTTGCAGTAACGGGCATCGATGACCTTGAAAAAAAGGGAGGCGTTGCGGGAGGATTCCTGTTCCAGCCGGTCGAAGCCGACCTCGTCGATGAGGAGGACCTCCGGCCTGGTGTAGGTTTTGAGCTTGCGCTCCAGGGTGTTGTCACAAAGAGAGGAGAAAAGATCGGTGAGCATGGCTGCGGCCGTGGTGTAACGGCAGGTATAGAGCTTCTGGCAGCCCAGGAGCAGCAGGCCTTTAGCCAGGTGGCTTTTGCCGGTGCCGGAAGGTCCCGCCAGAATGAGCCCCTGTTTCCTGGGGATGAAGGAAAGGGTCGCCAACTCCAGAATCTGGCTTTTATCGACTCCTTTTTGGAATGCAAAATCAAAATCGGCCAGGAGCTTCCTTTCGGGGAGGCGAGAGTGGCGTATCCTTCTCTCGATTCTGCGCTCGATCAGGGTGCTGGTTTCAATTTCGAGGAGGCGCAGGATGACCTCGGAGACGGGAGTCGCTTCCTGGAGCGCTTTGGTCAATTCCTGATCGAGGGCTTTTTCCATGCGGCAAAGTCTCAGCATTTTAAGGAGCTCTTTGATTCTCGTGGTGGTCTCATCCATGGGGTTCACCCTTCTTGTTTGAAAAGAGTTGGCAATACTCCGAGAGCTCGCGCTGGATGATCTTGGGCAAAGCTTTTTGCAGGATCGCCCGGGCCTGGTCATTGCGCACAGACTCAAGGGATCTTGGGGTTGCCCTGACCTTGAGAATCCGTTCAATGGCTTTGCCGTCATAGGCCTGATAGCGCAAGGCGTGGCGGATGGCGGCATGGATGTCGTCGGCGTGATAATGTTCCTTGAGGCGCAGAATGAAGCGGGCGTGGAAGCCGCAGTGATGAGGATGGCGGTGTTTGAGGCCGGCGAGGAAATCGGGCGATGCTTCCCCCAGGGCCAGAAACGCTTCTCTTACCGGTTCCAGTCCGTAGCGGGATTGAGGGGACAGGTGATGCTTTGGCTCTTCCACTCGCCTTGCCAGGCCTGCGGGATGGCGTTCATGCCGGGCAATCAGTTGCAGCTCCGGACTGTAGATGAAGACTTCCCGTTCGGTGGCCTTGAAAGCCAGGATGTCGGCGATGAAGGCGAAAGGCACGGAATAGAAGTTGGTCTCAAACTCGATAAAGCCCTCGGCTGAGCAGACCCTGAGGGCGACCTCGGAACAGTCGTAAGGGTGTGCGGGCAGGGGAAGGAGAGCGTCTTTTTCCTGTTCTTCAAAGAGCTCGATAACGATTCTTCCGGTGGTATCGTGAAGGTGTGGGTCGGATTTTTCCCGGAGCCACCAGCGGGCGGTAGCGCGCAGATGCTCCAGGTCCAGGAAGTCTCGGGCATTGAGGAGATTTTTTTCCACAAATAAAAATGGCGCCTCGATCTTACCCTTCGTTTCCGGGTGACCCGGACGGCAAGCGATGGGCCGGCATTGATAGTGGGTGATGAAGGCAATAAAAGTGGGATTGAAGACGGGCCGTCCCGCCTCCCAGCGCAAGACGACCGTCTTTTCTCCATCATAGAGGCACTGGCGGGGCAAGCCGCCAAAATACTCGAAGGCGTCCCGGTGACGACGAATGAGGGTGTAGAAGTCTCGATGAAGGGTAAAATCGATGTAGTGCCTTCGAGAAAAGGCCAGGATGTAGGAGAAACAGAGGACGGTTGCCTTCCCGCCCTGCTTGAAGTTGATGGTATAGGGGCTCCAGTCCATCTGCCCCTGGACGCCACAATCCGTCTCAAAGCGAATGATGGGGTTCCGTTTGGGTCTCCGGCGAAGCGACCGCAAACATCCCCGAAGAATCGAGATGCCACCCCCATATCCGGCATCCCGCAATTCCTCGAACAGGCGCACTCCGGTAATATCGGGATAGGTGACCAGGAGTTCCTTGATCCTTGGCATGAAGGCATCGAGCTTGCTTCCCCGTGGCAGTTTCGCCACCAGGAGGCTGTGGCCGCCGTCGCGCCGGGCCTTGTTCTTGCGCACGATGCGCCGAACGGTGTTGCGCCCGATCTTGAAGTAGCGGCAAAGGGCGCGAATGGTCCACCCCTGCGCGTGCATGGTAACGAGCAAATGCTCCATCTCCTGGCGGTCTCGAACATATAAGGGTGCCATCTTTCTTCTCTCAAAAAGGCGTCTTGAGCATGTTGAGGATCTTTTCCAGATGGTCGATGAGCGCTTCGACGACAGGGGCATCGAGATTATGGGAAGGGAAAACCGGGTCCGCATCCATCTGTTTCAGGACGTCGGCGCAACACCTCGCAAGGTCCTTCAAGGCCGGCCCGAGGGGGTCTTGGGGTTTGATCAATCCCTTTCTGTGTGGCTGACGATGCTCCAGGACCTCCAAGGGCAGTCTCAAGATCAGCTCATGGTCCCATCGGGGACGCTCAATGAGCATGGTGACCAGCTTTGCGGTCTCACGACTGCACAGGTGGTGGGCAATAACGCAGGAGAGGGCTTGTGGCTGGTTGCCGCGCGGCAACCGGCTGAACTCCCTGCCGTGAGTGGGACTGATCAGCCCCAGGCGGAGGTGTTCGAGGACTTCCTCAGATAAGCGCTCAATAAGCGCGATGCGTCGTGACACCCAACTCTTGTCACGTCCCAGAAGCGGGGCGATCTCCACCTGGGTTAAGCCGTCATCCCTGTAAAGGGAAGCCACGATCATGGCTTCCTCGACATCCCCCAGGTGTCCGCTCTTGCGGTTCAGCTGCACCATGGCCGCCTTGAGCACCCGGCCGTGTCCCTCGAGTACTCTGGCCCTGAGCGATTGGCTGCCCAACTTCCGGCAGGCGCGCAGCCGTTTGAAGCCATCGACCATCTCATAGCGATCGTTCTTTGCGGGGCTTACCACCACGGGTGTCAACTGACCGAAGCGCCCGAGGGATCGCTCCATGGCTGCTTCATGGCGGGGAGAAAGCAGCCGGAACCGGCTGAAGCTCTCGCCGATTCGCTCGATGGGGATATCCAGGTATGAGGGGTTCAGGTTCTCGTTCATAGTGACAGAAGGGTATCGATACCTCCTGCCGGGTGTCTATCGCGTCTTTTAAGCTCATGGGGGAAGTCGTCCGGATTGCCCTTTATTGTCAATGGCTTGCCTCTTGATCGCCTCTTGCAGGCGTCTCAAGAGTTGTTGACCGAGATACTCAAGGATTACAACAACTTGTATCTCGATCACCTCTTTGGCATACCTTTGGGGTAGTAGGCTCCGAGAGTCCCCTGAGGATGCCGGCCGGTTCTTTGCGGCTTCGATTTTACGCTGCAGGGCATTGGCCTTGGCGTACTCGGAGTTCTTCTCGTTCCACTCGGCGCACTTACGCCGATGCCACTCTCTTTTGCAGGCGGCATCGCCACAGGTCTTCTGACGATCTCCCAGCCGGGCATCGGGCGTGAACCACCGTTTGCACACTCGGCATGGGCGTTTGCTCAAGTGTCTTGCCCGCTTCACTGCCGTTCGGCCTCCTCCCTTATCGACCAGGAGGAATGAGAACAATCGCAAAACCGGCCCAATCAAGCGGACACCTCCAGGTCAAAATCAGTCAAAACGCTGCTTGATCCGGAACAATATGGCCTGAAGGGAGATTAAATCCAAAGAAGCAAGAAGGATGGTGACAGCGGTGGGCAGAAGAAGGCTTGGTTGTTTGCGAAAAAAAAGATCGATCATCTACCCGATGAAGGAATGGGCAGCGGGGGGTTCAAAAACTGCTGCAGGCATCACCGAAAAAATCAACTCACTGGACCCACTTCTTCGCTCATACATGGGTCCATTCATCTTCGGTGATAGCAC
>CAZFUT010000094.1:0-5743 GCA_964522425.1 uncultured Oscillospiraceae bacterium
CCCACATACCGCCCTATACCCCGGAAATGAATCCGATTGAGCAGGTGTGGAAAGAGATACGAAAGCGTGTGTTCAAAAACGAAGTATTCAAAACGCTGGAGCATGTTGTAGACCGACTTTGCGAGACCATAAAAAATCTGCCGGAAAACGTCATCCAAAGCATTACCGGCAGACAATAGATTATGAATATGTTTTAGATGAGATGTAGTATGAGATTGCGACATCATAATTCTTTATTTTCTGGTCATAGAGTAAAATGCCGACAGGGTTTTGTTGCCCCGTCGGCATTTTTTCATACTATCGAAAAGTGATCATTCGAAAGAAATAGAAATGGTTACATCGCCGTGGTTCAGCAACTCCTGCATGTCCTGTGCGGACTGATCGGTGATTTTGCCAAGCCGGGTATAAGCCCAGGAGTTGGAACCGTAGAACACGACCAGCTGGTTTCCGGAGTAGAGAACTATATCGCCGGAAGAAGTATTGGTCTGCACGTCGTGCCTGGGAAGGCTGCTGCCGATGGAGCCAACCTGCTCAAACCCACCATACATGGACATCTGGATCGTCAGGCCGTCTCTGGCAAGCTTCCTGAGCGCAGCCACGGACTCGTTATTCTCCCACTCCACCTGAACAGGGGTGTCACCAATCTGCATTCTCATTTCCTTCGCCTTCTCATGAGCGCTGACGTCATCGCTGGTATCCAGTTCGATCAGCACATCATAACTGCCGTTCAGCGCTGCGATCTCCGCAAGCGGACAGGTGATAACGCCAATGTTTACCTGGCTGCCGTAGATTTCTGACTGATCCTGATCCTCAAACAGGATGGTAAAATACGGTGCGTCGGTCGCATAGTCGATATCTCCGTTCAGCCACCCATAGTGTTCTTCTTCCTCATTGTACGGAAGCTCTTCCGTCACTCCGCAAAAATCATGGGAATAGCGGCTCATGTGCTGCGTATACGGCAGTTTGGCGATCAGCGCTTGGGCGGTTTCACTGTCATTCAGAACGCCGGGAATGACTGTGTTGCCGAAATGCAGCAGAATCCTGGTTCCGTTCTCCGCAGGCAAGCGGGTAGGCATCGACGGATCTTCTGTTTGCATCTCTGCGCCGTCCCTAGCAACGCGCTTTTCAGCTTCCGCAAGAGCGGCATTCACGCAGAGCACCAGCATCAGGGCAATCAATACAGCGATTGTACGCTTCATTCGGTTCTCCTCCTCATTTCATGGCATTCCGAACAAACTCCCGGACTTCGTTTTCATAGCTATTCGGGTCATACCCGGACACTGCCACTGCGCGGATAACATGCGCGTTTGGCTGCATCTCCTGAATCCGTTCCACCGTATCTGCAAAATGGCTTCCGCAATGGGTCGTGACGACATAGATCGTTTTCCCGGAAAGATCCGTTTCCGTCAGGAACATCCTCAGCGGTGTGCATACGGTATAATGCCAGATCGGCGCGACCAGCCAGACCGTATCGTATCCACTGACGTCTTCCAGGTGGGATGCCATGCGCAGATCCACAAAGTCGATATCCTGTCCTTCTCCAACGGACACTGTCTGATTGTAATCGGACGGATAGGTGTAGGCGGTCTGGATCGGGAACACATCAGCGCCGGTTTCTTCCGCGATCCATCCGGCTGCCATCTGTGCATTCCCAAGGAATTCACCCCGATCATCGATCTGCAGCGTAGCCCTTGTGATGGCATCCACATCCGGCTCGAACACGGTATTTCCAACCCGGGAGAACCAGGCAACCAGAACCTGATGATTTGTCCCGGGGATCAGACCGACAGGCTCCGCTTTCTGCGGTTCATAGTCTGTGTAGCGGGTATAGTTTTCGATCTCGATATCGTCTTTCGCAAAAGCGAGAGGTGCGGCAGCAAGCGCCACAAGACAGAGCATAAAAGCAATCAGCCTTTTCATACGCCTTTTCTCCTTACTTCGATGCTTCTTCATCTTTCCAGACGTCCTTCGCCAGCCGGAAGACAGCCCAACCCACATCGTCATTGAGATGCGCGAACACCGGGGCAAAGTCACCCAACTGCTCCCGCCCTGCGGTCTGAACGATTCTCTCTTCCATGATGCGTTCTCTTCCAATTATCTTGATTTATTGCAGAGCCTTGCCAAACGCATAGGCTTCCTGCTGCTCTTCGGTTTTACCGGCTGCCTCACCGGCATCACCCATGCCGCCGCAGAAAAGTGAACCGGCGAACTCCGCCTTTTCAAAGCAATCGATCCAGCCCTGCAGGCCGCTGACGGCTTTTTCAGGCACAAAAGCTTCATCCTCAGCGGCGACCGACATCATGTAGACTTTGCGGAACCTGTAATCCGTGGGGAACAACGGGTTCAGCCGATCCAGCAGCGTCTTCATCTGGCCGCTCATCTCGTAATAGTAGATCGGCGTCACGAAAACCAGCGTATCCGCGTTCATGACCTTTTCCGCAATGGCCACAGCATCGTCGCCCAGGACACACTTCTGCGTCTTCTGGCAGGCGAGGCAGCCCATGCAGAACCCGATCTTCTTTCCCTTCAGACTGATCAGTTCCACTTCATGTCCCGCATCCTTCGCACCGGCCACAAGCCACTCAGTCAGAATGTCGGAGTTGCTCTTTGTTCGCAGGCTGGTTGAAATCACCAATACTTTACTCATTTCAGATTCTCCTCAAAAAATTTCCGGATCTTGTCAAAGGGAATGAAAGCCTTCCGGTCATACAGGTCGGTGTGTACTGCGCCGGGGATGATCATCAGTTCCTTGTTGGCAGCGTACTTGCTGTCTTTAGTCATGTTCGCGTAGGTATCCCGGCTTAAATAACAGGAATGGGCCTTTTCCCCATGGATCATCAGCACGGCGCCGCGGATCTCTTGGGCATATGTGAACAGCCGCATATTCATCAGGGAAGTCTGCGTGTTCACCGTCCAGCCGTCGTTGGAATTGAGAGACCGGGGATGATAGCCGCGCTTTGTTTTATAGTAATCATAGTAATCCTTGACAAAGAACGGGGCATCCTCCGGCAGCGGATCAACGACGCCGCCCTGACGCGCATAGGTGCCGTTTTTGTAATCGGCTGTCCGCTGTGTGTTAATGGCAGTCCGCATCTGATGACGCGCTTCCTCATTGTCAGCCGAATCAAAATATCCGTTCCCGGCAACGCGGGACATATCGTACATCGTGGAGGTTACGGTGGCTTTCACACGGGTGTCGATGCAGGCTGTCTGCAGCGCCATGCCACCCCAACCGCAGATGCCGATGATCCCGATGCGATCGGGATCGGCCTTTTCATGGCAGGAGAGGAAATCAACCGCCGCCTGAAAATCCTCCACATCGATGTCCGGAGAATGCATGGCCCGGGGGAAGCCGCCGGATTCGCCCGTGAAGGACGGATCAAAGGCCATGGCCAGGAATCCGCGCTCCGCCATTTCCTGGGCGTACAGCCCGGAGGATTGTTCCTTGCAGGCGCCGAAGGGTCCGCTTACCGCGATAGCGGGCAGTTTCCCTGTGGTACCCTTGGGGGCGTACAGATCAGCCGCTAGCGTGATGCCGAAATGGTTCACAAAGGTCACCTTGCAGTGATCCACCTTGTCGCTCTTGGGAAACACCTTATCCCACTCCTGGGTCAGTTTCAGCTCTTCTGTCTTCATCATGATGCTGTCCATCCTTTCATTACTTTACTTTTCTGATCTATGGCTCTTTTCTGCCTCCCGCATCAGCCAGTCCAGCTGATCGATCCTGCGCTGGCATCCATGCAATTCATCCATCAGCTCGCAGCGCAGGCACCTGAGCTTTTGCTTCCCTTCCGTCAGCCGATCCGCTTCCAGAAACTCCAGAATGCCGTTTGCTCTCTCCGGGTTGCATCCGATGCCTGCCAGGCATTGTTTTACATTTTCTGCGTTCATGATTTCCTCCGCAGCGCTTCTCTCGTCCCTGAGGACGGATTCATCATAACACCTTGCAAAGTTTCCTGCCAATGGTTATAATGAATATCATGATATTCCAATTAGGCATTTCATGGGGGAGGGATACCCAATGGAAATCAGAACGTTGCGATATTTTCTGGCAGTAGCCCGGGAAGAGAACATGACGAAGGCTGCCGAACAGCTGCATGTGACGCAGCCCACGCTGTCTAAAGCCTTGAAGGCGCTGGAAGACGAGCTGGGCAAAAAGCTTTTCACTCGGCACAGCTTCAGCATCCGCCTGACAGAGGAAGGTGTTCTCCTTCGGAACCGGGCGGAGGATCTGGTGAGCATGGCGGATAAGATCGCTCAGGAGTTTGTCACGCTGGACGACATCACCGGCGGCGATATCTATTTCGGATTGGCAGAATCATGCCAGATTCAAATGTTGGCTCGGGAGATCCGTGACTTTCGCAGACAATACCCTGACTTGCATTATCACATCACAAGCGGAGATACGGAACAGGTCACTGAAAAGCTGGATAAAGGACTGCTTGATTTTGCTGTGCTTGTTGGCTACCCGGACGCCAGCCGCTATGAAGCGCTGGAATTTCCGGAGGCCGACCGATGGGGGCTTGTTTTTCGTTCAGACAATCCGTTATCGCAAAAAGAGGCCATCACGGTGGATGATCTCATTGGTCTGCCCTTATTCTGCTCAGAGCAAAGCTGGGAAAACGATCTTCCCAACTGGTGCGGAAACAGAATTCAGGAACTGCGGTTGGAAGGTTCGTTTCGGTTAGCCTATAACGCTTCCTTGTTCGCAAAAGAGGGCCTCGGCTATCTGCTGACATTGGATCACCTGGTGGATACATCCAGTGACTCAGGACTTGTTTTTAGGCCGCTGACACCGCTGCTCGAAACAAAACTCTATCTGATCTGGAAGAAGTATCAGGCTTTTTCTCCGATTGCGGAGCGGTTTGTCAGGCAAATCCGGCAGCATTTTATACTAAATTTCCACTAAACAATACACAAACCATCGAAAAAGGATATAATCATCTTGGTGATGAGGAATGAAGAGACTAAGCGAAGAAGAATTCGCGAAGATCAAAGCGGCAAGGAAAAAGAACAAGAACAAACGTGTTGAAAAGCTGCTTGAAGTATTGACATGCCGAATACCGCAAAATAGTCTGCCAAAACCCGGCCCAAAGAGCCCATATCATGTTTCGGGATGAGGCGGGATTTGGGAGGATCAACAAACCGAAGGCCTGATGGTGCGCAAAGGGAGTCCGTCCATCCGTGCCGTGCCATCCTATACGAGCGTACCGGTATGCCTATGGCGCAGTCAATCCGCGGGATGGGAGCAGCTTCTTTCTGGTCATGCCCTATTGCAATACAGACTGCATGAATGTGTTCCTGCAAGAGCTTTCAAAGTCGTATGCTGATGATGAAATACTGCTGGTCTGTGATGGCGCGGCGTGGCATAAGTCAATCAGTTTGATGATACCGGCCAATATCCATATCACCCACATACCGCCCTATACCCCGGAAATGAATCCGATTGAGCAGGTGTGGAAAGAAATACGAAAACGCGGATTCAGAAACGAAGTCTTCAAAACGTTGGAACATGTTGTAGACCGACTTTGCGAGACCATTAAAAATCTGCCGGAAAACGTCATCCAAAGCATTACCGGCAGACAATGGATTATGGATATGTTTTAGATGAGATATAGTATAAACTACGATACACTGATATTCGGTGGGATGCTGACTAACATGTGGATATGGTCCGGGCATGCTTCCGCTTCCATTATCTCTACCCTTTTCGCCTCGCACAGCTTTCTCAGTATTTGACCTA
>CAZFUT010000095.1:0-5622 GCA_964522425.1 uncultured Oscillospiraceae bacterium
AGCCCAGCAGCTTCAGTAACCCTGTACCCCCATACGCAAAAAACAACATTTTTATTACGTTGCCAATGATTGCAGCGATCAGAAACTGGTGAAAGGGCATCTTCATGACGCCGGCGGTAATGCCCACCACATCAAAAGCCGGGTTGGGGATCATGGCAAGAAGAGTGATGCCGAATATGCCGTATTTTCGCGTAAATGCTATCAATCTTGGTGCGTGCCTGGATTTCTCAAACAAACCTTGTCCGCTGTAGCCCGCCAGATAACCTGACATTTCGCCCAAGCCGGCTCCAAGTCCTGCGGCCAGCGCTACGAGGAAGGGGTTGAACACCGTGCCCATCAGCGATGTAAAAAAGATACCCGGCATTGGCATCAGTACCGTCGCGCTGCCTGCCAGGGCGATCAGAAAGATACCCGGGTAACCGTAATGTCCGAACGATGCCAGACGACCGCGGTTGATGAAGATGAGCGCGCTGAGGGCAATAACCACCAGGATGGCGAGCAGGCGCAGCCAATTGGTACGGCTGCTATCCGGTGTGGGTTTTGGATCTTCGCTGACAGACATTAATTGTCGCATCCATTCACTCGGATAAGTATAAACGACCTGACGGCGCAGGCCATAGAATTAGTCTTCTCAGAGGCAGGATGGACGGGTTTCGTTGCGATGATTTGTCGCTAGGGCATTCGGGCGATTCCGATTGATTCTTCCTCGGCTTTGGTCATCGGCACCCGCTCGGCAAAGATCAGCAGACGCTGGTAGTTCAAGCCCAGAGGTGTGCAGGTCACCAGTGTGATCAGGTCCTTATCGGCCAGACGCTGAATGAGCGCAGTATCGTAAGGCGAAACGACCGCCTGTCCAGTGACGACGTATTTCATCTTCTGGGTCTGATCGACAATATAAATCACATCACCGGGCAAAAGCCTGTCGACGTGCAGAAAGAGGTCCTTATCATGCGTACCGCGGTGCGCCGAGATGACTGCATTGCCGCCATTTCCGCCAGGGTAAGAAGTGTTCTTGATCAGGCCGCCGCCCTTCAGCAGCATCTCAGCCTCGGTGCCGTAATAAACCGGCATGATCAAATCAATTTTGGGAATATGGATCGAGAACAGCATCTCACCAGTTTTCAGAAAACTGTATACCGCAGCGCCCGCAGTATCCAGCGGGGCGCCTGGTTTAGGCTGGCTGGGGCTTCCGCTCTGGGTCTCACCCTCAGTCCCGACGCCATTGATTACAAAGGGATCATACTCGCTGAAGAAAGTAGATTCAGAAAGCGAGGCATTATAGGCTTCAACCGCTTTGGCCCACTGATCGGCCTCCGATTTAGGCAACGCATGTGCCTCGAATGCCTCTACCAGTGAGCGGTCCTTGGCCTGATTAATGCGATCGGCAATCGTGGGATACAACAGCAGAGCCAATCCCAGGACAAGCAGCATCCAGGAGAAGTCACGCTTGCGCGGGCGCGGCAGGTTCTTGCGGACGGTAGAGAGCGGTACGATCACTGCTTCAGGACCGGTTGTCTTTCTGCTTCCTGCGCCGGTAGAGCAGGAACGCGATGATCAGGATGATGCCACCGGCATAAAGCAGGTAGCGGGTGAAAGTACCGGTGGTTGGATAGGCCGCAGCCGTGGGATAGTTGATGATGCTAACGGTCTTGGTCGTTGAGTCCGATATCAATATCTCGGTTGCGGTTTCGTTGATGCGATAACCTGAAGGGGCCACGACCTCCTTGACAAAATAGGTGCCGGCTGGCAACTGGCTGAACGTCGCCTTGCCGTTCACGTCTGTTGTGGCACGGTAAGGCTGGTTCGCCGCATCATACAGCTGAGCACCAGTCGAATCGACCAGGGCGATCTGGGCGCCTGCGAGTGGCAATGCGGGTGTGGCAGCATTAGTCTTGGTGACTTCGATCGTGCCACCTGCGACGGTGATGGTCACGGTGTCAGAGTCAACTGCGTTGACATCTCCCTTGCTGTTATCCTATTCCAGAGTGGCGGTGTTCAGGATATCGTTTCCGTTGGTGGCTGTGGTATTGATTGTGGCATTGATCGTCAGGGTGACGCTGCTCACACCAGTAAACTGGGTGAAGTCCGTGATTGTGGCTGTCACCTCGTTGCCAACATTGGTCACCGTAAAACCAGATGCCGGCGACATGCTGGCAGAGACATAGGTGAGCGTCGAGGCTAAGGTATCAGTGATGATATAGGTCGTGTAGTCGGCAATATCTGCCGGCAGTTGCACCTCAATGGTAAAACTCACTTGAGATCCGATCGGCAGCGTGACAGCATCAAGTTCATTGACGTCCTTGTTGAAGGTCAAATCTGCAGGAGTAGTATAGTTCTGGACAACGATGGGGTTGATGGTGGCCAGCGCGGTTCCTGCCGCATCGACGGTAACATCAAATGCATATTCCGCTACTGGATCGAAGGTGTAAGGCGCCGGCACATAGGTCTCAAGCAGATAGTACGAGCCCTCGGTCAGATTCTGAATGGAGATCTCTCCTGTGGCGCTGGTGGTCAGGTCGGTCATGACCAAAACTTCGGTGATTGGCCCGAGCTCATCGGCAGTTTGATACAGATCGAAGGTCGTCCCCTGGATTGGCGTTGTAGTGGTGCCATCGGCGTACTTGGTCACATCGACAGTGGCAAGTACCGGCGACAACTTGGGCTCCAGTATGACACCTTGATCGGCAGCGATGGCGCCATCGACCATGTGCGGGTACTCAATGATCATCGTCTCGGTGTTCAGATAGTACCCCGGGGCTCGCGTATTTTGCTCTACTCTATACACTGCATACTGATCCAGCAATAATGCGCCATCGCCGGAGGTATAGGTATCTGTCACCAGTACTTCAGGGTCGAGCGGCGTTGTCTCACCAGTTGTGCTGACTGTCGCGATCTTGGTGATCGTGTAAACAGCACCCACACCGCTATTAACAGTGCCGGTTAAATTGTCCGTGATGGTGAGGGTAGCTTGACCTGGGGCAGCCAAAACGAAGCTGGTTGCCGGTGCCAGCAGTAAGGTGAGCGCCAACATCAGTGAAAGCATCTGTGTCATTCGTCGTTTGGTCATTAGTAAATACCTCTCTTCCTCATCAAAACAGTCCGTACGAAGAAACTCAAAATCAGTACGCCACCGCAAAGCCATAATACGAGGCGTGCGGGGGTGCCAGTAGCCGGCAATTCATCGATGCGCTCATAGTTGACGATTGTTCTGTCAATGACCAGATTTGCAGCGTCGACGGTGAACGTAAGCACCTCTTCATTAAGCTGGTAACCTGAGATCGTTTTGATCTCCCTTACCGAATAGGTTTCACCCACCTCCAGGTAGGCGAATTGTGCCAGACCGCCAGCGGTAGTCTGGGTATCCAGCAGGCCACCAGCCGCATCATGCAGCTCGAATACAACCCCATCCAGGGCTGCATTATTAGTGCCAGTTTTGGTCACCCGCAGTGTTGCCAGGCGCTGGTTGGTAAAAGTGTAGGTAAGCACACCGGCATCGTTGACATCGATCGTGAAGGATGATGAATAATCTGCATGGGCTGCTTCTTCCACTGTATACGTATAAGGCTGGCCATTGGCCGCAGCGTTGTATCGCGGCAGCGATGCCGAATCAACGATCGAGAGATTGGGATGGGTGAGCGTAAAGCTTGTGTAGACACTCGCGCTGCCATCCTGATAGACATTGAAGGTGAGGTCAGGATAGGTGGTTGGGTTGGTCGAATCCGACCAGACTTTATTGATTGTGAGGGTGAGGAACACCTGCTGGACGGTGGTGATGGTCGAATCGCTCTGATTCAAAGCTGCATCGACCAGCCAGGCCGTGATGGTCTGACCTACCAGCAGCGGCTCGGTAACGTTAACGGACCAGGCACCAAGGGAATCGACGGTTGCGTAAACTTCGGCGTTGCTCGGAAGCCGGACATAAACAGTTGTGCCCGCCTCGCCGGTGCCAGTGATCTGAGTCACCATCTCCATCACGGTGTTAATCGTTGGCGGGTCAGGCTTGACCGTGTCGAGCACGGTCACCTGCCGATCGACTGTGGTTACGTTGCCCACACTGTCGGTCACGGAATACTGGAAGGTATAGACGCCTGGTACGTTACTGTCGTAAGCTGGATCAGGAACCACGTTGATTGTGGTGATGGGCCCATCGACGATATCCGAGGCAGATACGCCGGCCAAAGGGTCAAATGATGTACCCTGGTTGATGCTGATTGCATCTGCTCCGGTGATGATGGGGGCGGCATCGATGTAATAATAGATGAAATCGTTGCCGGCTGCGCCGATATTCACGGCAGTCGACTGATTTGGCGCCAATGTGTAGTTTGTGAAGGTCGGCAATGGTTTGACGTCGAATGTGCCCAGCGGCGCGGACCCTGAGGTGGCCGTTGAGCCTGGCACGGCAATGTTGGTATTAGTGCCATTGGCCAACTGGATGTGATAGTTGACTGTATAAGGATAAGTGGCTACGTAACTCACAGAATGTTCATTGCCAATAAGTGATCCTGTGGAGCCAGACCAGCCATAGTTCACTAAGCTGGTGCCACCGAATTGTGCGAGCATCTGACTGTAACTGAAGGTCTTCGAGCCGCTGACCGTCGGTGAACCGGCAGCGGAATCTGCGCCTTGGTAGTAGTAATACGTGAGTGTATAGTAATTGTCTGTCAGATCAGATGTCGCGCCTGCGTTGGTGAGCTTCCATTCAATCTTAACCGTATTGGTTGTATTGTTGGCGTAATGCTGAGGCAAGACGCCGGTGGCCTCATGGATGATCTGGCTACCAGAGGTAGCGTTTATTGGGGTCGTGATGGCCACATGGCTCGCTGTTCCGATATCCGGGGTGACTGCGTCATACCAACCGAAACTGCTGAGCGATTGAGTGCGTTTGTAATTATCAAATTCAACGGCCACCGCGTTGTGGATCGTTTCAGCGTTGCGGGCGCCGCCGCTCGTGCCGTAAATACCCAGCGCGCCATAATCACTATCACCCTGAGGCAAATAGGAGTCATCGTTGAAGAGAATGAAGGCGCTGCCGTAATCGTCTCCGAGTGCGTCATTGTCATACACAGACGTGTTTATATGGAAAACAAATTGATAATCGGCTGCTGTCAGATCGATCTTGTTGATCGACTTGGCAAAAGTGTTTGAAGCGGCGAGGTCGGTACCTACGATAAGTGTATTGCCAGAGAAAGAGCCATGATTATCAGACCCTGGTGGAATGGTCACATCGGTAGTGATGGATGTCGTCGTACCAGAAGGGATGCTGATCAACTGGCGATCAGTAATCTCGTCGGCCAGGGCTACTGCGGCGATCATGCCAATCAGACCCAACACAATGGTCAGGCAAAGATGCAGCTTAAGGCCGCCTGAAAGATGTTTTTCAGGTTTAGGCATGGGCAATCATTGTAGCATGCAGGACGAAAGATTGCTATTAGATAATGCTTGTCATAGCGTTAATTCTGTGTAAAATTTACGCGCAATGAGCAAATTGCCGGCGAATTTGACAAGTGCGACGGGATAGTGTATACTATGTGTTCCGATGCGGGGTAGAGCAGAGGTAGCTCGTCGGGCTCATAACCCGGAGGTCAGTGGTTCGAATCCACTCCCCGCTACTAACGAGAACCG
>CAZFUT010000096.1:0-5573 GCA_964522425.1 uncultured Oscillospiraceae bacterium
TGGAGGGATTCTAGCGAAGCCGAAATTATGGGTCCTGATAGCATTATGCGTATTGGTCTCTGGATGCATGGAAGGCCCAAAGACGGTCACTCCTCCTATATCAATCCCAAACCCCTATTATGCAAAGGTAGATCCGTGGCTCGATCACTCCATTTTCGGAGTTGAATCCCTAATAGGCTCTGGCATCCTGAGAAGATATGATACAAGTGTCTTTGATTGCAGCGAGATGGCTGCATACCTGGAATGGATGCTTGAAAAGCACGGTTTTGACACCAAAATCTGCCTTGCTGATAATTTCGCTAACGATTACGTGGGCCACGCATGGGTCGCAGTAGACATTCCGCCCAGGAGATACTATGTCGAGCCCACTGCCGTGAACACTGGCGGTTTTATATTCTCCACCATAAAACCGTATGACGGAAACTACAAGGATTACAGTAAGTACGATGGGATATATGAAGATATATATGAAGCTACGAAAAATAATCCAGTCTCTGAGTTTGACTGGTGGAATGATCCTCAACTGGCATACAACTTCAAGGAGTCTCAAGGAGGAAACTAAATGGGAAAATGGACTGCAGCCATTTTATCGTTATTGATCATAGGGCTGGGACAATTCTATGCAGGCCATCTCTGGAGGGCGCTGGCCTGGTTCTTCGGATCGATCCTGATAGTTGCGCTTCTAACCATGCTCACTGGATTCGGCGGCTTCATTGTCGGTCCGCTTCTTTGGATCGGATGCGCCTGGGACGCCTATAACCTCGCAAAATGATGGTACTACTGGCGATTCTGGCTTCCTGCGCTCTCCTGCAGCAGCGCCTGGGCATCCGCATGCATGCCATCGAGCTTCTTCGTGATCGGATGCTTTGGCCCGTACTCTTGCTCCGCCAGCCCCTTGATCCGCCAGATCTCGGACAGGAGCTTGCCGATCTCCTTCATTATGTACTTGCGGTTTTGCTCGGTCATGAGTTCCACAGCTCCGACATATCTACAAATGCCATTCTCTAAATCCACCTTTCATTTTACCTTTTTCATACTGGTGTCTGTCTAAGCCACCATGTTTTTCTAATTCATTAGCAAATATTAAATAGAACTTATTTGTAACAATTTAGCAAAATAGTGACGATTTGACCTCTCAATCGCAACAGTAGATGGAGGGAGAATGGCATGAACCACGAGGCTATATTAGCAGTACTTACTGACAGCAAAGATGATGCCAAATCTTTGAAGGAGATTGCCCAGGATCTGGGACTTGAGGTCTCCTCTTATGTCGATTGGATTCGCATTGAGCGACGACTGTCCAGCTCTTTGAGAGCTCTAGCGAGATGGGGCTGCGTGGCATTGGAGCGAAGGCAGAGGGAAAGAGGCCACAAGTTCTGGTACAATGCCTACTGGAAGACCGAGCTGGCCCAGGGCGCCAGCGCAGGGGAAGGCAGCATATAACCCTCCCTCCTAGAATTTCACATCCACCTCCACTATCTTCGCCCCCTGTCTCTGGGCCTCCTCGACCGCTGCCAGGTCTTTCATCAAGAAGATGCGCCATTCTGGGGTCTCGATGACGGCTACGGAGTTCTTCAGCACGGCAGCGTATCTGCTGTATTTGGGCAGCTTGACCGCATAACCCCTCAGGTCCTCCACCAGATCCACATCAAAGCCTCTCATCTCCAGGAGCTTGATGGCCTTGTTCCGTCCGCCTACAGTCTTGAATTCGAAGCGGTAGAGGTCTTTGTTGTAGTGGTCTGCCAGCTCCTGGAAGATCTCCCGGTCGTCGAAGAAGTGCTTGAAGATCCAGGCGCCTGCCGCCTTGAACATGATGATTCTCTTTCGCTTGGGGAGCACGTCGAAGGTATTGGGCTGCAGGGGATAGGCCTCCGAAGAGTAATTATCATGATAGTTAGATATAAAATTATTTGGGGTTGCTGGCCTGATTAAAGCGCTTTCGTTTTCAATTACGGGCCAAAGCCTGATAAGTATGCAGCAGCTAAGGAAATCCTGACATGGACCGCTCAGAAGTCCTCCGCCTATCCCCAGATCTTTGAGCTGCAGCTCTTCATAGCCTATCTGCATTTTTATGGAACCACGACGACAGAGGAAGCCCCTTCAGGAGAGCGTTTTCTGGATAACCACAAGTTCGAGGGCACTATAAAAGAGAGGGCGGCCAGCGCCGTTGTTCGAGGATAAGAGGACCTCGTTTCTGGTGAAGTTCTATCAGGTGATGCCTGCGGAGCTTTCAGAGGAGGAGCAAAAGATCCTAGCCTACGTAAAAGAGCACGGCTCTATCAGAAGATCCGAGGCTCAGAAGCTGCTTGAGGTTAGCGATAGAAGGGCAAAATACATACTTGAGATGATGGAGAACGCAAAAGGCTCTTGCGCCAAGAGGGACGACAGAAGAGCGCGCGTTATCTGCTTTTCTAAAATATGGACAATTTATGGACAAAGAATTCTTGTCCATAAAACACTTATTTCTTCGTGGCCTTGGTGGCATACGGACTGGGGGATCTCATCGTCTTCAAGGTAAAGAGACCAAGAAGGGCAAGGAGCACGAATTTAGCGAAAAGAGGAGCTGCAAGCCCGGCCAGCCTTCAAGCCACATCGCTCCGATTTTTGCCTCCTCCTATTGGCTGGCGTTCTAGATAACAAAGACAAAAGGCTGAGGCTATAAGGCTTGTCCATGATTGGGGCTGGATAATCTAAAACATCCGAGCCTTACTGAAATTCTGGGTTAAATGAATAGGAGGGAGGCAAAAGTCTTGGTGTAGGAGGGAGAAAAAAGACTATCGACTTTTGCCAATATACTATACGTCAATTGCCGAGATATAAGGCTTTCGCCAAAGAGAAATTGAGGTTCAGTTGCCTTGATAGAAATAACCAGAAAACAGCAAATCGAAGTCTCAGGCGGGCCAGCGCCGAATCCACAGCGCCCTTTCACATAGGAGCCGATCACCGTAGTGACGGCCTGACCCCACCCTGAGCGCAAGCTATTACTTACCCATCGATCACCAGGAAGGGGCCAGGTCTGGGAAACACGGCCTGGCAAACAGTGAGATGGTGGATAATTGGCCAAGAGAGCGAAGCATAATGATGCCATCATGACCGGCATACTTGTTACAAGATACCAGATGGGACTGATTTCAGTGGGGGACCTTGAAGAAATGGCGCTCGATGAATCCAAGGCTGAGAAATCATCAGCTGCAAAAAGAGTGCTGGAAGCATTAGAGAATATATGTTAGCCCTACTCTTCCGCCAGGCAGAACTCCATTGGCCACTCTCCGGCATTATTGTATCCATGTTTGAGGAGCGGCTGTCCCTGCTTTTTCCTTGAATATGATATCTGTCCCTCCGGGCCTTCTTCACAGCGCAGCTTGAGCATTTCATCTATTTCTGATATATTGGTGCCAAATACCTCCGCTAGGATTTCCTTGGCTGCCTGGAGCTCCAGGACCTTTGGATTGATCTCGGCTAAAGGTACACTAACCATCACCAGCTTTCTCCCGGGTCTCCTTAACTGCTCAAGAACTCCTGCCATATTATGTCTATTCTACGTATGAGAATAAGTAGTTTTGAGGTAAAAAGATGAAGAAATACCA
Organism: uncultured Oscillospiraceae bacterium; assembly: GCA_964522425.1. Taxonomy (GTDB): domain Bacteria; phylum Bacillota; class Clostridia; order Christensenellales; family Aristaeellaceae; genus DTU024. The sequence continues at coordinate 3,588 of CAZFUT010000096.1, forward strand.
TATTATCATAAAAGAAAGTATCTATAACATACAAATGGCCGATAATCCTTCTAGCTGGAGGAAGAAAATTATTCAACAATCAATTGGTATATGAACCAAGCTAAATCAAAAGGTTTGGATAATTAGGATTCTTTAACAGCCAAATAGTACTCTTTGATGGGATTAGAGCTAGCAAAGCATGAATTTGTTCTGCAGCTTGATACCCTTTTTACTTTCACCCCGCATATAGGCCTCGCCCTTTAATCCATGAAGTATCCCTCTCTTTGTATGGACTTTGAGTTATACCCCACGATAACCCTCCGTTCCAGGTCCTTCAACGCCCTCTTAGCCCCTCGAGAGATGTTCATCCAGGCCCTGAACCGCAACCTTAACCTGCAGAGGTTCAATGTTATCTACGTTTGCGGCAACTATTCATCAATTCTGAGCAGCCTGGACCGCAGGTTCGAGGCCCTGGATGTCCGCAGGGCCTTCACGGTCTTCCAGCTTATGACTGTGCTTGAACAGAACCACCATACGATTGTGATAATTGAGCATGATCCCCTGCTCTACGAAGATGCCCAGGAGATGGCTGAATACGTCTCCCAGGCCATGAGAGAGGCTTCGAATGAGGCTGCAGTATTGCTCTATGCCCCGGGCGCAGATCCCTACTTTGAGGAACTGGTAAAGAACGCTGACAGGGTATTCTACTTCGATGAAGGGCCTAGGGCTGAGGCGAGAGTTGTAGCAAAGGCCATTCCAAAGACTCAGAGGAATCAGATGACGCTGGAAGCGTTCTCATAATCCAGTGATATGGCCCGCAAGGCTGATGTTTGTATGAATATAATGATAAAACAGATGAAGGAGAAGCCATTCAGCATTATCTCAAAAGGAGAGCCAACGATTCCTGTGTTAGCTCATGTACCTCACGGTTCCACTTTCATTCCAAATGATGTTAGGCGCTTTCTTTTACTGAACGATGAGGATCTCAAGAAAGAATTGATTTTGATGACAGATAGCTATACACCGGAGCTCTTTGCAGGCATTGCAGCCTCAGGTGGTTTAGCTTTTGTGAATAACTTCAGCAGGCTGGTAGTAGATCCTGAGCGGTTTGAAAACGATGAAAAGGAGAAGATGAGCTCAAAGGGAATGGGGGCCATATATACAAGAACCGCCTGCCAGCAAATGCTAAGAAGAGAGATATCTGCAAAAGAAAGGGAAGAGTTGCTTTCCGCCTATTTTAGGCCGTACCATAAGGCTTTGAGAAAAGAGGTGCAGAGAATGCTGGATCAATTTGGACGATGTCTAATCATAGATTGCCACTCGTTTCCCTCAAAACCGCTTCCCTATGAGTTGGATCAATCCGTCGATAGGCCAGACATCTGTATTGGCACAGACCCGTTCCATACTCCAAATGGATTGATTGCCTTAATACAGTTATTCTGTGAAGCAAATGGAATGGAGGTGGCCATTAACAGGCCTTTTGCCGGAACCTATGTGCCATTAATGTATCTCGGTAAAGATAAAAGAGTCTCCTCCGTTATGATCGAGGTTAATAGAGGCTTGTACATGGATGAAAACACAGGAGACCAATCAAGCCAGTTTCCTCAGATAAAGAGTATGATTGATAACCTAATCAAAGTAGCCATTGATTTCGAAGTTATGCCAAAGGATGAATAGCTGTGGGCAGGAGCTTTGGGAGCATTAGGATGGCCATAAAAGATGTCTCGGCCAGGAAGATGAAGGCAGAGGAGCCTGGGTATTTAGAAGTGATCTATAACCAGTGGTTAAGCTAAAAATATGTCATAGGTCGATATCGAACTTTTCTGCAATTGGATTCTGTTCAAGAAGCCTGGAAAAAGACCTTACAACTTGAAGGGGGGAGCATGGGCTTCTGAGTCTATTGAAGTTGTGCTTTAGAGATCTTAAAGCTTTGGCTCTCTCTGGCTTTGCATGTAAAGTCGTCAAAAACGTGCGACTTAATTTTCAGGCACGAGACTTTATTTGCAG
>CAZFUT010000097.1:0-5518 GCA_964522425.1 uncultured Oscillospiraceae bacterium
TAGTGGGCGATCAGCCCCTGCTGGGTGGTCTTGTTGTAATAGGGCGTTACGCACAACTGCGCGTCCGCACCCAGGGCCATGGCCGCCTTGGCGCTTTCGATGACGCGGCGGGTGTTGTTGCCGCCCGTGCCTGCGATCACGGGCACGCGCCCGCGCGCCTGATGCACCACGATGCGGAGGGTCTCGGCCCATTCATGTTCATCCATGGTGGAGGGTTCGCCCGTCGTGCCGCAGGCGATGAGGGCGCTGACGCCGTTATCCAACTGGTAATCGACCAGAGCGCGCAGCGCCTTTTCGTCGATGCCCGTTTCGGTAAAGGGGGTGGCCAGCGCGGTGGCGCAGCCGGTAAAAATGATCTGTTTCATGATGGTTATGGCTCCTTTCTGGGAATGCAGCCCTTGGCGCACAGCATTTCCGCCGTCAACACGCCGCCGCCCGCCGCGCCGCGCAGCGTGTTGTGGGACAGGCAGACGAATTTCCAGTCAAACAGGCTGTCCTTTCTCAGGCGGCCGATGGAAATGCCCATGCCGTTTGATAGATTTCGATCCAGTTTGGTCTGCGGGCGGTCGCTCTCCTCGAAGTATCGCAGGAAGGGGCGCGCGGCGCTGGGCAGGTTCAGCTTCTGCGGCACGGTTTCCATATTGCGCCAGCGGGCAAGGATGGTGTCGTAATCGGGCGGGTTTTCAAACGATACGCTGACGGCGGCCATGTGCCCGTCGGTGACGGGCACGCGCAGGCACTGGGCGCTGATGAGGGGCTGGGCGGCGTTTTCGATGCGCTGCTTGTCCGCGCTTACCTGCCCCCATACCTTGAGCGGCTCCTGTTCGCTTTTTTCTTCTTCGCCGCCGATGAAGGGGATCACGTTGTCCAGCATGTCGGGCCATGTTTCAAACGTTTTGCCCGCGCCGCTGATGGCCTGATAGGTGCATACGCTGACCGCCTTGATGCCAAAATCGTAAAGCGGCGTCAGCGCCGGGACATAGCTTTGGATGGAGCAGTTGGGCTTAACGACGATAAAGCCCGTATCGGTGCCGAGGCGCTTTTTCTGCGCGGGCAATACGTCAAGGTGCGCCCAGTTGATTTCGGGGATCAGCATGGGCACGTCCTTCAGCCCCCGGCAGGCGCTGTTGTTGCTGACGACGGGGATGCCGCGTTTTGCGTACGCTTCTTCCAGCGCCCGCGTTTCATCCTTGGGCATATTGACGGCGCAAAACACAAAATCGGCCAGCGGGCGAATGGCTTCAATGTCCATGGCGTCATAGACGGGCATGGCGGCGATGTGTTCGTTAAGGGACGCCTGCATGGCCCAGCGGCCCTCCACGGCCTTGCTATATGGGCGGTGGGCGCTGCGCGCGCTGGCGGCCAGCACGCTTATTTCTATCCACGGGTGGTTGGCAAGCAGCGTCACAAAGCGCTGGCCCACCATGCCGGTAGCGCCGATGATGCCGGCGCGCCATTTTTTCATGGGGGAAACCTCCTGTTACTGCCGGGAAAAATAGACGGGCCTGCCGGTGCGCGCCGATTCGTAAATGGCTTCCAGTATCCGGGTGACGACCAGCGCCTGCTCGGGCTTTACCACTGGCGGGTTTTTGCCGTGTATGGCGTCTATAAAGGCGCGCTGCTCCAGCATTTTGGGGCTGTCGCCTGCGCCGTCGTAGAAATCGACGCTGCCGGGCGTGAGCGCGGGCTTTTCCACATACTGGCGGCCGTGCTTGACGCCGTTGATGCGCAGGCCGTCGTGCATGTCCGCGCCGCCCCTGGTGCCGCACAGCACCGTGCAGGCTTCCTCCACTTCCAGTGTGTTGAGCGCCCAGGAGGAGGAAAGCATGATGGTCGCCCCATTTTCCATCACGATGAAGCCAAAGGCGCTGTCCTCCATCGTGAACTGCCCGGGATCCCAGTCGCCCCACGGGTTGGCGGTGTCGCGCTGCCCGTTCAGCTTATGGTAGGCTGTGCCCACGACATAGTTGGGTTGATAGTTATCCATCGTCCACAGCGTCAGATCCAGCGCATGGGTGCCGATGTCGATCAGCGGCCCGCCGCCCTGCTCGTACTCGTTCAGGAACACGCCCCAGGTGGGTACGGCCCTGCGGCGGACGGCGTTGGCGCGCGCAAAATAAATATCGCCGAGCTCGCCCGCTTCGCAGGCGCTTTTCAGATACCGGCTGTCGGGCCGGAAGCGGTTCTGGTAGCCGATGGTGAGCACCTTGCCCGTTTCCCTGGCGGCGTCCAGCATCTTTTTTGCTTCCGCGTAATTGATGGCCATGGGCTTTTCGCACATGACATGCTTGCCGCTGCACAGCGCGTCCACCGTGATAAAGGAGTGGCTGCGGTTGGGCGTGCAGACGTAAACGGCGTCCAGATCGAGCGCCAAAAGATCGTGGTAGTCGGTAAAAACCTGCGCGCCCTCGCTGCCGTACTGCCGGGCGGCTTCCTCGGCGCGCTCTGCAATCAGATCACAAAAGGCGACGACTTCAATGCCGCCCGCTTCCTTGATGGCGGGCAGATGCTTGCCGTTTGCGATACCGCCACACCCGATGATACCGGCCCTGATGCTGTCCATACCTGTTTTCCTCCATCCTGTTGATAGCTGCATTATAGAGGACGCGCGGGGTTTTGTCCATCGGGATGCAAAAGGGAAAAAACAAAATAAAAACAATTTTGCGCTTGACAGGATGTTCAAGGGCCCTGTATAATCCGCGCCATACCGAAGAAGGAAAGGAGGATCCAAGCATGAAGCAGACCGCTATGATGATGCAGATGATGATGTGCGAGGGTTCCCCGCGCTTCTTCGGCTGCGTCCCGTTATCTTAGCGAAAGAACAGATAACAGCCCGCCTCGCGAAGCGCGAAGCGGGCTTTTTGTATGGAAAGGAAGAACAGGGCATGAGGGAAACGACACCGCTGATCGAGATACGCAATCTCTCGAAGGTGTTTGAAGGAACCGACGGCGGGTTTCAGGCGCTGGACCGGGTGAGCCTTACCATCGATCAGGGCGAAATCTACGGCATCGTCGGCATGAGCGGGGCGGGCAAGTCCACTTTAATCCGGTGCATCAACCGGCTGGACACCGCAACGGACGGCGCGGTCTTCTTTAAGGGGCAGAGCGTACAGGACATGGACGCCGAAACGCTGATCCGCACCCGCCGCAAGGTGAGCATGATCTTCCAGCAGTTCAACCTTTTTATGCAGCGCACGGTGGGGGGCAACGTGCAGTACCCGATGGAGCTGGTGGGCACGCCCAAAAAGAAAGCGCGCGAAAAGGCCGGGCAGCTGCTGGACATCGTGGGCCTCAAAGACCGTTTCAACGCCTACCCCGCCCAGCTGTCCGGCGGCCAGAAACAGCGCGTGGCCATTGCGCGGGCGCTGGCCAGCAGCCCCGAGGTGCTGCTGTGCGACGAGGCCACCAGCGCCCTTGACCCCATGACGACGCAGAGTATTCTTTCCCTCCTGCAGGACATCAACAGGCGGCTTGGCATCACCATCATCCTCATCACCCACGAAATGGCGGTGATCCGGCAGATTTGCACCCGCGTCGCCATACTGGATGCGGGGCAGGTGGCCGAAGAAGGCACGGTGGACGAGGTGTTCATGCACACCAGATCGGAAGCGGGACGGCGGCTGTTTGGCATCCTGCCCGAAAACGCCGATGAAGACCCGGGGCTGCCCGCCATCCGCATCGTGTTTGACGGCGCATCCATGACCCGGCCCGTCATCGCCCGGCTGATACAGGAAAAAGGCATCCTGCTCAACATCCTGTCGGCCAACATGAAGCATCTGGGCGGCAAGATGTACGGGCAGATGCTGATCGAGACTCCCAAGGACGAACAGGACAAGCGCTTTGTCATCGACTATCTGGAAAGACAGGGCCTTGCCGCAAAGGAGGTGAATCAACCGTGAGCTTAGGAGAACTGTGGCCGCTGCTTCAACAGGGGCTGTGGGACACGCTGTACATGACCGTGCCCGCCACCGTGCTTTCCTACCTCATCGGTATGCCGCTGGGCGTGATGCTGGTGGTGACGCGCCGGGACCATATCATGCCGAGGCCCGCGCTCAACGCGGCGCTGGGCGCGGTGGTGAACTTTCTGCGCTCCATCCCCTTCATCATCCTGCTGTGTATGCTCTTTCCCGTGACCCGGCTGGTCATGGGCAGGGCCATCGGCACAAGGGCCATCATTTTTCCGCTGGTCGTCTGCGCCTTCCCTTATGTGGCGCGCATGGCGGAGGGGGCGCTGAGCGAGGTGGACAGGGGCATCATCGAAGCCGCGCAGTCGATGGGCTCCACCAACCGGCAGATCATCACCAAGGTGCTGATCCCGGAAGCCCTTCCTTCGCTGCTCAACGGGGCGGCCATCAGCATGGTCAACATCCTTGGCTATACGGCCATGGCCAGCGCGGCGGGCGGCGGGGGGCTGGGCTCCATCGCCATCATCAAGGGCATCAACATCAGGCGCATGGACGTCATGTATGCCGCAAGTATTCTGCTGGTTCTGCTGGTACAGGTGATCACCGTAACGGGTACCGGTATTTCCAAAAAGACCAACCATAAACAAAGGTAAAAGGAGAAAAGAAATGAAAAAAGGTTTTGCACTGGCGATCTCTCTGGTTTTGTCCCTGGCCCTCATCCTTGGCACCGTTTCCGCTCTGGCCAATGAAACCGTCGTTATCGGCGCCACCGCCACCCCCCACGCCATCGTGCTGGAAAAGGTGAAGGACGCCCTGAAAGCCGCCGGTTACGACCTTGTGGTGGAAGAATTTTCCGATTACAACCTGCCCAACCCTGCGACCAGCGGCGGCGATTTGAGCGCCAACTATTTCCAGCATCTGCCCTTCCTGAACGCCTACAACCAGGAGGTGTCCGAAAAGGATCAGCTGGCCGCCGTCATCCCCGTACACTATGAGCCCTTCGGCATCTACGCGGGCACCAGGAGCAGCCTGGAGGAGCTGGCGGAGGGCGACCATATCGCCGTCAGCAACGATCCGTCCAACGAAACGCGCGCCCTGCTGCTGCTTCAGGACGCCGGGCTGATCAAGCTCAAAGACGGCATCACCCCCGACTCCAAAGCGACGGTGCTGGACATCGCCGAAAACCCCAAGAACCTTGTGATCGACGAGGTGAACGCCGAGCTGGTGCCCACCGTGCTGCCCGACGTGGCGCTGGCCGTCATCAACGGCAACTATGCCTTAAAGGCCGGTTTAAGCCCCGCCAAAGACGCGCTGTTCCTGGAACCGAAGGAAGGCGAAGCGGGCAAAACCTACACCAACTATGTGGTGGTGCGCGCCCAAGATGCCGACAAGCCCTTTGTGGAGGCGCTGCGCAAGGCCATTCAGACCAAAGAAATCTATGACTTCCTGCTCAATAACGAGGAGTTCAAGGGCGGCGTGATCCCGGCCTTCACGGTGGAGGAATAATCAACAACTCAATTCCAACCTAACGATAAGGCCGGGGAGGGAGCATACCCTTCAGGGCCATCGCTTATATTACGAAATAATGTCATATAATTACGTTTATGTAACCA
>CAZFUT010000098.1:0-5457 GCA_964522425.1 uncultured Oscillospiraceae bacterium
GCTCGCGCGCGGCGACGGCTTGATCGCGCCGATGCCGCCGCCCTTGCGGGCAAGGCAAAGCAGCCCTTCAGCCGGGTCAAAACGCTGCTGGACTGCTCCGTCGTCGCCCTCAGCACCGCGCTGTCCCTTTTGTTCCTTCACCGGCTGGAAGGCGTGCGCGAAGGCACCGTCCTTTCCGCCCTGCTGATCGGTACGCTGATCGGCCCCCTGCGCAAAAAGCTGGCCCCGGTCATCGGGAACTGTGTGAAGGCATAAATCAATAATTTCTATACAGATACATAAAACATTTTATTCCCTTTCGCCATTGCGCGGTCCTTCCGCTGGCCCGAATGCGGACACCGCCCCTCATTGCATTGACCCGTCGTTTTTTTTGATCTCCAAGAGGTATTCCCGGCACTCAATTTCTCTTTCTTGGTCGGCGGAACAGTACGTGCCGTCCTTCTGATATTGAAAGCCTGCCTTTCTCATCACCTTCCCGGAAGCGGGGTTGTCCTTGGCGTGGCAGCAGAAAAAGGCCGTTTGCTTTAATTCGGTTTTGCCAAACTCGATAATCGCCTGAGCTGCTTCCGTGGCCAAGCCCCGGCGCCAGTACGCTTTCATCAGATTATAGCCCAGTTCGTACATCCCTCTGGCTTCCACATAGACCAGTCCGCCGGAACCGATCAGTTCCCCGGTTTCTTTCAAAACAAAGCCCCAATTGTATACCGAATCGCTCTCGACGGACGCTTCTTCAAACATGAGCCACTGTTGCGTTTCCTTCACGCTTTTATGACATTTCCAGCGCATGAACCGCGCGACATCGGGGTCGCTCGTCCAATTCCTGAATGCGTTTTCGGCGTCATTGACCGTCATGGGCCTCAGCATCATTCTGTTCGTTTCGATGACCGGCGTTATCATGCTGTTTTTTCTCACTTTCCGTTCAATCTGTTATCCGTATCAGGTCGCGCTCCGGCCTGACAGCGCGCACCCCAAAAGCCCAATCGAAAACTGCAGGATGTCCGCTCCGCTTCCCCTTGACGCTTTCATCCATGGCCGGTTGTCCCCTTCCCAGTCCATGCTCGGCATCCGTTCAAAACGGTGTGCCGTTCTCTTATCCTTCTATATGCGTCCCTGCGCCGCCGTTCAGCGCGTCCACAGCCTTTTCCAGCGAGGTTACGATGGCGGTGCGGCCCTTTTGGCTTAACGCGAACCTCAGGGCCGCCTTCATCTTGGGCAGCATGGAGCCGGGCGCGAAATGCCCCTCGGCCATGTAGGTTTTCAGCTCGTCGGGCGTCACGCGCGACAAAGCCTTCTGATCGGGCTTTTTAAAGTGGAGGCTCACCTGCTCCACCGCCGTTAAGATCAGCAGCACGTCGGCGCCCACTTCCTCGGCCAGCTTTTCGGCGGCAAGGTCTTTGTCGATCACCGCGGCGACGCCCGACAGCCTGCCCTCTTCCTCCACCACGGGGATGCCGCCGCCGCCCGCGCAGATGGGCACCATGCCCTGTTCGATCAGGGCTAAAATGGCGGGCATTTCCACAATGCGCTGGGGGTCGGGCGAAGCCACCACGCGGCGGTAGCCGCGCCCGGCGTCTTCCTTCATCACATAGCCCTTTTCCTCCGCCAGCGTATCGGCTTCTTCTTTGGTAAAGAAAGGGCCGATGGGCTTGGTGGGGTGCTGAAAGCCCGGATCGCCCTTGGGCACCGCCACCTGCGTCAGCACCGTCACGGCCATTTGATCGACGCCCGCTTCGCGCAGCGCCTCGGACAGCGCCTGCTGCAGGGGGTAGCCGATCAGCCCCTGGCTCATCGCGCCGCAGGCGTCAAAGGGGTTGGAGGGCGTTTGGGAGGCCGCGTACTCGTTCTGTATCACGATGCGCCCCACCTGCGGGCCGTTGCCGTGCACCACCAGCAGGCGGTAATCGCGCGCCAGCGGGGCGATGCGCTTCGCCGTGCTTTTGATGACCTTCAGCTGGTTTTCGTAGGTGGGAGTCTGACCCTCCGCCTGCAGGGCGTTGCCGCCAAGGGCGATGACGATGGTTTTCATGGTTTCTCCTCTATTCATCCAGTATTTGTTTAACAACGTAGGGGCTGGTGGACGCTTTCAGCAGCGCGCCGTAATCGAGCGTAAAGGTAAGGATACTGCCCACCCCGATATCCCGGCGGGCGCTCACATCCATCAAAAGATGGTCGCTGGACGCGCCGATGACGGCAATGCCCGGCTCAACGGGCGTTAAGCCCTCGGCGTCCACGTCCTGCCTGCCCACAAGGCCGATGGCGCGCACCATGTCGCCCCTGTCCGCAAAGGTGACGGACTCCCCAAAGGCGTTCAGGCCGCTTGTCCCAATGGGCTTGGAAGGCTTTGTTTTGACCTCGCCCACCGGCACCGACAGCGTGAAGGCATCCTGATACAGGCCGGGAAGCGGCGTCCCCAGCGCGGTGTCACGGCCCAGCAGCAGGCCCTCGCCGATGCGCAGGTGGTTGATGCCCTTTGGGATGCCGCCGCGCAGCATCAGGCCCAGCGAGCTGGAATTGCCGCCCGACACAAGAGGCAGCGGGACGGACAGCGCATCGCGCAGCCATTGCGCGATATGCACCAGCACCGTCAGATTGGTTTCGTCAGGAAGGATGCCGCCAAAACAGGTCAAATTGGTGCCTACGCCGTATAATTCCAGCCACGGCGCTTCGCACGCGCGCCGGGCAAGGGCGTATATCCCCTCCCTGTCCCTGAAAAAGCAGCCCTCGCGCAGGTCGCCAAGGTCGATCATCAGCACCACGCGGTGCTTTTTTTGAAGGCGCTCCGCGGCTTTGGCCAGCGCGGCAATGGTCGTTTGTTCGCTCTGCAGGCTGATGTCGGCAAGGCGCACGATGTCCTCCGCCTCGTCCGGGTCGCCGATGCGCAGCAGCATTTTTTCAAGCCCGCCGTCTATTTTTTGAAGGTTTATAAGCCGCGAATCGGCAAAGCCGTCCACGCCGCATTGGCTAAGCAGCTTTACCACCTGGGGTTCGGCGCAGAACACCTTGGTCACCGCAGAAAGCCGGATGCCGCGCGCGTGGCAGGCCCTGACCAGCGTTTCAGCGTTATGCCGCAGCTTCCGCGCATTGATGGAAAGCACCGCGTTCATCCTTGTGCGTCAAAGCTCCTTTGCATCAGTTGTACCGCCGCGTCCTTGTAGCGGCGGCTCAGCACGCCGATGGACGCCATGATGTAATGGCAGTCGGTGTGCAGGGCGATTTCGCCGGGGTTGGGGTAGAGCCACTTGCCGCTGGCGTTCATATCGCGCAGGGCCGTCATGATGGCGGCTCTCCCCGGCAGCCTTGTCAGCGCGCCGCCGGTGGCGATCAGGTGCTGAAGGCCCGTCAGGTCCTTGCCCTCCGCCACCAGCTTACGGCCGCCGGGCAAATAGATGCCGCGCAGGGTGCCCGCATGGCGGCGCAGCGCCGTCATGGCGGCCTCGAGTGCCAGCCGCTCGGTGAGCAGCCCCTGCTCTTTCGTTTCGGGGATGGGCGCATAGGACGCCATCACCTGTTCCACGTCGATGTTCAGTTCCCCTCTCAGCGTGTCCGCGCCGATCTGATCGACCAGATGGCGAGCATTCACATACACGCCCAGGTCGCCCTCCACCGTGCGCAGAAACAGCGGTTCGGGCCGCGTCTGCACGGCGGCCATGTCCTCCGACGCTTCGCAGGCGCTGTGTACGTCGGTGGTGGCTCCCCCCACATCGATCACGGCAAGGCCGCCCATCACGGGATAGAGCAGCTGCGCCGCCTCCATCACCGCGCCGGGGGTGGGCATCACCGGCTGGGTCACCATATCGTATATATGCTCCATGCCGGGCGCCTTTACAATATGGGTTTCAAACAGCCGGTGTATCTGCCGGCGCGCGGGCTCTATGTTGAGGTCATCCAAACGCGGGTACACGTTGTCGCATGCGGCGCAGACCATGCCGCTTTGCTCGAAGATGGCTTTGACCGCTTCCCGGTTCTGGATATTGCCCGCGTACAAAACGGGCACGTCCCGCAAGTTGAGGTCGGCCACGGCCTTTGCATTGTACAGCGCCGTGTCCCTCTCCCCATAGTCGGTGCCGCCCGCGATCAATATCAAATTGGGCTTGAGCGCTTGAAGGCTCTTCAGGTCGCTTTCCGCCATCCGCCCCGCCGTCACCATCTTGACCACCGCGCCCGCGCCCAGCGCCGCGGCCTCGGCGGCGCGCGCCGTCATATCGTACACAAGGCCGTGCACGCTCATGCGCAGCCCGCCCGCCGCGGAGGAGGTGGCAAACAGGTCGCGGTAGGAAACGGCACAGCTCAGGTTCTTTTCAAGGTCTTGGATGGCGCGCTCAAGGCCCAGCCGCACATCGCCCTCGCGCACGGTGGTGGGGGCCGCGCCCTGCCCTAAAAAGCGGGGCGCGCCCTCCATCCCGTCAAAAGCGTTGATCAATGTGGTGGTGCTGCCGATCTCGGCCACCAAAGCGTCGATGGGGCGTGTATCCATCAGCCCTGTTCCCTCTTTTGCCTGCGGTATTTGACCAGGAAGGTCGCCACATGCACGCCCTTGCTGCCCCGGCCAAAGCCCTCGTCGGCCCCCGCTTCGCGCGCCAGTTCGGGCGTTACCTGCGTGCCCCCGGCGGCGAAAATCACCTTGTCGCGCACGCCTATTTCGCGGGCGATCCTGTCGATCAGCGCGATGTTCTTGTAATGGATGTTGTCGTGGCTGATGATGGCGGAAGCCAGTATGGCGTCGGCATTCAGCTCAATGGCCGCGCCCACCAGCTTTTCGGGCGGCACGCTGGTGCCCAGATAATGCACCTTGATGCCGTATTTTTCGATGCCGCCGTGCTTGATGTCGATGATTTCGCGCAGGCCCACCGAGTGTTCGTCGTTGCCCACCGTGCCGCACACCACCGTCATGGGATGATCCAGGATGTCCTGCCGCAGTTCTTCTTCGCTCAGAGTATCCGGCTGCTTGGGGATATGAAGGCTCCCGATATCCAGCGCAAAGGGCACGCGGCCCTTCATTTCGATGCGCGTCCCTTCCCTGGGGTGCATGACTTCGCGCGAAATGACCTCGCAGTTTTCAAGGCCCATCCTGCGCCCCGTTTCCAGCGCGGCGGCCTCGGCCAGCGGCGCGTCGACGGGGAAAAACATATTGAGGTGCACCACGCCGTCTGCCAGCCACTCCATTTCGGGGCGGATTTTCGCGCCGCCCGGCTGGCGGAACTCTTCCGTTTCGGCCATGCGCACGTTGACGTTATCCTCTTCATCCAGTTCGTCGATGTATTGAATCATGTCCGGGTTTTCCAGCGTGCAGCCGCCGATCAGGGCGGACGGGTTCTTTTCGCAGGCGGCGTCGTACTGCGCTACGTTGTTGTAGCCGTAGTGCGCCGTCACGGGGGCCATGTAATCATCCGCCCGCTCGATCACGCTGCCCGCGCCGATGCCGCCTTCCATGCGGCGGGCGATGCCGTCGCCGTTGCG
>CAZFUT010000099.1:0-5420 GCA_964522425.1 uncultured Oscillospiraceae bacterium
GGTAGCGCTCGTCCATTTCCTCGCACAGCCATTCCAGCGCCGCCACCACCTTCTTATCATCGGTGATCACGGGCAGAAGCAGGTGCGGGCAGCCGTTGTAGGGCTGCAATTCCACAAACTTGGGGTCGACGAGGATCAGCCGCACATCCTGCGGCGAAGCGCGGTACAGGAGGCTGGTGATGATGGAGTTGATGCACACCGATTTACCGCTGCCCGTCGCGCCCGCAATCAGCAGATGCGGCATGTCCATCAGATCCATGATGACGGGGGTGCCGGTGATGTCCTTGCCCAGCGCCACCGTGGTCGGCGATTTGTTGTCCGCCATTTTGGAGGACGTCAGCACATCGCGCAGGAAAACGGTGGTGGCCTTTTCGTTGGATACCTCAATGCCGATCAGCGGCGTACCCGGGATGGGAATCTCGGCGCGCACCGGGCTTTTGGCCAGCAGCTCCACCGACAGGTTGTCCATTACGTTGCGCAAACGGTTCACGTTGACGCCTTCGCCAAGGCGGATCGCAAAGCGCGTGATGGCCGGGCCATGCACGATCTGCTGCACCTCGGCGGCAATGCTGAAGCTGTTCAGCGTCTGCAGCAGCTTATCCGCGCGGCGGCTGTCCTCTTCCGTATGGTCTTCCGTCACGTCGGGGGGCAGTTCGCTCATCAGGCGGACGGGCGGCCTTTCATAATCATCGCGCGGGAACTCGATCTGCCGGTGCGCAGGCCCGGTGTGCGCGGCGCCGTCCAGCGATGCCGCGTTCAGGGGCTTGGGCGGCTGCGGGATGGCCACGCGCCTGCCGGTCAGCGGCACGGCGGCATCGGTATGCACCTCGCGCACTATGCCGGAGGGGCGGCGGACGGGCGCGATGGGCCTTGCCGGCTCTTCCACAATGTCTTCTTCATCCGCCCACGCATCGTCGCTTTCCCACGGCAGATCGGCTTCTTCGGGCAGCGCGCCCGCGTGGGCAGCATGGGGAACAGCAGCGGCTTTGTGTTCGATCATGGGCGCAGGGACCGGGGGCGCAGGCCGCCGGACGGGAGCGGGCGCTTCATACACAGCGGGCGCGGGCTCGTTCAGCACAGGCGCTTCTTTGATGTCTTCTTCGCAGGCTTCGATATATTCGGGTTCGGCCGGGCGCATCGGCTCAACCGGGACAGGCCCGGCGGGGCGCACCGTTTCGGCGCGCCGCCTGCGCGTTTCGACAATGGGCGCGGGCTCTTGTTCAATCTCCGGCTCCTCATACTGGCGGTAGATCGACTCCATATCGCCGCGCACCGCTTCAAAGCCCATGGATTCGCCCGTATCGTGCGCGGTAAAGGCATTGGGCGACACCTGCGGGTAATAGGGCGCTTCTTCCATGGGCGGCTGCAACGTTTGGGATGGCTGTTCATAGGCGGCGGGCGCCTGCCGCATGGGCTTATACAAAGGCCGGGCCGCGGGCTCTGGCTCCTGCGTCGCCTGCCGCAGGGGCTCTGCCCGCTCCGTTTCCTCAGGCACGGTCTTTTCATCGCGCAAAGGAGCGGGCATACGGTTAAACCTCGCGCTGAACCAGTCGGAAACCATGACGGGGTTCAGGCGAATGATGCCGGCCAGCAACAGCAGCTGCAAAAACAGCAGCAGCGTCACCGCGCCCGCGATGCCCAGCATCCGCCAGAAGGGGTATGCCAGCAGCATGCCCAGGAGGCCGCCGCCGGGCAAGGGGTCGATGCGCCCGGCATAGCGCGTGAAAGCGGAGGACAGATAGGCCCCCATGCTGCCGGGCGCGGGGTGCCTGACGAAATTGAGGTTGATGTTCTGCACATAGTCCATCAAAGAACCGTTGCCCTTGACGGACGTAATGATGGTTAAAAACGCCAGCAGACACAGATAGAACAGCCCCGACAGCATCACCTGCCGGAAGGATACGGCGCGCTTGGCCGATACGCACAGCTGCACGCCCAGCCAGATCAGCCACAGCGGCAGAAACATGGGCAGCACGCCCGCAAGGCCGATCACGGTATTTTTCATCACCGCGAAGGAAATGGACGTTGTCTGCGCCGTCATGCCCACCAAAAAGGCGATGCCCGCCGTCAGCACGATCAGCCCCGCCGACAGCGACAGCACGCCCGCCCTGTCGGTTGAGCGTATATTCTCCTGTATTTTGCCCCTGCCTGCCACAAATAACCTCCTGTTGATACGGAATCGGTATCAGTCTATGCTGCCAAGATAGATAGCGCGCAGTATCCCCGCATCGTCAAAGCCCAGCATCAGCCGGTACTCCCCCATCTGTCGGGTAAGCGCCGTTCCCTCGGGCATCCCATAGTGCTCAGCGGCGCTTTCGTCCATCGGCAGCTCCGTATAGCCTTCGCCCAGCAGCTTCACGCATTCTTCTTTGGATGCCTTTCCCGTCGCCATGCCGTACAGGTTGGCGCGCTTTGCAAGGATGCCGCCCACCGTCTGTTCGCCGTCCTTCACGACCAGCGAAACGCCGCGAAACGCGGGCGCTTCCAGAAAATACTGTTCGCCGCCTAAAAAGGCTTCGGGATCGGTCATTTCCTTGTAATGCTCCACGAGGCCTTCCATCTCCCGCCCCATCACATCAGGCACGCCGGGCAATATACCCTTCCGCGCCGCGTCTTCAAGGCGCCGGGCGGTCTTATCCCCCAGCGTATATTCGCCCCATACATCCAGTGAAGCGATCAAAGACCCCTCGGCGAAACGCAGCACAGCCGCAATTTCATCAAAGTGAAAGTCGAACGCGCCCGTCCGGCCGGAGAGCATGACAAAGCCATCCTGCGGATAATACAGGCGCAGCCCGCTGTCCGTCAAAACGGCGCGGTCAACAGGCGCAGGCACCGCCTGCGACAGGTCGATATAGGTATAATCGCTCATATCCGACTGGCGCTGAACCCACTCGTCAAAAAACGGCTGCGCCTGTTCCACCGAAGCAAACAGCGCGTCCGCACCCAGCCTTTCGCCCGTTTTCAGGTCAAACATCATCGGGATGGCGCGGTGGCCGATGCGGGCGTTCAGCATTTTGCCTTCGGCCAGCACCACGGTGGACAGCACAGCGGGTTCGCCGCCCGCCGTCAGCAGCCAGCTTTCGTGCGACAGCGTAACGCCCGTGCCGCCCGGTGCCTGCATAAGATGGGTATACGCCGCAATCTCCGCCGTTTCCATGATGGCGGCGTTGATCTTATCCTGTATGAAGCCATTGGCAAGCCCCGTCAGCTTGGGGTAGGCAAGGCGGCTGTCTCCCGACGAAACCGTTGCCGTTTCCACCTGAGCACCCGCCGCCGTGCCCTGCGCCAGTACCAATACAAGGGCGCAAAGCAGCGCCCACGGCACCCATTTTTTCAAAGAAGGCCTGTGTTTCATCCTCGACACCTCCTGACCGTATTGTACAACAATCCGCAGGCTGTCGCAAGAAAGACACAGGTCGTCACGAAACCGTTACAAACGCGGCTCCATTTCGCTCAGCGCATAGCCTTTCTTGGCGCTTTTTCCCTGCTGGCGCAAAATGTTCTCTCTGTTCTTTTCCAGATACAGCCGGTGCAGCTCTTCCGCCGTCATGCCGCTGCGCAGGCAAATGCTCACAAAAAAGTGAAGAATATCCACCAACTCTTCTTTTACTGCGTCAGAATTAACTGTTTTTGGGTTCTTCCACCACTTATAATTGGTTTCATCCAGCATTTCGCCCATTTCGACGAACATGGCCATCATGTATTTCTGTATCCACTCGTCGTCGGTGATATTTTCCAGCCCGCGCGTGCGGATCACTTCGTCGTTGAAGCTTTTTTGCAGCGCAAAGATCTCTTCCAGCCTGTCCATCTTATGCCTCCACATTCACCCTGTCCGCCTTGGGGCCGATCAGCGCCACGCTGGCCTTCTGCATCAGCGTCTGCCCGGCAAGGCGCGCCACGTCCTGTTCAGTTACGGCATCGATCTTTTTCAGCATCTCCTCCACCGGCACTTCTCGCCCCAGCATCAGCACGTTGCCGCCGATCTTGTTCATCAGATGGTACGAGCTTTCCTGCGACAGCACCACGCCGGTCTTTAATTGCACCTTGGTCTGCTCCAGCTCTTTTTCCGTCACGCCGTCTTTGGCCATCAGCAGGTACTCCCCGCGGATGCTTTCCAGCACCGCCTGCACGTTTTTGGGCGTAGCGGCGGCGTAAATCATCATATCGCCCGCGTGCGGGTAAAAGGATGGCCCGGCAAACACGGAATACGCCAGCCCTTTTTCTTCCCGGATCTTTTGAAAGAGCCTCGACGACATGCCGCCGCCCAGTATATTGGCCATCACCGCCATGATATAGCTGTCGGGGTGCGCTTCTTTGAGGCCCTGAAAGCCTATGCACAGGTGCATCTGCTCGATGGCCCTGCCGACGGCGATCACCTGCGGCCGTTCGTTGGCGGCGTTGACCGGGTAAACGGCTTCTTCTCCCCCCTGCCACGACCCCAGCAGCTTTTCCGCGGCTTTCAGCAGGGCATCCGTATCAAAGCTGCCCGCCACAGCCAGCACCGTGTTGCGCGGCGCATAATACTTGCTGCGGAACGCCGTCAGATCGGCCCGTTTAAAGCGCCGGATGTTCTTTTTTTCGCCCAGTATGGTGCGCGACAGCGTCCCTTCGCCGTAGATGGCGCGGTTGGCGATATCGAATATCACTTCCTCCGGCGAATCGTCGGCCATGGCGATTTCTTCCAGCACCACGTTGCGCTCTTTGTCCAGCTCTTCCTCGCTGATCTTCGGATGGCAGAGGATATCGGCCAGCAATTCCAGCGCCGTTTCCATTTCGTCCTCGATGACCCTTGCATAATAGGTGGTGGCCGTTCGGCTGGTGGCGGCGTTCACCTGCCCGCCGATGGCGTCCATGTCTTCCGCCAGCTGGCGCGCGCTGCGGCGCTCCGTCCCCTTGAAGGACATATGCTCCATCAGATGGGAAAGGCCGTTTTCCCCCGGCGTTTCCAGCATAGAGCCCGCCTTGACCCAGATGCCGATGGCTGTCGAATGCACAAAGGGCATTTTTTCTGCCGCTACGCGCAGGCCGTTGGGCAGCGTATAAATTTCGACCATAGTTTCCTTTCAAAACAGGGCCTGCAACGCTTGCAGGCCCTGTTTGCTCCGCAAAATGCGGCGTTTTTGCTGATGCTCTTCCTACCGGTTACTGGTTGCCGCCATGGTTGGAGGGGCGGCCGTCACGGCGGGGCGGGCGGTTGCCGCGCTCACCCGAGGGGCGGGACAGACGGTTGGGAGAATACTCAATATCGTTGCGCAGCAGGTTGACGCGGCCCTGAGAATCGATCTCCGCCACCTTCACTTCCACTTCGTCGCCGATGTTCAGCACGTCTTCCACCTTCTCCACGCGCTCGTTGGCCATCTTGGAGATGTGCAGCAGGCCGTCCTTGCCGGGCAGCAGTTCGATGAACGCGCCCATGTTGC
>CAZFUT010000100.1:0-5260 GCA_964522425.1 uncultured Oscillospiraceae bacterium
GCTACATCGGCAAGGCCGAGCAGGTAGGGGAAAACGGCGAAGTCAAGGCCGGGCTGCTGTCCGCCGACACGGTGGAAGCCAGGGTGCTCAAATACGCCAAGGCGGTGTGCATCACCGACGAAGCGCGGCTGTCGGGCTTTGGCGACCCGGTGGGCGAAGCGGCGCGGCAATTGGCGCAGGCCATCGACCACGCGGTGGATGAAAAGCTGTATCGGGTGCTGAGCGACCTGCCCTTAAGCCGCAAGGCGGCGGTCAAGGCCCTCAGCGCCGACGCGGTGGCCGACGCGCTGACGCTGTTTGGGGAAGAAACGGACGGCGAAAAGCTGCTGTTTACCGACGCGGCGGGCTTTGCCGCCCTGCGCAAGGACCCGGCCTATATCCGGGCGTCGGACATGGGCCAGCGCATGATCTTTTCGGGCGTGGTGGGCGAGATATGGGGCTGCCAGATCGTCATCACCTCCCGCGTGAAGACGGACGAAACGAAAATGGAAAAGCAGTACTTTATCGTCAAGCCGGGCGCGCTGCGGCTCATTTCCAAACAGGGCACGGCGCTGGAAGTGCACCGCGAGCCGCAGTTTATGCGCGATACCCTGTACGCTTCCAAGCACTGCGCCTGCTATCTGTACGACGCGGGCAAGGCGGCGGCGCTTTGTGTGTTTACCGGCCTCGAGCATCTGGACGCGGGCTGCGGCATCCAGTGCGTGCCGGGCAGCGCGCCGGGCGAAACCAGCATTCAGGTGCCCGATACCATGCTGGCGCCGGTGGGCATGAAGTGGGTGTACGTGATGGACAACGATGTAAACGATAAGGGCGTGTACGGCACCGCCGTGACGGGCGCGAAGGCATGGCCGGGCAGCGCCGCCTCCATTGCGGCGGCGGGCGCAAACGCGGTGCACATGCTGCTGGTGGACGAGGCCATGAAGCCCGTGAAAACGCTGACGGTGATGGCGGTGACGGCCTGATGGAGGATATGGCGGCGCGCGCGGCGCTGAAAACGCTGCTGCCCGGCGAGGCGCCTGACGATGCCCTGCTGGATGGGCTGCTTGAGGGCGCTCGCGAAACGCTGTGCGCCCTCACCAACAGGGGCGCCCTTCCCGCCTGCATGGCGGGGCTTCAGGTACGGCTGGCGCTGGTCAGGTATAACCAAATGGGCATGGAGGGCGAAACGGAAAGGCGGGAGGGCAGCATGGCGGTGAAAACGGAGGACATCCCCTCCGCCATGCTGCGCGAAATCCTCTCGTGGCGCATCGCGCGGGTGATGGGATGAGAAAACGCCTGCGCGGCAGCACACAGGTGCGCGCCGTCAAATGTGCGCTGCTGCAAAGCCCCACGGGGGCGCTAAGCGAAGTGGAGGACGCGGCGCGGCAGACGGTCTTTTCGGCCTTCGTCTGCCCCATCGACCAGCGCGTATGGCGCGACGCCGGCACGCTGCGCCCGCGCGAACGGCTGCTGGTGTGCCCGGCGGGGTTCCCTGATGTCCGGCAGGGCGACCGGCTGTATGTGGGGAACGATACCCGCGCCCTGCGCGTAACCGAGGCGCGGCGCTATGCGCGGCACATGGAAATGGAAGCGGAGGTGATGCCATGAACGCGGAAACCGTGCGGGCGGCCCTTGCGGCGCTGCCCTGCACGGTGGTGCGCGGGGCGGACAGGGGTCTGCCCCCGCCCACCCTCTCCTACACCCTGCAAAGGGACAGGGAGGGCTGGCAACTTACGCTGAAGCTGCGCGCGGCGCTGTGCGAGCAGCATGACGGCCTTGC
This sequence comes from uncultured Oscillospiraceae bacterium, assembly GCA_964522425.1. Taxonomy (GTDB): domain Bacteria; phylum Bacillota; class Clostridia; order Christensenellales; family Aristaeellaceae; genus DTU024. The sequence continues at coordinate 1,760 of CAZFUT010000100.1, forward strand.
GGCGCAGGCCGAGCAGATACTAAAGCCCATGGGCTTCCTGCTGCGCGAAACGCGCGAGGGCGAGGAAAAGGACACCGGCATCAAAACGGCCGATCTGGTGATGGCGCTGCTTGAAAGCCCGGCTGTCACGGTGGAAGAAAGCGCGCTGGCGGGCTGCCGGGCGGTGATGGTGGAACAGCTGCCCGCCATCCAGTCTGACCTTGGCGGCGTATGGCGCAGGGTGGGCGAAAGCGCCCTGATGCTGCGCGTGACGGCGCCCCTTGGCGTGGAAAACACAGCGGCGCAGCGCCTGCTAAGCGCCGGGCAAGAGGGCGTGCCGCTTTGCTGGGCGGGCAAACGCTATACGGCGTATGCCGCCAAAACGGAGAGGTTTTTTGACCGGGCCGAACTGTACTTTACGTTAAAGGAGGGAAACGCATGAAACTGTGCTTTGCCCGCGGCGATGTGCTGCGGCTCAGCTTTGAAGCATTAAAGGGCGAAACGGCGCTGGAGCAGCTGCTGGTATTGGCGCTGGTCGGCGGCGGGATGCCAGGGGGCGAAGCCGAAGGCGCGGCGCAGGGGCTGATCCAGCTAAAAGGGGAGGGCGAAGTCGCCCGGCTGCTGGAGCGCGCCGCCACCGACGCCCTCAACCGCGAAAGGGAACTCAAGCGCCGCAGGCGGCAGGAGTACGCGGCCTGGCGCGTGGGCTATTACATCGCAAAGGCCATGGGGACGTTCAGGGACTATCCGCCCCGGCCCTGAAAGGAGGAACGATGGAAACGTGGCAGCCCGCGCTGCATAAGGCGCTGATGGCGCTGTACCGCCTGCAGCAGGAAGCGCAGTACGAAAGAGAACTTGTCAAAGACGGCATACGGGAGGATATCGATGATCTGGATCAATGGGAAAAAGCTTAGAGACCCCGACCACATACAGTACGTTTTTCACCCCTCGGACATGGCGGCCGCGCGCGGCAAAATGAGCGTGACGGCAAAGTGGCGGCACCTGACGGCAACGGAGTGCGCGCTGGCGCTGCTGCCCGCCATGGGGCAGGTGCAGGCAACGGTGACAGACCCCGCTTTGAACGCGGAGCGCAGCTTTAACGCCCTGATGGTGGTGGGGCGCTGCGAAAGGGCGCAGGATGGCTACGGCGCCATGGAAGTGACGCTGACGGAGGTATTGCCATGAGCCGGAACGACGTGATACGGGATTACGCCCTGAACCAGATGGGCGCGCCCTATGTGTATGGCGGCACGGGCCGCCCCTGCACGCCCGCCTACCGCAGTGCGCAGATGCGGCAGTACCCCGCATACGCGGCCATGATACGCGAAAACTGCCCCGTGCTGCGCGGAGAAAAGGCGACGTGCGCGGGCTGCCGCCATCAGGGCAAAAGGTGCTTTGACTGCGCGCAGCTGACGCGCCGGGCGCTGGAAACGGCGGGCATCGTGCTGCCTTCGGGCGCGACCAGCCAGTGGCGCAGCCGCCTGTGGGCGGAAAAACGCGCCATCGACGAAGGGGCGGCCCGCACGGTGTGCGTGCTGTTCCGCGGCGACGGCCGCACCATGCAGCACACCGGCCTTTCGCTGGGCGACGGGCGCACGGTGGACGCGCGCGGGCACAGGGAGGGCGTGGTGGCAGGCCGCATCGGGGATTATCCGTGGACGCATTACGCCCTGCTGCCGGGGGAAAATGCGACGGAAGGCCCCACTGCTGAGCAGCGTCTGGCCGCGCTGGAAGCGCGCGTACAAAAGATAGAAGAAAGGCTGGCGAACGCATGAAGCATATCGCAAAAACGCTGATGGGGGTCATGACGGCTGTCGCCGCGTGGCTGGCCGCCCGCCTGGGCGGCATGGACAGGGCGCTGGAAATGATGTTTCTGCTGATGGCGCTGGACGTGGCGACGGGCGTGCTGGCGGCGGCCGTGGGCGTCAAAGGGCAGCGACTGCTGTCGCGCCGCATGTTTGAGGGCGTTACCCGCAAACTGATGATGGTGGCGCTGGTGATGCTGGCGCACGCCCTGGATACCATGCTGGGCGCGGACGGCGTAAGCCGCGCCGCCGTGATCGGCTTCTATGCCGCCAGCGAGGGCCTGAGCATCGTGGAAAACGCCGGCCTGCTGGGCGTGCCCTTTCCCAAGGCCGTGCGCGGCGCGCTGGAAAAGCTGCGGCCGGACAGCGAAAAGGAAGCGGACAAACAGGCATAACGGGGAAACAGGGAAACGCCCTCCAAACGAGCGAAGCGGAGGGCGTTTTTACGCGGTGCCGTATGTGTCGACCGGACTACCGGATAGACAAACCGGGATTTGTTTATACCTTAAAATTTCCATACACATGAATCAAATGGATGACCCCGAAGATGATGCCCAAGGCCCCGAGCGCCCAATTCTCCCGCCACAAACCAATGGCAGCGTAGTAAAGGGGAGGCAACGCCACGATAAACGCCAAAATGACCCAAAGCGTTTGATGCCCGCTGAAATACAAGGCCCAGCCGACATAATATGCCAGCAGAATCAGCACAGCCAGCACGAACCCGGTTTTACGAATCCCGCTGCCAATGCTGAAAACGGTGGCTTTTTCCTGCACGATAAAACACATGGCGGCTATGCATAATGTTCCCAGCATCTTTTCAAAAAAGTTCAACACAGGAGACGCTTCCCGCATATCCATCATTGGATTGCCGCTCAGATCCAATAGCGGCATGACCATATAAGGCGCTTCCTGCAACGCAAACAACACCAGCCCCAATACCCAAAATCCCACATATTGCCGTCCGAAAAGTTTGAACCATTTAAACATATTCTTCCCTCACAACTTCCCAATTGATCAAATGGATATGCCCGCGTTTTCGCGCGCCGCCATCCGTGCGTACGGGCGCGCTCAGGCCTGCTTTTCCATGTAGACGTAAGGCCCTTTGCCCTCCCGCTCAAGGATATGGGCGGGCGCCTCACAGCGCCGGAAGCCCAGCCTTTCGTACAGCCGTATCGCTTTTTCGTTTTCCGGCACGGGGTTGACCCAGACCTTTTTTGCGCCGTTCAGTTTGGCCTGCTCGATGGCATAATGTAATGCTTTGTACGCGATGCCCTTGCCGCGGGCGGCGGCAAACAGCTTGATATCAAGGCTCGCAAGGTGGCCGTGCGCCCGGTCGATGTCATAAAACGTTTCGCCGCAATAGGCCTCCCCGTCGAATATGGCATAGTGCGTGCAGCGGCCGCGGTTTTTAAGCAGCCGTCTGTACCAGCCCGCCATGCCGTCATCGGATTGAACCGGCCCGTCGGGGAACCCGACAAATTGCATCACATCGCCGTCGCCCCACAGGGCCTGGACCAAGGGGAGGCCTTTTTCTTCGGTCGGCCTGATCACGATGCCCATACCGGTGTTTTCTCCTTTTTCATGTTGAATTCGATATAGTCTTTCATCTTCTGTTCCCCTGTCAAAGCGATATCCAATACCGCTGTTCGATCTGCCCCTCGTCGTTGACGACTTCGTTTTCCAGCACGCCGCCGTTTTTGATGATGGATTTGGCCGA
>CAZFUT010000101.1:0-5089 GCA_964522425.1 uncultured Oscillospiraceae bacterium
TGATTTGATAGGCCATATCCATCCCCCCCTGATGGATTATACCTCAAATATTATAGGTTCGGCTGCTCTAATTTGAGATTGGTATCAATGCTCCTTTTGTGCTGTTTTCGAAGGAAAACAGCATTACAAAGCCGGGAGGCTATGCACCGACAGATCGCGCGTATCGATAAAGTATCGGTTATTCGCGCCGTTCAAGGGCAATACGGCAATCCAACCGTCAAACGTGTGGATATATCCTACTCTTTGATTGAGTACCAGCTCCCGATGGCCGGGATCATCCAACAGCAGGCGTTTCAGTATCCCTCCCTCGGCGGTATCGGTATAATATAGCCAGCCGTCCAGATAGTTGATATACCGGGTTCGGACATCCGAGATACCAAGCAGGCCGTCGATGGGCATACCCTCTATCGTGATGGCGCGCAGGGTGGATTGCTCCAGCTGTTTTTTGTTTTTGCCGTAAGTGACAAAGACGAAGGCGGGTTTTCCCTGATATTCCGCAAGGATAAAATAGTGCATGGGTTCGCTGCCTACGCGGTATGCGGGGGCAGAACCGTTCGTGGGTACGGCGTACAGCTGCGCGTCCGCTGCGTTGATATAGTACAGGATATCGTTGCAGACCATCATGCGTACGATGTTGTTGCCGGCGTTTACTTCATGCTTGGCCAGTTTCGTTTTGCCGCCGCCGTTGTGATCGACGCGCCAGATTCCCTTGGAGCCTTTGACGGTGTAGTACACGCCGTTATTGTCCACCGCATAAACCATCGCGTGCTTTGGTCCTACCTTGATGCCGTCTCCGACCACTGTGCCGTTTATCATGTCGAAAGCGTACAGCCCGGGTTTCTTTTCGCTTACGCTGTAGAAATACAGACGGTTATGAAAGATGCTGTACCTTGCATCCGTGCGCTGCCGGTCCATGGCCGCCGGGCCTATCTGAAAATCAGGCGTAACCTGATACAGATGGTACGTTTCCTTTGGCCCTGTGTGCTGGGCGTAAAAGCGCTGGGCATCCCTGACAAACGCACCGCCGTTGATCAGGTTATTGATGTCCGGCAGGAACAGCCGTGCAGCGGGGACGCTGGCGGGAAGGGGAGTGGAGAGCGCTGCGGACGCAGGCGGCGCGGTGGGTGCTGCCGTTGATACTGCCCTCAGCACCACGTCAATATCATCAACATACAGCGTCATGGTGGCAGGATCGGCGCCCGGCTCAAAGCGCATATAGCGTTCATATCCGTCCGATGTTTCAAAGAGAATGTGCCCCGGCTGAACTTGAAGGACAATGCCGGATACCTTCATGCCCGGGATGCCGGAGCCGGCAGGGTAATCATATTCAAAGGAAATATGCCCGTCTTCTTCCAAAATGAAGGTGCATTGATCGGTGCGGGTGTGCCGGCCATCTCCCTTCCATGTGCCGACCAGCTGCTTATACTCTTGGGCAATAGGCACCGGTGTGTTTTGTGCGCCTGTCATATTGGCAAAGGGCGTATACACATAATCCGGCTGCCGAATCAACGTAACCGTGTTGCCATCCTGTGTGGAAAGCACCATGAGAAGGCGATTGCCGCCGATGATTTCATGCGTATATCGATAAGGATATATGTACACCTGGCCGAGGTCGCTTGTCACGGTAATGCGATTTTCATCAATCGCCGCGCTGCCTGTCACTTCAAGATATCCGCCAAGCAAAGCGGCGTGGTTGGTGGTAAGCTTGATCCGCCCGTCCGGGGCGAGGATCATATCAAATATGCTGCCTGTTTCATCCGCGTACATGCTCCACAAGCCTTCGCTGATTGGCGCTGTCTGCGCCGGGGGGACAAAACCTTCCTCCACAACCCCAAAATCAAAGGCTTCGAAGGCCTGTTCGCCCTTGCTGTCCCGAACAACCAGCTCCAGCATACCGTCCCCTTCCGCGTAGGGGGTAAAAGTAAACTCCGTTCCCGCATCATTCCGCGAGATATAGACAACCGGCTTGCTGTTTTCCGTGGCGTCAAAAGCATACACAATGCACTCATAACGAACGGTGAAGGGAGGCGTTCCACCTCTGATATCCAGCTTTACGGATATGCTTTGTCCAAGAGCAATAATGCTTTCGCTGCTTTTTTCTATGCGAACGGACAGTGGTTCCTTGGCGGCGGGCTGTGTTGCAGCAGCCGGCTGCGCACTGATGAAGCGGTTGTTGGGCTGGTTATAGCCTAAGAAAAATACGCTCTCGGGGAGGTTTACTGTGACGGGCTTTCCGTTCATCGGCAATGCGAAGTTGCCGATAACCTGCAATCCGTCCGGCAGATTGATCTCCGTTATATGCTGGGCTGCAGCCAGAGCCAGCGATGCGATTACCCTGGTTCCGTTCGGCACGCTGTAAGACTGAAGCGCATTCGGTTCAAGGTGGAACAACAGGGCGCTGCGTTTTTTATCGAATACGGCTTTATCCTGAATGATCAGATAGGGATTGTTTTCGTCGATCTGAATATGAGCAAGGCTGGCGGAAGCGTTTCCCTCCGCGTCATAAAAAAGGACGTTTCCATTGTCATCTGCGCTGGGATGCCCCTGAACCACTTCCAACGAGCGCGGCAGGGTCAGGCTTGCAACGGAAGTATTGTAGAGGACGGATGCTCCTAAGCTTCTTAGCGTACCCGGCAGCTGAAGCCTGTTCAAACGCATGCCGTTAAAAGCGCGATCTCCAATACTGAGAAGCCCTTCAGGAAGGATGATTTCCGTAATGAATGCATCGGCGTTGAATATGTTTCCCGGAATATGCCGTACGCCTTCGGGCACCCTGATGCTTCCGCCGCCATAGGATTGATCACCCAGATACGCCAGCAGCCATCCATCCCGATCGATGAGGCAGCCGTCGCTGTCCTTCCAGCGGAAGCTGGCGTTATCGGGGTGTATCATCAAGCTAACCCCGGCAAAGCCGCCCTTGATACCCCCTGCCGCAATTCGTTCCAGCGACGCCGGAAGGGTAAGGATGGGCGTCCAGGTGCTGAGCGTATAAACGATCGCGCCTTCTTCGATCTCTCGAATGCCCTCCGACAGCGTGATGTTCACACCGTATTCGATGTAGTCATCCTCTGTTGGATAGCCTTTGCTGATGTTTACAAAAGCGCCCGTACCAATGATGCGTACAGGGCGGCCGTCTATTTCGGAGGGGACGGTCAGATCGGGCGTTTTGTCAATATCGACCGCACAAGCTGTAATCCGCAGCGTTTGGTCGGGCAATATTTCATAGGTGAAAGGACCGTTGATGCCGGTTTTTAACGGATCGGCTTTTTCTGTGGGAGAATCGTTCGTGTCCCACAGTAAATCCACCATATGATGCCCGGTCATTCCGATATTTCTGGCGGTGGCACTGTTTCCACGTACACAAAGCACACTGTCTTCCACTCCCTGAAAGGCATCCAAATCAATACGGTCGAGGTTTGGCGGCAGCTTGATGACTTTCGTTCCCGTTGCGCTCCTAAAAGCGCCCGCATCAATGCCTCTTACAGGAAGCCCGCCAAGCAATGCAGGCACTTCGATTTCGGCTGTATCCTGATTTCCGGCGAGGTATGCGGTAATATAGCTGCTTCCGCCGCTGACGCGGAAATCAAAGAGGCTGTTTGGGCGGCCGACGGCTGCTTTGGCGTCCGGTTGCATGGAAGTTTGCTCCGCCTGTGCCTTCAGCTCAACCGGCGTGGTCAGACTATCGGGCGAAGGGGAGAAGAAAGCGCCCTCTGCCATTCCCGCTGCGGCGCAAGCCGGGTATGCCAACAGGCAGAGGATAAGCAAAAAAGACAGATGACAGGTCTTCTTCATGGTGGCCTCCTCATCAACGTGTTGAAAGAAGTATATAAGTAATGGGGCAATGATCGGTGATCCTGACTAAGGTATTGCCGCTATCACATGATAGAACTGATAGGAACCCATGAAGCGGCTCGGTGCGACGCGGCAGGGAAGGTTTTTTCATGATCCTACCTCTTTTCCGTATCGAATTTGATAGAATTATCTTATGCTACCAGGGACGTTTTGTCAAATGAAATCGGAAAGTAATCCACCGCGGGCGGCGGGGTTAAAATGCGGATTGTATTGAATGTATACAAAAGTGACTCCCCCGGACAACACCGGGGGAGTCTATGGTTAAGACCATTCAAACGGCGCATATCTGGAACAAAGACCTGCTAAGAGGAGGAAAGCAGAACAATGAGAGGGGTGAGGCGCCGTCTGAAGAGCCTACTCCGCTTTGTAGGGAAAGGAAAGGTCGGGATAGCCGAAGGCCGATACGGTGATCCGGTAGGTTTTGCCCGCTTCAAAGATCGGGGTTTCGGTTTTGTCCTTGCGGTTGTAGACGGAGGCGATGGGGTTGAGCTGTCCCTCTGCCGTCAGCAGATTGAAGGCTTTGTTTACCGTGCCGTGATGGCCCACCATCTCCTGCTCTACCGGCTGCTCGGCCCCTTCGGCCGGCACCGGCACATGCCGGATGTTCTTCATGTAATCGGCCATGTCGCCCGAAGACAGCACAATCTGGGTGCCGTCAACGCTTACCTTGGCGTTCTTGGCTTCGATGCCGAGTTTGATCTAACATGTAAGGATATACTAATATGTGGGCGGGGCGCTGTCAACACCCAAATGCTGTTTTTTTCTCTTGAAGGCCCCATGGGAAACGAACGGATGCCGGTTTTTCAAGGAAAATCGAGAAAAAAAGGCGAAAATAACGGCGGATCCGGTATTGCATATCCCGATGATATCTGCTAAGATAGCGCCGAAAGTTAGTTGAAACTAACTTGACGAATGGCACAGGGATCGGAAGAATATCGGTGAACGCTGCTGCGCTCGGAAAGGAAGGAACATGATCTATCAAAAATTGAAACAGTATGCGCCCGAACGAATAGGGTGCGCCTACGGCGGCGTGCTGCTGGCGTTTTTGGCGGCGGCGCTGTCGATTGCCAGCTACTACCATCTCTACGGCTTTCTGCAAAAGATCATTGCGGAGGGGGATGTGGCGGGCGCGCTGCCGGTTGCGCTGAAGGTCGCGGCTTTTTTAGCGGCCAATACGGCGGCCTATTTCCTGTCGCTGTGGCTGACCCACGCGCTGGGCTTCCGTCTGGAAACCAAC
>CAZFUT010000102.1:0-5077 GCA_964522425.1 uncultured Oscillospiraceae bacterium
TGGTGCTGACCACCGAAAGCCTGGTCACCGACATCCCCGCGCCCGAACCCGCTGCCCCCGCCGCGCCCGGCGGCATGGGCGGGATGTACTAAACCGCAGCTTTCCAGCGGAACAGCTCGCAGGTTAGCCGTAATCCCATGAAAGCGCAAACCTTTTAGCGCTGAAAGCTTAAGCTGGCCTTACGCAGAGCGTTTTGCGCCTGATGGACAGCTGTAAAAAGGCCTCTGGATCATATCCGATTCAGAGGCTTTTTGATGCAAGGGATTACAGGCAACATAGTGTGTATCCCACCAATTCAAAGCGTAAGCGCATCTATTAACCATTGTCTTCCAATGATGGATGCGATGCGCCGGGGATGGGAACACAATATTTCATTCGATCCTGCGTTCACTTTGAAGGCATCAGCTTAGGGCGCGCAGATAGGCCGGCCCCATGGCGTCGATGACATCGCCCGTCAGCGCCGAATAGACGCCCTGCTGTTCTTCGGCGGCGCGGCCCGCAAGGCCGAGCCACAGCGCCGCCGCCTGCATGGCGGCCATCAGGTCGGCCTTTTCCTGCTGGGCCAGCACCGCCGCCAGCATGCCCGCCAGCGCGTCGCCGCTGCCACCCTTGGCAAGGGCGGGCGTGCCCACGGTATTCAGCGCCGTATTCGTGCCGTCATACAGCACCGAAACGGCGCTTTTGAGCAGCACCGCGCAGCCGTATCGTTCATGGATGCGCCGGGCCGCCCCCACGCGGTCGCTCAGCACCTCCTGTGCGGCAACGCCCAGCAGCCGCGCCGCTTCGCCCACATGGGGCGTCAGCACCGTCTGCGGCGCAAGGCGCACGGGATGCGCGGCCAGCATGTTCAGCGCGTCGGCGTCCAGCACGGCGGGCCTGTCCGCCCGCATCAGCCCGGTCAGCCTGTCCCACTTGTCGGGCGACATACCAAGGCCGCAGCCCGCCGCCAGCACATTGCAGGCGATGTCCGCCGCCCTGTTTGCGTCGCAGCACATGGCGTTGGGCACTAAGGCTTGCAGCACGGGTTCTATGTCCCCTTCGCAGGCGATGGTCACCCGCCCCGCGCCGCCGCGCAGACAGGCTTTGGCCGCCATGGCAGCCGCGCCCGCCATGCCGCGGCTGCCCGCATACAGCAGCACATGGCCGCATTCGCCCTTGTGGGCGCTTTTGCGTCTTGGGGGCATAAGGCGGGGAAGATCGTGTTGCTCCGCGGCCGCAAAACAGCCTTCCATGCCGTCGGGCTTATCTTCCTCCGAAAGGCCGATATCCGCGGTGCGGTGTACGCCCGTCCTTTCCTCACCCGCCAGCAGCACGCCCGCTTTGAGGCAGCCGAGGCTGAGCGTCATATCGGCGCGCACGCACTCGCCCGCTCCCGTCAGCCCGTCCATGCCGGAGGGGATATCGACCGACAGCACAAAAACATCCTGCGCGTTAAGCGCCCGCACCGTTTGAAGGGCTTTACCTTCCAAGGGCCGCGAAAGCCCGGTGCCAAACAGCGCGTCCACCACCGCGTCATACTGCATAAGATCGGGCAGAACGCCCCGCAGCACAGGAACGGTGCCCAAACGCGCATAGTTGTCCTTTGCTTCCGCGCTGGCCGGTTCCTTAAAGAGCCACACCGCCGCTTCCGCGCCTTGTTCGCCGCACAGCCGGGCGGCGGCAAGGCCGTCGCCGCCATTGTTGCCATTGCCGCAGAGAAAGAGGATGCGCCTGTTCTTTAGCCCCTCCAGCGCGTCTTCCAGCGCATCGCGGACGGCGCAGGCCGCGTTTTCCATGAGGGCAAGGGCCGACACGCCGCGCGCAAAGGCCCGCTGCTCCCACGCCCGCATATAGGCAGGCGATACTGCCCATTTCATAGCGTTTCACCCCCTTCCAGCACGCAGAAGGCCGCCGCCATGCCGTTTTCATGCGAAAGGCTCAGGTGGGCGGCTGCTCCGTGCGCCTGCATCCATTCGTCGGCCCTGCCGTGCAGCACATAATGGGGCTGCCCGCTTTCTTTGCGCAGCACCTCAATATCCGTCATGGCCGCGCCGCCGAGGCCCGATCCGATGGCCTTCAAAAAGGCTTCCTTGGCCGCAAAGCCGGCCGCCGCGGAAGCGGCCGCCGCCGCGGGGCGCGACGCAAAGAAGGCGCGCTCCTGTTCAGTAAAAACGCGCGCCATAAAGCGCGCATTGTCCATGTGCTCCCGTATGCGTTCGATATGGCACAGGTCGATCCCGATACCGATCACCATCGTTTCACCCTTTCAGGCGGCTCAGCAGCCAGCTGACAAGGTCGTTCATCACGTCGCCGCGGTTGGTTTCATTCAGCAACTCGTGCCGTGCGCCTTCATACAGTTTCACCGTCACATCCCTGCACCCGGCAGCGCGGTAGCGTTCCGCCGCCTGCCGGACGCCCTCCCCCATCTGCCCCACGGGGTCAGCGCCGCCCGACATCAGATAAAGCGGCGTTTCTTTGGGGAAAGCCTTGGTATGCTCCTGTGCCGCCATATCCTTCAGCCCGCCAAAAAAGTCCTGATAGGCTTTGGCGGTAAACAGAAAGCCGCAGTACGGGTCGGACACATACTTGTCCACTTCCTTTTCGTCGCGGCTCAGCCAGTCAAAGGCGGTGCGCGCGGGCCGGAAGGGCTTGTTGTTGGCCGAGAAGGCGACGGCGTTCACCGTCCGGGACGGTTTTTTGTCGCCAAAGAGGCTGCACAGCGCCGAAAGCCCCTGACCAAACCTGCACAGCCCGGCGGGATAGGTGCCGGTGCCGCTTAATACCGCAAGGTCGGGCGCAGGATATTGAGCCAGATAGCAGCGCACAAGGAAGCTGCCCATGCTGTGCCCCATCAGCGCATAGGGGACGCCCGGCAGGCGCTGCGCAAGCGCCGCGCGCACCCGGTCGATGTCATGGAGCACCATGGCCCAGCCGTCTTTTTCGGCAAACCAGCCCAGCGTGCCCGCTTCCGCGCCGTGGCCGGCCAGATTGATGCCCGCCGCCGCGATGCCGTGGGCGTTTAAGAACAGCGCCAGGCGCTCATAGCGGTCGATATGCTCGGCCATGCCATGCACGATATGCACCACGCATTTGGGCGCTCCCTCCGGCAGCCACAGGCGGATGGGATGATCTTCCCCGTTTTTGAGTTTGAAGGAAATGGTTTCCATACGGCCCTCCCTGGGGCGCCGCGCGCCCGTGTTCAGCAAATAAACTTCCGTATTACAGCTGGTACAGCCCCACCTTTTTGTACACCTTGCGCAGCGTGCGCCGGGCGATGGCCTGCGCGCGCTCGGCATTGCCTGCCAGCACGCCGTGGATGTAGGCTTTATCGGCCACCAGACGCCCATACTCGTCCTGTATGGGGGTCAGCACGGCGATCACCGCGTCGGCCACCCGGTCTTTGAGCGCGCCGTAGCCCTGCCCCGAAAGCTCTGCCGCCGCCTGTTCGGGCGTAACGCCCGCCATGGCCGCGTAGATGGACAAGAGGTTGCTGACGCCCGGCTTGTTCTCCGGGTCATAGCGGATCTCGCCGTCCGAATCGGTTACGGCGCGGCGCAGCTTGCGGCGCACGGCATCGGGCCCATCCACGAGGGAGATCAGGCTGTCCTCCGGGTCGGACTTGCTCATCTTCCTTTCCGGCTCAGTCAGGCTCATGATCTTGGCCGTAGCCTTGGGGATGTAGGGTTCCGGCATCACAAACACGTCGCCGTACAGGTTGTTGAAGCGCGACGCGATATCGCGCGCGATTTCCAGGTGCTGCTTCTGATCGGCCCCTACAGGCACCACCTTGGTCTGGTACAGCAGGATATCCGCCGCCATCAGCACGGGATAGGTAAACAGGCCCGCGTTGATGTTGTCCTGATGCTTGGCGCTCTTATCCTTAAACTGCGTCATGCGCGACAGCTCGCCCATGTATGTAAAGCAGTTGAGTATCCACGCAAGCTCTGCATGGGCGGGCACATGGCTCTGGCAGTAAATGATATTTTTTTCCGGGTCCAGCCCGGCGGCGATGTACAGCGCCGTCAGTTCCGCCGTGCGGCGGCGCAGAGCGGCCGGTTCCTGCCGGACGGTCAGCGCGTGCAGATCGGCCATGGAAAAAAGGCAGTCATAGTCTTTTTCCAGCAGCACAAAGTTGCGGATGGCGCCGATGTAATTGCCCAGCGTAATCGTGCCCGAAGGCTGTATACCCGAATAGAGGATGGGCTTGTGTTCGTTTTCCGTGTTGACGGCGGGGATCGGATCAGACATGGGGTACTCCTTTACAGTTTCATTTCTTCCTTGACTTCCTTGAAGCACCGGACGGCGAAATCAAGGTCTTCCCTGGTGTGGCCCGCGCTGATCTGTACGCGGATGCGCGCCTTTTCCCTGGGCACAACGGGATAGGAGAAGGCCACCACATACACGCCCTTATCGAGCATCCGGGCGGCAAACTCCTGCGCCTTGTGCGCATCGTACAGCATCACGGCCACGATGGGGTGTTCGCCGGGCAAAAGGTCAAAGCCCAGCGTGCTCATTTTTTCGCGGAAATAGCGCGCGTTCTCATGCACTCTGTCGCGCAGCGCGGTGCTTTCCTCCAGCATGTCCAGCGTTTTCAGCGTCGCGGCGCAGATGGCGGGCGCAACGGTGTTACTGAACAGGTAGGGGCGGGAGCGCTGGCGCAGAAGGTCCACAATGGGCTTTCTGGCCGCCGTATAGCCGCCCGACGCGCCGCCCAAAGCCTTGCCGAAGGTGCCCGTCAGCACGTCGACGCGCCCCAGCACGCCCCAGTGTTCGGGCGTGCCGCGGCCCGTTTTGCCCATAAAGCCGACGGCATGGCTGTCGTCCACCATCACCAGCGCGTCATACCTGTCGGCCAGATCGCAGATTTCTTTCAGTTTTGCCAGATACCCGTCCATGGAGAACACGCCGTCGGTGACGATCAGGCGCACGCGGGCGTCCGCCGCTTCCTTAAGCTTGTTTTCCAGATCCTGCATATCGCTGTTCTTATAGCGGTAGCGCGCCGCCTTGCACAGGCGCACGCCGTCGATGATGGACGCGTGGTTGAGTTCGTCCGAAATCACCGCGTCGCCCTCGGACAGGATGGTTTCAAACAGGCCGC
>CAZFUT010000103.1:0-5036 GCA_964522425.1 uncultured Oscillospiraceae bacterium
TCAATGAACATGATGTCCACATCGTCCCATACCACTTCCGACCAGAACTGCTTGATCGCCCCCGCGATTACCGGACCGCGCCATACAACGGGATCGGTTTCCTCTTCCAGCAGAAGGTTCATCGACATGGTGCGCACGCCGGTTTTGCTGATGGCGGGCATGATGCCCATTTCGCTGGCGGCAGCCTTTTCATGAATGCCGAACATCTTGGGAATGGAAGGCCCGGTGATATCCGCATCCAGCACCGCCGTCTTATAGCCCATCCGCTGGGCCAATACGGCAAGCAGGCCCGTGACCATGGATTTTCCGACGCCGCCTTTACCGCTCATGACTCCGATGACTTTTTTTACACGGCTCGCTTCATTCAGCGGCGCAAGCAGGCTTTTTTTCTCTCTGGATGCGCAGTCGGCGCCGCAGCTTGAACAGTTATGGGTGCAATTCGTTTCAGACATTGATATTTCCTCGCTTTATCAATCAGACGATTTCCGGCAGGCTCGCGGCGGCAACAGACTGGCCGACGCGGCGGCTCTTTTCATCCGGGATATGCAGCGCGATCTTCTTCGCCAGCTCCGGGAACTCGACATCCAGCACTTCCCGCGTTTTGTTCAGCAGCAGCGCGCCGCCTTCGCCGGAAGTGACGCGGCCCATGATCAGCACATGCTCAATGTCATAGAACAGCGCGTAATACGCAATGGCATAGCCGAAGTACGCGCCGATGGTTTCGTATATCCTGGCAGCTTCGGGGTTGCCCTTCTCCATTTCTCCCTGCACGACCTTCAGCTTTTCCGCCGGGGTCAGGCTTTCATCCAGATGGATATTGGCAGCGGGGGCCAGCTTGATCACCCCGTCCTGCGAGAAATATTTCACGCCGCAGCCATAGTCGCCCGACCATTCATCCACCATGGCGTTCGGGTTGGCATCCACCGGCACGAAGGCCAGTTCATTCAGCCAGCCCATGATGTTCATATTGGCATCCACATAGCCGCCCGCTTCGCTGGTCCCCATGGCGATGCCCAACACCTTGCCGCAGCCCATGCTCATGGCGCCGGCCAGCGCCGTCACGTCGCCGTCGTTGGCCACTTCCAGCGGCACGTCGCCGATCTCCCTGGCGACATCGATGTAGATGTTTTTGATGGTCTTCTCAAACGCATCCGGCGGCACTTTCAAAAACAGAGAAGCCACCTTTACCTTGTTGTCGATGTATACGCCCGCGCTGCTGACGCCGATCGCGTCCACGCGCGGCATGCGCGCGGCGGCCGATTTCATGGCGGAGAGAATGCCCTCGTAATGATACATGGGATCGCTCGTCACCTTGGGATGCCAGACCACTTCTTCGGAGTAGACGGCTTCACCGTTGATGACGGCGCTCACCTTGCGGTCGCTTCCGCCCGCGTCAAAACCGATGCGGCAGCCGTCCAGATGGCGGCCGACATTGCGCACATTTTCATGCGCGACCGCGATCACGGAGGGATCGTCAACGTATTCGATTTCAAAGGGATGCTCGTAAACACCGGCCATATAGTCAAAGTCGAACTCCTGCTTGCCGCCCTTGCGGAACACATCCAGCAGATGGCGGTAAACCGCCTTGGAGCCGGACACCCTGATGCGGAACCCGCCATACATCCACAAAAGACCCTTGATGATGCGCCCCAATAAGGCGTTCGTGCGTTCTTCCTCTACGCCGTCGGGAAAAACCACCGTTTCCCAGGGCGTCGCGCAGCCGTTGGTGCGTTCGATGGCGCAGACAAAGCGGCGCTTGTCCGGATGAAGCAGCACATCACGATGATAGTCGCGGAATACGACGGACAAGGGCTGGAACTCAGGATCCAGCACGGCAGGCACTTTAAGGTTCATTTTTCATTCTCCTTTGTTGTATTTGAGCACGCCGCGGACAAATGTTTTTTCCACCGTGCAGTCTTTATCCATGATGGCAATGTCGGCGTCCTTGCCGGCGGCCAGAGAGCCCTTCGTCGCGTCTTCCCCGATGGAGGCCGCCGCGTTCAGCGAGGCCGCATTCACCGCCTCCGCCATCGAAATGCCGGCATGGTCGCGCAGGTTCTGAACGGCCTTGTTCAGCTTCAGCACGCTGCCTGCAATGGTGCCGTCCGCCAGACGGCATTCGATGCCTTTTACGAATATCGGCTGGCCGCCCAGCGTATACTCTCCGTCCTCAAGGCCGCCCGCACGGGTGCAGTCGCTGATCAGCACCAGCTTATCCTTCTTCGCCTGATGCAGGAAAGAGAATATTCCTTTATGGATATGGAAGGTATCGGCGATCAGTTCGCAGGCCACATCCGTACTCAGCGCCGCGCCGACCACGCCGGGGTCGCGGTGGTTAAGGCCCGTCATCGCGTTAAACAGATGAGTCACATGCGAGGCGCCCGCCGCAATGGCCTCCATGGCCATTTCAAAGCTTGCGTCGGTGTGGCCGATCGACACCACGATGCCGCTCTTGGACGTCACTTCGCGGATAAACTCGATGCCGCCCGGCATTTCCGGCGCTATGGTGATGATCTTTAGCAGGTCCTTATGCGGCAGCACCTTATCCGCGTCCGGCGGAAGAATGCACTCGGCCGCCTGCGCGCCTTTGCGCTTGGGGTTGATGAAGGGGCCTTCCGCGTGGACGCCCAGTATTTCGCTGCCGTCAAAGCCCGCGCTGCCGCTTTCGGGCTTCAGCCTGCGCACGACGTCGAGCGAAGCGAGGATCTCGTCCCACGCGACGGTCATGGTTGTAGGAAGAAAAGAGGTTACGCCGTTCTCCAGCAGGCCCTTGGCCATCTTTCGCACGCCCTCTTCACTGCCGTCGGATACATCCTCGCCCCAATATCCGTGGATATGCACATCCACCAGCCCGGGGCACACATATTGGCCGCGCGCGTCGATCTTTTCTGCCGCAACAACCTGCCCTTCGTCCGCTATGCCGATGATTTTTTCATCAAACAGCAAAGCCTTTCCGCGCAGTTCCTCATGTTCCGTAACGATAACGCCATTGACGATCGCTTTGACCATACGCATCATCCTTTCACATGCCGAAGCATATTATATTCTTTGCCATTATACCCATTTCATCACCGCAAGGCAATATGTACTACAAATTCATCTTTCGATTTTGAGGACAAAAAAACAGCTCCCATCGAGGGAGCTATCTGGAGCTGATGGCCGGAGTCGAACCGGCGACCTCATCCTTACCAAGGATGCGCTCTACCTACTGAGCTACATCAGCGACACAAGGGGGATTATACAATATGCCTGCACAAAATGCAAGGCCCTTTTTATGATTTTTCTGACCACCCGATTCGCTCGTTTTTTGCAGCTTTTTCAATGCGCTGAACTATGACCATATCCCGCTTTCATCGTAGCGCTTAGCCCTCTCCTGCGCTTCCCGCACCAGTTTTTCTTCGAAGCCCATGCTCTTCAAAAGGCTGATGGCGTTGCGGGTCGTAGAGGGGCCCTCGTGCAGCTTAAAGGTAAACACGATATGGCCGTCCTCCATCTCCTCGCGGAAATGCAGGTTGTGATACCTTGCTTTCAGCAATTGCGTCAGCTCCTTATCGTGTGTCGCCGCCATGCACAACAGGGGCTGATCGGCCATGTGCATCAAAAGAGCGGACGAGGCGGCGATGCGCTCTTCCGTATTGGTGCCGCGCAGGATCTCGTCAATAAAGCAAAGGGAGAGCCTTTGCGCCGAAGATGACGCTTCAACCATGCGGCGCAGACTCTTCAGTTCCTTGATAAAATAGCTTTCTCCGGCCTGCACGTCATCGCGTATCGCCATCGACGTCAGCACCTGCGCCCTCGGCATCGAAAAGCTGTCGGCAAAGCACAGCCCCAGCGTCTGCGCCAATATGGCGTTTACGGCCACCGCTTTCATAAAGGTAGATTTGCCGGAGGCGTTGGAGCCGGTGAGCAATATATGCTCTTTAAACGTAAGCGTGTTGCCCACGCAGTTTTTTACCAGCGGATGCTTGAGGTTTTCGGCTTTCACGATACGCTCCGTATGGAAAACCGGCGTACAGCACCCGCCCGTTCTCTGCTTTAGCTGCGCCACGGCCAAAGCGATATCCATTTCCCCTATGGTCTCGATCAGTTCCACCAGCAGGCCGCTCTTTTTTTCAAGATGCTTGACCACACGCCCTATGGCCAGTACATCCAGAAAAAAGAACATTTTCATGTAGGCGACCAGCAGCTGTTCCACCGTGGACGCATAATTATCAAAAAACAAATGCGTCCAGCGCTCGATGGGTTTCAAGGGGATCAGCAGCTTTTTAAGCTTCTCCGTTTCCGGCGCTATGCCCGCGTTCTCCGCGCGTACGATCTTTTGCGCCGCGTTGATGACCGACGCGATATGCCGCAGCGCAGTCTCTTCCTTCACCCACAGCGGCCCCAGGCGATAGCACAGGTAGGCGTTGACCGCCATCAGCACAATGGCGCCGATCCACAGCTTAGGGATAAAGAATCCCCCCAGCGCGCATACGATCAGCAGCGTGCGCAGCAGGGCAAACATCCACCGGTTTTGCGGCATTTGAAAGGATGCGTCAAACAGGTAGCGGTGCGCCCCATGGAAATGCGCGCGGCTGATTTTCTGCAGCGCCGTCTGCACGCGAAAGCGCGCCGTTTCATCCGTTCGGAAAAGGTCTGCCATGTCCTGACGACGGCGAAGGGTTTCTTCTCCAGCGCCTGTATGGTGCAGCGCCGCGTAGAGGCATTCGCTGCCCGTTACGCTGACGGTGGCGTCGATTTGGCGGTACAGATCGTCCATGTTCAGATCGTTCCACGTGGTCGAATCCACCGTTTCTTCGCTGGGCAAACGCTCTTTTTTCATCTGCCAGTAGGAAGAAATATCCTCCAGCAGAGCGCTGTCCGGATTTTTCAGCATTGCTTCTTTCGCCCAGTTTTTCTTAAGAAGCGTCCGCCGTGCCCTTTTTGCGTACAGCGCGTTGCTGATGAACGCCGCTGCCGCCACCGATATAACCAGCAAAAATTTCAAAGCTTCCGACATTTTCCCCTCCATCCGACCGGCAAAAAAGCTTTTCAGC
>CAZFUT010000104.1:0-4696 GCA_964522425.1 uncultured Oscillospiraceae bacterium
GCGCCGACCGCAAGGTGAAGGGCACGCTGCAGTGGGTCAACTGCGCGGACGCCGCGCCCATCGAAGCAAGGCTGTACGAGCAGCTGCTCAGCGACGACGGACCCGAAGGCGAGGTCGATAAAAAAGACTTCATCGCGCGCCTGAACCCCGATTCCGTCCGCATCGAACAGGGCTTTGCCGAAAGCGCCGTCAAAAACGCCAAGGTGGGCGACACCTTCCAGTTCCTGCGCATCGGCTATTTCTGCAAGGATCAGGATTCCACCGACGCTCGCGGCGTATTCAACCGCGTGGTTTCCCTCAAAGACAGCTACAAGCCATAAGAAAGGACGGTCCCCATGCAAGAAGTCCGCACGCGCTTTGCGCCCAGCCCCACCGGCTACCTGCACCTTGGCGGCCTGCGCACGGCGCTCTATACCTATCTGCTGGCCAAAAAATACGGCGGCAAATTCATCCTGCGCATCGAGGACACCGATCAGGAGCGCGAGGTGCCCGGCGCGGTGGACCTGATCTACCAGTCGATGCGCCTTGCGGGCCTCACCTACGACGAAGGCCCCGACATCGGCGGCGATTACGGCCCCTACATCCAGTCCCAGCGCAAGGACACTTACCTGCCCTACGCCATGCAGCTGGTGGAATCGGGCCACGCCTACCCCTGCTTCTGCACCAAGGAAGAACTGGAAGAGCGCCGGGAAGCCGCCACGCAGAAAGGCGAAACGTGGAAGTACGATAAAAAGTGCCTGTCCATCCCCAGGGACGAGGCCATGAAGCGGATGCGGTCGGGCGAGCCTTTTGTCATCCGCCAGAACATTCCCTTGACGGGCATGGCGGGCTTTGACGACGTGCTGTACGGCCATGTGGAGGTGCCCTGCGACACGCTGGACGACAACGTGCTCATCAAGGCCGACGGGCTGCCCACCTACAACTTTGCCAACGTGATCGACGACCACCTGATGGCCATTTCCCACGTCACCCGCGGCACGGAGTATTTAAGCAGCGCGCCCAAATACAACCTGCTGTACGAGGCCCTCGGCTGGACGCCGCCCACCTACATCCACCTGCCGGTGGTGATGAAGGACGCCACGCGCAAGCTGTCCAAGCGCTACGGCGACCCCTCGTTTGAAGACCTGCTGGCGATGGGCTATCTAAAGGACGCCGTCATCAACTTTATCGCGCTGCTCGGCTGGAGCCCGGGCAACGACCGCGAGTTTTTTACTTTGGACGAACTGTGCGAGGCCTTCAACGAGGAAAACCTCAACAAGTCCCCCGCCATCTTCAACATGGATAAGCTGACGTGGTTCAACGCCGAGTATATCCGCCGCCTGCCCGCCGAGGAATACCTGCGCCTCGCCACGCCGTGGTTCGACAGGGCGTTGGCCGGAAAGAGCTTTGACTACAAGCGGCTGGCAGAACTCATGCAGGGGCGCACCGAGGTGTTCAACCGCGTGCCCGACATGGTCGCCTTTTTAGCCGAAATGCCGGATTACGAAAGCGGCCTGTACACGCACAAAAAGATGAAGACCACGCCCGAAAGCTCTTTGGAGGCGCTGCGCTTCATCCTGCCGGTGCTGGAAAAAATCGAATGCTGGCAGGAAACCGGCATCCACGACGCGCTGATGAACGCCATTTCAGAAGCCGGGCGCAAGAACGGCGCGGTACTGTGGCCGCTGCGCATCGCCCTGTCCGGCCTTGCCTCCACCCCCGGCGGCGCGGTGGAGATCGCCTACCTGCTGGGCAAAGGCGAAACAATCGCAAGGGTCAGGCAGGCCATCCAAAAATTGAACGGTTAAGCCTTGTCAAATCAAAAAGCGCCCGGTGCGCGGCATGTGCGCCGGACGCTTTTGCATTGGGCAATCAGTAGACAAATTCTTCCGTCATTCGGGATTTTTCAATCAAGGTGCGGTACAGGGGCGATGTCTGCAAAAGCTCGCCGTGCGTGCCCGCAGCCTCTATTCTCCCCTCGTCCATCACCACGATCTTGTCCACGTTCTCCACCGATTTCAGGCGGTGCGATATGATGACGACCGTTTTGCCCTTTGTCAGATGGTTCAGGGCATCCTGTATTTTCATCTCGTTTTCCACGTCCAGGCTGGCGCTGATCTCATCCAGCAGCAGGATGGGCGCGTTCTTTAAGAACGCCCGCGCGATGGAAATGCGCTGGCGCTCGCCGCCCGACAGCTTGCCGCCGTTTTCGCCGATCAGGGTATCGTAGCCCATGGGCAGCTTGCCAATAAACTCCTCACAGTTGGCCATGCGCGCGGCCGCCCTGACCTCTTCATCCGTCGCGTCCTCACGGCCGATGCGGATATTATCCAGGATGGAAGCGTTAAACAAAATCACATCCTGAAAGACAAAGGACACCTTGCTGAACAGCGCGTCGGTGGAGATGTCCCGTATATCCCGCCCGTCGATGCGGATGCTGCCGCCCTCGTAATCGTACAGGCGCGAGATCAGGCGCAGGAGGGTCGATTTGCCGCAGCCGGAAGGGCCGACGATGGCCGTCACCTCGTTCTGTTTGGCCACAAAGCTGACGCCTTTCACCACCGGCATCTGGTTGTCGTAGCCAAAGACGACATCCCGCATTTCGATGTCAAAGCGCTTTAATTCCACATCCTCGCCCTGCTGCGTCGCCGTATTGCGCAGTTCGTTGAGGCGCTGCACGCGGGCGTCCAGATACAATAGCTCGCTGAAGGATTCCTCCAGCGCGCCCACCGCGTCCGTCAGGCGTACGGAGGCCAGCATGAAGCCCATCACATAGATCAGCTGCACGGCGTTGGCCTTCAAAAGCCCCGCCGCCACCACGGTGATAAGGCCCAGGCTCAGCTTCATCACCGTCAAGGAGGAGAGCATCGGCAGCGCCTGAACGATCTCCGCTTTCAGGCGCAGCTTTTCGGCCTTTTCCAGCAGCGTGGAGAGCCTTCCGTAGCTCTCCTGTTCGATGCCGCAGCTTTTGATTTCGCGCTGCATCTCGATCGTTTCCTGAAACGCCTCGGTGGTCTCCCTTGTTTTCCAGAAATACTTGCCGGTCCACCGCTTCTCGGCATTTTGGGCCAGCAAAATCAGCCCAAAGCCCATTAGAAGGGGGATGATGGTGGCCAGCGCCAGCGGCACGCTGGAAAGCAGCAGCAGGATGGCGACAAAGCCCAGAAAAAACGCATAGGCAATGCAGCGCGGCATGGCGTGGCTCATGGCGTGTTCGATGTCCGCCACATCCTGCATGATGGTCTGGGCAAGGTCGCTCAGATCGTGCCGCGAAAAATAGGAAAGCGGCAGCTTCTTGATGCGCTCGGCAATTTCAAACCGGAGGTCGCTGGCTTCCTGATAGGTGGCGTTGTAGGTTTTCACATACTCCCTGTCCACCGCCACATACACAAGAGCCACCGTCACGGCGATCAGGGCAAGGTAGTACCGGGCAGGCTGGTGGACGCCTCTTAGCACATTGTCGCCGAAATGCATGGCGATCATCATAAAGGCCATATAGCCGAGGTTTACAAAGAAGGAGATCACGCTGGCCCGCGCAACGGCCTTCACGCCGCTGTCGGTCAGACCGAATTTTTCTTTCAGCAGTTTTTTCATTGCTTCACCCTCCATTCGTTGGCGCGCACAAACTCTTCCTGCAATTTCCTGTACCGGGTGTCGGCGCGCATCAGCTGAGCATGGCTGCCGCGCTCCGCGAGCCGCCCTTCCTCCATCACCAGCACCTCGTCCACCCCCCTGATGGATGTCAGGCGGTGCGCGATCATGATGACGGTTTTATTCTTCATCAGGTTGGCCAGCGCCCTTTGCAGCTCATACTCGTTTTCCGGGTCGGCCGCCGCCGACGCCTCGTCCATGATGATGATGGCTGCGTCCTTGAGCATGGCGCGCGCGATGGCGATGCGCTGCACCTCGCCGCCCGACAGGTGGACACCTTTGGCGCCGATCACCGTCTGCTCCCTCGTATCAAACTTATCCAGGATGGCATCGCACTGGGCAAGGCGCAGGGCGGCCATCACCTCTTCGTACGCCGCGCCGGGCCTGCCGAGGCGGACGTTTTCATAAATGGTCTTTTTAAATAGTTTAGCATCCTGAAACACGTTGGCAATGCCGCCTGCCAGCGCCCGCTCGGAATATTCGCCGATGTCGCGGCCGCCGATCAGTATCCGCCCGCTATCCAGCGCGTAGAAGCCGGACATCAGCTTGGCCAGCGTGGATTTGCCCGAGCCGGACGCGCCTACCAGCGCATAGGTTTTGCGCGGCTGAAGCTGAAAGGAAAGGTGCTCAACCACCATGCTGTCGCCGTAGCCGAAGGAAACGTCCTCAAAAACGATGGACGCGTCTTCAAAGCGCTCCACGCAGCCGTGGCGCAGGTTCTTTTCCTCCGTCTTGGCAAAGAGCGTTTCAATTTTGTCGATGGCGGACGACGCCTGAAAGGTGTACATGCCCACATACATGATCTTCATCATCGCCACAAAGAGGACGCCGCTGAAAACGACATAGAACAGGAATTTCGCAAGGAAAGCCGCCGTCTGCCCTTCCGCCATATAGGAGAAAAACAGCACAATCAGAAAAACGCCGTTAAAGATCACCTGAAAAACCACATACCAGCGGCGGCAGCTCATGCTGTATTGAAGCGCCAGATCGGAATAGCCGACCACCGACTGGTAGAAGGCCTTCAAAGACTGCACGCTGGTTTTGAATATTTTCAGCACATGGATGC
>CAZFUT010000105.1:0-4641 GCA_964522425.1 uncultured Oscillospiraceae bacterium
GAGTGTTTGACTACGAATCAAAAGGCCACAGGTTCGAATCCTGTAGGGCGCGCCAGATAGAAAGCCTTGAAATCCTGAGGATTTCAGGGTTTTTTGTTTTGGGGAACGAACGACCAATATGATCTAAAATCGCCCTGTTCCTGTTAAGCCTTGGTGATACAACACCACAGTGAGTCGCGAAGATTCGATTCTGGAAAACGATTTGTCAAGGGTGTCTTCTCCCGTTTCATTTTATGGATTTCCGGCAGCAAAGCCGCCCCGTTATGTTCTCAACCTAAATGTTTTCGGCGCAAGGCAGTATGCCAAAACGCTGGAGACAATACTATAAAGCACACAAAAAACAATCGTCATTATTCCAAATATCATAATCGGCATACGCAGCTGCATTAGAACAAAGCATACGATATAAGTAACGGATAAAACAATCCGGTATGTGCCGCTTTTCAGCTCCGTCCCTGCGCTGTAAGGCTGGAGCAGATAGTAAATCGTCAGGTAATGAATCGAGAAGAACAGGCTCATACACAGGATTGAAACAACCAGCACCACATAGTTCAGCGGATTATCCGTTCCTCCGGTGGCAAACAGGATCAGCGCCAGCCCGGTACCGATAACCAACGCCGGAACAGCGTTGATTTTCATTATCTCACGCAGGCGGCTCTGAAACAACCGCAGGATAAAGCTCGGTTGCTTATAAAACGAATAGGTCAGCAGGCTGTGATCGCAGTTCATAAAAAGCGCCTGTGTAAAGTTCGTGCCACGGTTAATGGCGTACATGATAAATACAAAGTACGGAAGCCAGGTCATCACGATTTCGTTAATGACGGTTTTTTCTTCGGGCAGCAGATGGACTCCTACCAGCACGGCGGCGACAAGGAAAGCGCACACATAGGAAATCTTCTTTGTCGAGTTCCAAAGTATCTTTTTGTGCCTTTTAATAAACAGCTCATTCAGGTACTCAAATCCCTTGCGGCTGCTGGTAATGGAAGTATCTGCGGATATTTTCTTTTCATTTGCCTGCTTGATGAGCTTTGTCTGTGCTGTACTGTCCATCTGATTGGTCAATCCGGCTAATAATTCTTTATTTATAGCGTAATAATCCCGGAAGGTGGTCAGCCTTGTGATACTTGCCATGCCAAGCGGAATACACACTAAGAATATACCCATTAGTATGACCGCAGGTAAAACAAAACCAAAAGCCGGCGGAGCATAGGCAGCGGCTAAAAGCAGGGCGATACAGCCCCACACATATTTGGACAACTTGTTTTCGTTGTAACCAAAGCCCCTTTTCTCATAATCCCACAAAGTGACAGCCGCCGCAAACAGCTTCATTCCCGCTATGCAAAGGGGCAGGAGCAGGCAAAACCACAGAGGTACGCCTCTGTCCATACCGAACAGAATGGTAAAGGGCAAAAATCCCACAATGACCTTCAGTATGGAGTAGAAATAGTTTACAAGCGTATATTCCCGTGCGTCCATCCGCATAAGGATCATCGCATAATATTTATCTTTAGTGGGATTGAAAAGTTGGGTATTTACAAAGCTGCCGATTACCGTGAGAAACAGCAGGATATGCAGGAACACCTCATTTTCCGGCAGTTCTTTATACAGGATACCAATACCGCATACCATCATGATAAAGTAAAGGAACTTCCCGAGAAACGCAGATACGATTTTCCACAGTACGGATAAAGTATTCGCAAAAACTTTCAGTCCCTTTACTTGATACAGTGTTGCCGGAAGCAGCCGCTTTAAGAGCGGTATCTGCTTTAAGGAAAACAGGATACCATTGACACGGTATGTATTTTTCAGGGAAAAAGATATTTTGAGCGTCTTATTCATTTCCTTCCTCCCTGAGTGCCGCAATGATTTTATCCTTAAATTCCCGGCTATTAAGATCGGTTTTCTCCACGACCTCCAGTTCGCCGTGATTAAGCAGCACGATCTCATCGCAGAGGTCAAGCGCCAAATCCATAATATGAGTGGAGAAAATGATAATGCGGTCTTGTTTCAGTGAACGGAGCAGTTGTTTCATTTCTTCCGCCACCACGACATCAAGAGATGTCAAAGGCTCGTCCAGCAGTAGAATATTCGGCTGAGCGATGATGTTGATGAGCATTTGCATTTTGTTTTTCATACCGTGGGAGTAGTCCTTGAGCAGTTTATCTCTGTCCTCCGGCTCAATACTCATATAATCAAAATACTCGTCAATGTTTTTCGGATTTTTGATAGACTTCTCGTTGATGTCCATAAAGAACTTCAAAAACTCCCGGCCTGTAAGAAACTCCGGTACAGTAGGGGTAGAGAGTACATATCCAATATCCTCTGCGGCTACCTCACGGCGGACGCCATTTTCATCTTCTATATAGAAATTGCCGCTGTCTGCCTTCAAATCCTTGTTCAGACAGTTAAACAGCGTTGTTTTGCCAGCGCCGTTTCTGCCGAGCAATCCATAAATTTTCCCTTCATCAAAGGTAAAATCAATATCTCTGAGAACTTCCTTTTTCTCAAAGCTCTTTGATAAATGCTCAATCACAAATTTCATAATATCCTCCGTCACATCTTATGTTGGTAATATGCCATCAAAATAAAATCAAGGATTGTTTTCAGCAGGAAAGCGCCTACAAGGGCAAGAACAGTCCATATGGATGCGTCGAAAAAAATACATATCCAAGCGCCTGCCATCAGCAGCCAGTGCAGCACCTCGCCAGATATTGCCTGCGCTTTGCTGCGAATGAGCTGATTGCGCTCGTCTTTTTCTTCAATCTCATTGATTTTCATCAAATCGGGATTTTTTGCGCCCCACAGACCGACGCACCATTTTGCAATCCCATAGCCGAACAATCCAGCACCTATGCCGATCATTGCGCCGCTTTGCGAATCGCTCAAACAGTCCTGTAAAAGAAACCTTGCGCTCAGACCCAAAGCAATGCCGACTATGCCGATTACAAGATATATTCCAGTTTTCTTCTTCATTGCTTTCCCCCCTCGTAAATGAAAATATCTTCAATGCTCATATCAAAATACCGTGCAAGCTTAAACGCCAATGTAATTGAAGGATTGTATCGTCCGTTTTCTAACGAGCCGATGGTCTGCCGGGATACTTCCAGTGCGGCAGCCAGTTCTTCCTGCTTGATTCCCCGTTCTTTCCGAATTTTCTCTAAACGGTTTTTCACAGTGCACCTCCTTTCTATGGAAAGTCAGCTTTCCATATCTCTATTATATCAAAGAACGTAAAAATGTCAAGCGCGCTTTCCGTTTCTGGCGAACCAATTTAGTTTTAGTGAACAGGAACTATAGTTACCGTTCCTGTTCAATCTTTTTCTTTTGAAAAGTCTACTGTCCCTTCTGTGCCTGACGTACCATTCTCTGCACGGCCTGTCGTTCCATATCCTCGTTCAGCATACGGGAAACCGCCTTTTTGCTGTCAAGCATCAGAAGCGGGTTGTACTTCTCACCGTAAACCTGTTGTGCCCGGTTCTCCGCTTCCTGCTCCTTGTCAGGGCGGATCAGTTATCAAGGGGATGTGTTTCGGAAGCTATAATAGCAATAGGATCGTTCAGGCCGTCGATAGCATCAATTAGACCATTAATTCCCAACGCATGGCTTGCGTCTTTTATATCTATGGTTCCTTTGCGAATATGTCCCTGCCCCATCGTCATAGGATATGGCTGTAAACCAATGTCTACAAATATTGGCGGGGTTTCCCTTGCATATATCATCTCGCCTGATGGCGCAGTCCTGTTAATGGCAGTATTCAGCCTCGCCCTCAATTCATCTTTTTCTCGCTGACCGAATCTTACTTGCTCGCCCGCAGCGTCGCGTTCGCAAAGGCTGAAACGTGTTTGCTTGTTGCCTTTTTCGCTTGTTTGTGGTATATTATTTTCGAAAGAAGCTGTACCGATGAGCGTTTTGGACGTTTGAGAGAAGGGGATATCCCCACTTGTCGCATCGGCAAGGCTTCTTTTTTCTATGCCTCCGTGCTGCTTGACAGGAGAATTATCATTCGCTATATTGTGGGTGTAATCATGCAAGCTATCTCGCAGCTTTGGCAATTGGAGCCACTGAACCGGGAAAAGCTTGGATGATTTTTCCTTATTTATGTAGAATACGGCCACATTGCCATCTTTCTCAGCGGCTATCGCGCGCTCTATCATGGCGTTAATATCGTTGTTTTCTGAATACAGGCTACTTATGATATTTGCTTGATATCTTCCTTCTTTTTCCGCAATCAGTTGACTAATGGCAATCGGAATAACAACTCGTCTGTCTGTATTCTTTCTGTAATTTCTACTGTTGCAATAACACCGTTATTTTTTCTTTGTTTTGATTCAGAGGCAATAATTGCAATGGGATCGCATAGCCCTTCGATCGCATCTGCAATGCTATCGGGTGTAAACATATGTTGCTCATTTAACGGTGTAACCAGTGCATTCTTTAAGTGTCCTTTTCCTCTTACCATTGGATTGTTTTTTATCCCGATATTTAACAATGTTTCTGGGGTATCCATAACAAATACCATCTTGCCCTCAGATTTTGGGCGTATTAGTGCTTCATTGAACCTTTTCTTTATATCTTCTCTTTCTATCTGGCTCCATGTTACAATTTCGGACAGAGAGTGAAGGAGTGCTCGCCACGGGAAAT
>CAZFUT010000106.1:0-4529 GCA_964522425.1 uncultured Oscillospiraceae bacterium
TGAGCAGGTAGGGGCTGACGCACCCCGCCATGGGGTTATGCAGGGCAAAGCGCGCGCCGTCGCCGATGTGCGGTATCTTTTGCTTCAGTTCCCTGCGGCCCGCAACGCGCGTATCGCTGACGCCGCACACCCTTTTTCTTTGCAGCGCAAACAGGCGCAGCGGCAGATACTGCCAGCGCCTGGTAAAACATACATACTGCCCGCAGCGCTTAAACGGCACGGACAGGTTTTTGCACAGGCTGTCAAACATCCGGTTGCCGCGCACCACATAGCGCTGCTTGAGCGTCCCTTTTCCCAGATCGACCCCGGGGTGCACTTCGCCGTCGTTGCGGCCGGAAGCCTGCATGGCAAGGTCGGACTCCTTATCGATCAGCAGCGCGTCGATCTTCCACTTGGACAG
Source organism: uncultured Oscillospiraceae bacterium (assembly GCA_964522425.1). Lineage (GTDB taxonomy): Bacteria > Bacillota > Clostridia > Christensenellales > Aristaeellaceae > DTU024. The sequence continues at coordinate 401 of CAZFUT010000106.1, forward strand.
TTCCCGCAATATCGCCGCGCCCGATATGCCGCCGCCGATCACCAATACGTCGGGGCGCTGGCCATCTATGACCGTGTCGGTATGCTGCGGTACGCGCATGGGCGCGCGCTGCCCGCCCGTCCATTTTATGTCGTTGACGACATGGCGGCCCTTTTCGCGGCTGACGGCCATGCGGCAGGCCTCAATGATCTCTTCCCAGCGTTCGAGGCTGCCCGTGACGCGCGTGTGATCGCCCGCGTCTTCCGCCCGCACGCCGCCGTGAAAGCGGGCGCTCAGCCTGTCGTTGATGTGTTGCAGTTCGCTTTTCTTCATCGCCTTCGCCCCTCGGATGATCCTCTTGCGCCTTGCCTGCCCGTCCATTTGCCCCCGCTTCGTGGGTTTCCTTCGCTCCCCGTCCGCCGCTGTCCCACTCCCATGTTGTCGGTCGGTCGTCCGACTGACAACGCGGACACGGAAGGGCTTTGGCATCAGGCGTTTTTCTGTTTGTCCCAAAGCCGCAGCCAGGCGGCTGCGGCCGGTTTTCCGCGCATCAGTCGGCCAATCAACCGACTTATTGACACCAGCATACGCCGGGCTTTTCCGCTTGTCAAGCCTGCTCTGCAAAATATCCGCCATTTTCTGTAATTTTACTTTTTTCAGAGCGCATACCATGGTATAATCATTCAGACAGTTGTCACAGAATATGCCGATACAGGGAGGCAATGCCATGCAGATATTTTTGATGCTGATGGACGAACAGCGCCAGGTCACAGACGAAGCGGTCAAGCGCCACGTTGAGCATTTGAAGCAGCTGAAGGAAAACGGCCGCCTTGTGCTGTGCGGCCCCTTTCAGGAGGGCGGCGACATGGTGCTGCTGCGCGCCGCCAACAAAAAAGAGGCCCGCCAGATCGCCGAAAGCGACCCCTTCATCAGGGACGGGTACAAATCGTTCACCATCCGCACGCTGAACGAAGCCAACGAGGAGAACAATTTCCTTGCGGACGGGGAGACGCCGTAGAGTCATCCCTTGTGTCGGGCCGCAGATGATGGGCCATCAAATAAGGATTTGGAGCATGCCATGAATTTTAGAAAAGCAACGGCAAACGACATAGACGCTATCATTTTGCTGTATGACAAGGTGCATACGGCCGAGGAACGCGGTCAATTCACCGTCGGATGGAAGCGCGGCGTCTATCCCGCAAGGGATATCGCGGAAAACGCCCTCAAAAGGGACGACTTATTCGTCGGGGAAGACGAAGGCCGTATCGTGGGCACCGCGATACTGAATCACGAGCAGCCGGATGCATACCGGAACGCGCCATGGGTTTGCGATGCAGCGCCAACAGACATCATGGTCATGCACACGCTGGTCATCGACCCTGATTTGAAGCGCAGGGGCTATGGCCGGCAATTTGCCGCTTTTTATGAGCGGCACGCCTTAGCGAATGACTGTAAAAGCCTGCGCATTGACACGCAGAGCAAAAACGCGGGCGCGCGCGCCTTTTACAAAGCCCTTGGGTATACGGAGGTGGCCATACGGCCTTGTACCTTTAACGGCATAGAAAACGTCGATCTGGTGCTGTTGGAGAAAATATTGAATATGCCCGATATCACCATCAAAGACTATACGCGTTATTGCGAAAACGAGATATTGCCCCTGTACCAGTCCGTCGGCTGGACGCGCTATACCGGCCGCCCCGATCTATTAAAACAGGCCGTCCGGCACTCGTTAACCGTGCTGGCGGCCTATGACGGCGATAGGCTGGTGGGGCTGATCCGCGCGGTGGGCGACGGCTGCTCCATCCTGTACATACAGGATCTGTTGGTATACCCTGCTGACCAGCGCCGCGGCATCGGCAAAAAGCTGATGCGCGCCATGCTGGACAGGCACAAGGACGTATGCATGAAGGTGCTGCTGACCGACAACATCGAGCAGCTGAACGGCTTCTACCGCGCCGCCGGGATGCTGCCCGCGGCGGAACAGCACTGCGTTGCGTTTATCATCGATGAGTGACTGCTTTGGGTTGAATCCGATGCGCCGCGACGCATCGGATTCAGGAGGAACGATATGGATTTTCTGCGCCTTTCGAAAGAACATAGGACACCGCTCACGGCCTTGCAGGCCGATTACAAACGGGCAATCCGCGAAGAAGCGCCGACTGTCCGAAACATGGAAAGCCTTTTTTGCGCCATCGAAGAAAAGCGCATTTTCTTTTACGGCTGCATGGATAAAGGCAAACTCATCGCCTGCTGTTCGGTGACGCCCACTTTTTCCACCTTTCATTATCAAACCGGCGGCGTATTCGAGGACTTTTATATCGTCCCCTCCTACCGCCATACGGGTATCGCAAGGAAGCTGGTGCAATATGCCCATCGCGAAAGCGGCGTCGCCTCTTTGACGGTGGGCTGCGCCGACTGCGATATCGCCATGTACCGCGCCCTTGGTTTTACGCTGCGCCTCGGCAATCTGCTGGCCTATGCGTAAGGCCGTTAGCAGCCCGCTTTCTCCCGCCGTCTTTTGACGGCCAGCGCCCCTGCCCCAAACAGCAGCGCGGTCACCAGCAGGATGCACAGAAAGTCGTGCGTCATAAAGCAGGACACGGTGGTAAATCCCATCACCAGAATATGCGCCGCGATATAGCAGGCGCCAAGCAGCGCCAGCGCGTCCGCCGTCCGGCGGGCGTTTTGCTGTTTGATGAAGAAACGCGCAAGCAGCGCCAAAGCCATGGCCGCCCCCGCCGCATACAGGTAGTAGGCCAGCGCAAGGCGCGGCAGCGTCATGCGGTTAGAGGGTCCCGCGCTTTTCGCCCCCTCGGGCAAGACGCGCACATCCAGACTGTCGCAGGAGGCATACCACAGATCGCCCTTTACCAGCGTGGTGCGCGGCATAACGGCCCCGCGCCAGCGCGAAAGCGGCGTTGTCCATGCCGTCAGCAGCGTTTCCGTGTCTCCTGTTTCAGCGTCTACCAATCGATCCAGCGCATACTCGGCGGCGCGGTTGTCTATTGTCAGGATCGCCTCGTCCGTTGGCGCCCCCTCCCGCATAACGGAATACAGTTTCAGCATTCCCTCCTGATAGCGGAGGGGCGTTCTGTGCGTCAGCACGATCAATGCAAGCGACAGGGCCAGCAGCGCCAGCAGCGCCCACAAGAGAGCGCGCTCCACAGACTGCCTGCCCAGCTTTTTGTGAAGGCTCACAAGCGGCGCGCTTTCCAAAGGAAGCGGCGTTTCCTGTTGCAGGGCCGCCCACTCCTTTTGGCAGGCAGGGCATAGAAGCACATGCGCTTCCACCAGCGTCCGGCTTTCCGAAGATACAAGGCCTTCTTTCACCAGCGGCATCAGGTCGCGCGCGGCGGCGCAGGGCAGATCATTTTTTTGCATCGCTTTCTCCTTCCGAAAGGGTCGACCGCAGCTTCTGTCTGGCGCGGTGGCAGGTTACGCAGGCCCAGTTGGCGCTGCGCCCAAAGTATGCGCCGATATTGGCAAAATCCATCCCGCCTTCAAAGCGCAGGCGGAAGACCGCGCCATAGGGCTGAGGCAGCTTGTCCAGCGCTTCGTCCAGCCGCTTCTGCCTTTCCTTTGCAAGAAACGCCTCCTCCGCCGCGGGCACGGGGCAGGCATCCGCGTCCTCTTCGGATACGGGCAGCCTTCCTGAGCGCCGCATCTGATCGGCGTACAGGTGATAGGCCGTCGTGCGCAGGTAGGCGTACAGTGCTTTTTCAGCGCGCAGGCTGTTTCCGGCCTGCTGTACGCGCAGAAAGGTTTCGCTGGTCAGATCCTCCGCGTCCTCTTTGGAGCCTGTCAGGCGCAAGAGGTATCGGTACACGGCGCCGAAATACGCCTCGTACACCTGTTCCAGTTCCGTGTTCACCGCCCCCTTTCCCTTATAAAGACGGTTTTTGCGCCGTTATCTTACAGCTCGATCACCTTGGTGGCAATGCTCTGGGTGAACACGCGGTCGTGCTCCACAAACAGAAGGGTGGGCCGAAACTCCTTCAGCAGTTCTTCGATCTGCATGCGCGAAATGACGTCGATGTAGTTCATCGGTTCATCCCAGATGTGCAGATGCGCTTTTTCGCACAGGCTGGCGGCGATGAGCACCTTCTTTTTCTGCCCCATGGAAAAGGCGCTCATGTCCTTTTCAAACTGC
>CAZFUT010000107.1:0-4432 GCA_964522425.1 uncultured Oscillospiraceae bacterium
CGGCACGCTTGTCAGCACGCGCCCGCCGCCCGTCCCATTCTGGGGGCAGTAATAGAGCCGCCCGTCCCGGATGGTCCCGTAGCTGGAGGGGATGATGTCGCCGCAGCGCTCATGGCCGCTTCCGTCCAGCGCCGCGGTGTACAGCCGCAATTTGTCCCGCTGGTTGGCATAGTAGAGCCGCCCGCCGTCGAGCCACAGCGCGTCCGCGCTGCATTCGACCACGCGCTCGCAGCCGGAACCGTCCAGCGGGGCGCGGTAGATTCCGTCCGGCCCGATGTAGTACAGAAACCCTTCGTATATCTGGAGCATTTTCCCCGGATGGCCGCAGAACTGCTGCATCGGGCCGTCCGGCGGCTGACGCCAGATGCCGCCGCCCAGCGAAAAATACACCGTATCCCCCTGCGCTGTTGCGATGCCGTCCATCAGCAGATTGCCCGCGCCGTTGGTATCTTCCGCGGAAAACAGGGAGCCGGCGAAAATGTCCTTGCCCTGCAAGCGCAGCTTCTCCGCGTCGGCCAGGCCCTCGTCGTAGCCCTGCCGCCGCCCCACATCCACGCCCTGCCCGTACCCCGCGCGGACGCCCTGTTCCTCCCCCTGCCGCCTGCCCATTTCGACGCCCAGCCGCTGCCCGTAGAGGGCGGCGGCCAGGGCCACGGCCCCCGCCAGCAGCAGCAGGCCGGCCCCTTTCAGCCACGGCAGCCAGCCACCGCGGCGCGCCCGCAGCAGCGTGCGGCGCAGCTCCTCCGCGCTTTGGAAGCGGTTTTCCGGATCCGCCCGGGTCAGCCGCGCGACGACCCCCGACAGGCGCGCGTAGGGGAAGCGCTGGGCGATGTTGGTGCGGTCGTGCCGCAGGGTGGCCAGATAGATCATCACCACGCCCAGCGCGTACAGGTCGCTGCGCCGGTCGGTCTGCGCGCCGCCGAACTGCTCGGGCGCCATATAGGGGCGGGTGCCGACGGCCACGGTGTCGCTGGTGGCGTCCGCCCGGTGGGTGCGCGCGATGCCGAAGTCCACCAGCTTGATGGCCCCGTCCGGCGCGATGATGATGTTTTCGGGCTTGATGTCCCGGTGGATCACCGGCGGCGTCTGCCCGTGCAGGCAGGAAAGGATGCCGCAGATGTCCAGCGCGATGCCGATGAGCTCCTTTTCCGAAACCGCGCCGTGCGCGCCCACATATTCTTTCAGCGTCTGCCCCTCCATATACTCGCGCACCAGGTAGCTGACGCCCTCCTGTTCGTACAGCGCCAGCGCCTTGGGGATGCGGCCGTCGCACAGGCGGGACAGGATGCCGTGCTCGGCCCTGGCGTCCTCCGCGCCCTCCCCCTTTGAAACGCGCAAAATGCCTTTGATCCCATCCGCCTTGCGGGTGACGATGAAAATCGCGCCTTTTTCGTCGGAAGCGATGCAGGATACCGGCTCAAAGGCCTCCGTCAGGGGCGCGGGCCAGCGCGCGGTGGCTTCCTCGTTTAAAATACGCTGATAGTAACCGTCAAAGCTTTCCGGCACATCATTCACCTCCCCATGGTTTCAAGAAAGCGCGCCATACAGGCAGGGCGTCCTTTTGCGCGGCAAAGATTGAAAACGCTTCTTTTCAGCCCCATTAAAGCAGAAAACGCGGCGGCGGGGGCGTGCAAATTGCACACTGGCATTTACTTTTTTCCGGCCCTTTGATAAAATGCTGTCATATATTTCTGTTGCTTATCCAGCCGAAAGGGGGTCGTTTCATGTCGGAACAAGCAAAACGGCAGCCTCCGGCCGATGACGCGCCTCCTTCGCTGACGGTACAGGCGCAGGCCATCCTGCTGGGCTGCTCGCAGTTCCGCGAGGGCGTGGACATCATCCGCGACCGGCTGCTGTCCTCCTCCATACGGGATTATTTTGTGGATTTGTTAAACGCCCGCGGCATGCACGCGCACGAGGCCGTGCGCGGCGCGGAGCTGGATAAGGACTTTGGCCGCCAGCTGCTTACCGGCGAAAGGATGGGGCGGCGCGACTACTATATCCAATTGGCCTTCGGCATGAAGCTCTCGGTGGAAGAAACGCAGAGCATGCTGTCCTACCTTGGCATCGGCCCCCTGTACGCGCTGCGCAAGCGGGACGCCGCCGTGATGTACGCCCTCAAGGAGGGGTACTCCCTGATGGACGCGCAGCTGCTGCTGGACCAGCATCATCTGACGCCTTTGGGCGACGCGGAGGACGGGGTTTCGGATTTTGCCGATTCCAGGGGCACGCGGGCCGTGCGCACGCAGGATATGGAGTGGCGGCTTAAAAACACGCGCAATTTTGAAGAATTGAGCGAGGAAATGAACGACCATTTTACCCGCGTGAGCGTGAACGCGTATTTTGACCGCCTGCTGACCGCGCGCGGCCTGACGCGCAAGCAGGCCATCGGGCTGGCCGGGCTCAGCGGCAAAAGCAACCTTGTTTTCCAGCTGCTCAACGGTACGCGCACCGCCCGCAACCGGGACCTGTACATCCGCATCGCGCTGGCGCTGGGGCTGACCCTCGGCGAAACCCAGAGCATGCTGAAATTCCTGAAAAAAGGCACGCTGTATCCCCTCAAAGAGCGCGACGCCGCCCTGGTGTTCTGCATCAGCCACGGATATAACATAGAAAAAACGCAAAAGCTGCTGGAAGAAAACGGGCTGCCTCCCCTGTAAAATCAAAATGAATACATGGTGTCAAAGACCGGTTGAGAATACTCAGCCGATCTTTTTATTGTGCAATTTGCACGCCTTTTTTATTTTGCGGCGGTATATGATGGCATCACAGCACAGGCATAACGCTAAAGGAGGAGGAAGCCATGTCCCCGATGCAGTTGTTTATCCCCTTATTCTTTCTGGGAACGCTCATCAAGAGCAAATCCAAAAAGGCCGGCGCGGTTTACGACATCCTCTGGTCGGTCGGCATCCTGATCTGGGGCGTCCAGGTCATGCAGGACGGGGGCTCCATCGCCCTGTTCGGCCGCGTCGAAGTGCCGCCCATCGCGTTCATCGGCATCGTCGCGCTGATGATCGCCAGCGAGATCGGCACGCTGGTTAAAACCGTCAAAGATGAACCGGCGGAAATCGAAGCGGCAAAAAAGCTGGAGGAAGAAAAACGGGCCGAAATTGCGCGCATCGAGGAAACCGCTGAAAAGCTGTCCGCGCCCTGCACGCTGTACATCGTGCACCGGCAGGGGATGATCGGCTCGGCCCAGCTCACCTTGAACGGGCGGGAGTTGCAGGCGCTGGGCAACGGCGATATCGCACGGACAGAACTGACGCTTGCGCAAAACAAATTGACCGCCGTATGCAAAGGCGAAGCCGAAAGGGAAATCATATTGGATGCACCCGCATCCGGCACGCTGCGCGTCGACGTGCTGCTCAAAATCGGCAAGGGTCTCCTGCTGGAGGAAAACCCGAACACGGATTACCGCGAGGCGCCTCCGGGCAAAAAGCGTGTGCGCCCGCTGCACATCGGCCTTGTGTTATGGAGCGTCAGCAATTTCTGGTGCTACCTGCTGGGGCTTGTACCGCTGGTCAAGACCCTGCGCGCTGCCAGACACCCCTTTGACGATATCGCGGACATTCGCCTGCGCAGCGCCAGAAAGTGGAACCTGTGGATGAGCGGCTTGCTTGCGCTGATCGTGGCATCGACCCTGCTGATTCGTATGCAGTAAGCAAAGGCACTATGCAACCCAACGGGAAGCGGACGGATATACCTGAAAAGGAGGAAACATCATGAAAAGCCGAGTGATTGTTCTGCTGGTCGTGCTGCTGTCCTGCGCGCTGGCGCTGCCCGCGCCGGCGGCAAAAAAGGAGGCTGTCTTCGGCGGCAACGGCGACGATATCGCCCGCGGGATACTGGCTTTGAAGGACGGCGGATACCTGATCTACGGCTCCACCACCAGTACGGACGGGGATTTCGCGCGCGGCGAGGGCGCAGGCGAAGGCCGCGTCCCATGGGCCATGAAACTGGACGGCCAGCTGCAAATGCAGTGGAACGCGCTGCTGCCTGATGGGGAGGGGCAGCTTGCCAGCGTCCGTGACGCCTGCGAAACGGAGGACGGCCGCATTGCGCTGCTGGCCGACCTGGACGGTGAGGGTGCGGGAAACCGGCTTTTCCTCCTCACGCGGGAAGGGGAGCTGCACCATCAGCAATCGCTGGATATGGATCACGGCGTCCTGTGCGCCATCGGGGACGGCATCGCCGCCGCCGGGCGCTGCATCCTGGAGGACAGCGAGCACCGCCTGATGCTTGTCCAGATGTTTTTTGAAGACGACCGCACGCGTGAAACCACGTTTCGCTACGAAGCCCGGCGGGGCATCGCCCTGATGGAAAAGGACGGCGTCCTGTGGCTCATGGCCGAGGTAAAAGGCGAGGAAGGGAACAGCGAGATCGTCACGCTGGACATCGTGGACAGGGAGCAAATGTCGATCGGCAACCGCCA
>CAZFUT010000108.1:0-4424 GCA_964522425.1 uncultured Oscillospiraceae bacterium
GGAGCGCACCGGCCTGTGGGCATGGAAGCACCCGCACGGGGACGGCACCCTCACCTACACAAAGCTCGAAGGCCGCGTCACCCTGGACCATGTGGATTTCAGCTACCAGCCCGAAAAGCCCGTGCTTTCGGATATCACCCTGTACGCCGAGCCCGGCCAGAAGGTGGCCTTTGTGGGCGCGACGGGCGCGGGCAAGACCACCATCACCAACCTCATCAACCGCTTTTACGACATCGACGACGGCAAGATACGCTACGACGGCATCAACATCAATAAAATCAAAAAGGACGATCTGCGCCGCTCCCTGGGCATGGTGCTGCAGGACGTGCACCTGTTTACCGGCACCGTGATGGAGAACCTGCGCTACGGCAACCTTGAGGCCACCGACGAACAGTGCGTCGCCGCCGCCAAGCTGGCCAACGCCGACGGCTTCATCCGCATGCTGCCCAAGGGCTACGACACCCTGCTGACGGGCGACGGCAGCGGCCTTTCGCAGGGGCAAAGGCAGCTGATCTCCATCGCCCGGGCCGCCGTCAGCGACCCGCCGGTGATGATCCTTGACGAAGCCACCTCCTCCATCGACACGCGCACCGAAAAGCTGATACAGGACGGCATGGACAAGCTGATGAAGGGGCGCACCGTGTTCGTCATCGCCCACCGCCTGTCCACCGTGCGCAACGCCGACGTCATCATGGTGCTGGACCATGGCCGCATCATCGAGCGCGGCAGCCACGAAAAGCTGCTGGCCGAGCAGGGCACCTACTACCGCCTGTCCACCGGCGCGTTTGAACTGGAATAAAAGGGGTTTTGACGCATGGCAACCGCCGGTTGACAAATTGACGGGCCGCGGTAGGTGGCTTGCAACAGGCTGTCAGGCTACGCTGATGGTGACGGGCGGGTGCCGCCCGAAACACAAATCAGGAGGAGAAACGCCATGATATTCGCAGACAAGCTGATCCAGCTGCGCAAGAAAAACGGGTGGTCGCAGGAGGAACTGGCCGAACAAATGGATGTGACGCGCCAGTCCGTTTCCAAATGGGAGGGCGCGCAGTCCATCCCCGACTTTGAGAAGATGATCCGGCTGTCGGAGCTGTTCGGCGTCAGCACCGACTACCTGCTAAAGGACAGCATCGAGGAAGCCGGGCCCGCCGGCGCCGCTTCCGCCGACACGGGCCGCGCGCGTCGCGTCACCATGGAGGAAGCCCACCGCTTTCTGACCGTTAAGGAGACCACCGCCAGGCCCATCGCCTGCGCCGTGCTGCTGTGCATTTTATCCCCCATCCCGCTTTTGCTGCTGAGCGTAATGACCACCTTACCGGGCAGCCGCGTTACCGAGTCCGTGGCCGCAGGCGCGGGCATTACGGTGATGCTGCTGCTGGCCGCGGCCGCCGCAGCCGTCTTTATTTCGGCGGGCAGCAAAACCGCGCCCTACCGGTACCTTGAACAGGAAGAAATCGAAACCGAATACGGCGTCACCGGCATGGTGAAGGAACGCCGGGCGCAGTACAGGGACGCCTACACGCGCGCCAACATGGCGGGGGCCACGCTGTGCATCCTGTCCATGATCGTGCTGTTTGCGGGCATCGCCCTGGGTCCCGACAACGACCTGCTCATCATGGCCGCGGTCTGCGGCATGATGGCCGTCGCCGGCCTCGGCGTGGTATTCTTTGTGCGCGGCGGCATCGTCTGGGCCAGCTTTGAAAAGCTGCTGCAGGAGGGCGATTACACGCGGCAGAAAAAAAAGCGCCAGCCCGCCGCCAGCGCCCTGTCCACCGCCTTCTGGATGACAGCCGTCGCCGCCTTCCTCGCCTACAGCTTTGTGACGGAGGATTGGAAGCGCAGCTGGATCATTCTGGCCGTTGCGGGCGTGCTGTTCCCCGCCGTGATGGCGTTGTTCCACGCCTTCCACAAGAAAGAAGAATAATCCAAACGCATCATGTACCGGTACAGCCTGAGGGTTGCGCCGGTTTTTGATTCCCGTTATGATAAATGGGATAAAAATTTTGAAATCAGGGAGCAGTCCCTCCCTTTTCCGCGTCTATATGGTGTATTCGAATACGGAAACAACAGGGATGTGATGGCATGGATGAACAGCTGGAGAAGTATTTCGTTGAAACGGTGCGGCAGAAACGCCGCCTGATGTACCACGTTGCGCTGGGGCTTTTGCATTCGGAAGCGGACGCGGAGGACGCGGTATCGCAGGCGGTGGAAGCCTCCTTTCGGCGGCTGAGCCGCCTGCGCAAGCGGGAAGCGCTGCCCGCCTATCTGGTGAAAAGCGCCGTCAACGCCGCCAGGGACGAGCTGCGCCGACGAAAAAAGGCGGGCCTGCCCGAAGAAGCGCTGGCCACCGTGGCCGCGCCGCAGGATGGCAGCCCCATCGCGCACTATGTGTCGGGGCTGCCCGAAAAATACCGCCTCCCCGTGCTGCTGAAATTCGGCGAGGACATGACGGAAACCGAAATCGCCCAAGCCCTTAACATCCCAAGAGGCACCGTTTCTTCCCGCATATCAAGGGCGCTGCAGACGCTTCGGGAAGAAATGAGGAAGGAGGAAGAAGGCCATGCTTGAACAGGAATTAAGGCGCGCGCTTCAGGCCGCAAAGCCTGAACCTCCTTTGGACTTTGACGCGCGGAGCGACGCACAGCTCGCCCGCCTGATCTTGGAGGAGAAAAACATGAAAAAGAAACTGCCCGCCCTTGTGGTGGTGACGGCGCTGGCGCTGGCGCTGGGCATGGCGACGGCGCTGGCCGCCGGGCTGCTCAACTGGAACCGCGGGCTGGAGGAAAGCCTGCAGGTGACCGACAGCGTAAAGGAACAATACGAACAGACCGAGCTGGTGGACTTCCCCCAGCAGAGCGTGACGCAAAACGGCGTCACGGTGACGCTGGACCAGTGCATCGTGGATGCCAACGCCGCCTACATCGCCTTCCGCGTCAGCGGCTATACGCCGCCCAAGGGCGTACAGCCCGCCTTTGACAGGGTGGAGTACAGGGGCGAAGGCATCGACGTCGGCGGCAGCGGCTCCTTCTACGACGGGCTGGTGTCCGGCCCGGACGGCCATGCCCTGTACGCCGAAAGCGGCGAGCGCTACGAGGGCGGATACGACCTGCCCTATGCCGACAAAAACGGCAACCTTACCTACATCATCAGCCTGATCTTGCCGGACGCCTCCCTCGTCGGCAAAAAGCTGAACGTCACGCTGGGCGACCTTGGCACCTATCAGAATAAATTCGGCGACGTCAAGGTGGACGTAAAGGGCACCTGGGCCTTTGAATGGACGCTGCGCGGCACCGACAAGGGCGCTGAGTATCAAAACATGGACGCGCCCATCGGCGATGCGGGCGTAAAGCTGAACGGCGTGTACCTGTCCCCCATCCGCATCACAATGGACATGACGCTGCCCCGCGCGCCGGCCGCCGCCGGCGACCCGGACGACAGCAACGCGCCCTACCTTGCGAGCATGAAAATGAAGGACGGCACCGTCTATTATGCCATCACCGACGGCGGCAGCGAGGGCTATCTGGACGCGACGGGCGACGCCTACCGCCAGACATGGGCGCTGAACCGCATCATCACCCCCGACCAGGTGGACAGCCTGTTGTTCGTCTATCCGGAGAGCGAAAAGGAATTCGAGATCAAGCTCGGGAAGTAATACTAATCAAAAACGTTAACACTATACAAAGAGGCTCAGAGCTGATATCATACAGGCATCAATCAAGAAATCAGGTGGAGCACATGGGGCGAAAAAGGGTTGAGTATGGCGAAGAGACAAAGGCGCTGATCATTGCGGAATAGAAGAAGAGTCACCCGGCACACGTGTATAGGCGGTTGCTGGCCCTCAAGCTCAAAGTTGTGGATGGAATGACCAGTAAGGAAGCTGGAAAGATCGCCGGTCTGCATGAAACGAGCGTCAACCGTATGATGGGCAGGTATCGAAAAGAAGGAATGGAAGCCATCGTAGGCGTGCGCCATCACAGCGAACACCGGTATATGAGCCGGGAAGAAGAAACCGCCTTTCTCGCGCAGTTTCAGCACCGCAGTGAGGCGGGGCAGATCATTGAGACCCGGGAGATCCATTCAGCATACGAAGAAGCGGTCGGTCATCCGGTCACCCGGAACATGATCTATTACCTGCTGCACCGCCACAAATGGCGCAAGGTCATGCCCCGGAGCAGGCATGAAAAGAAAGCGGGGAAAGAAGAGATCGAAGCCTATAAAAAAAACCATCGAAAAGATCAAAACGCTGAAAAAGAGCCAGCCAAAGCTTCGGGTGATGTTCCAGGACGAGGCTGGGTTTGGTCGGATCAATAAGCCCAAGCGATGCTGGTGCAGAAAAGGAATACGGCCGACAGTCCCCTGTCACCACATCCGGGAGTACAGGTACCTGTATGGCGCTGTTTCACCACAGGATGGCGAGTTGTTCA
>CAZFUT010000109.1:0-4345 GCA_964522425.1 uncultured Oscillospiraceae bacterium
TTACCTTGACCCCCTTCCCCCACTCTTTTGTAACCTATGTTTGACAAACCTACAAAGGGGAAGAGAAAAAGCAGTTTTGTGCATCTTGACAACATATTGGGGCTTTAGTATACTTTAACGGTTGCCTATGGGTGTTCCGCATTTGTACAATGCGTGTAGGACGCCGAAGCGTCAGATAAAGGAGTGTTTGTCCATGTTTCGTACCTATCAGCCGAAAAAACGTCAACGCAGCAAAGTGCATGGTTTCCGTGAGCGCATGTCCACCAAGAACGGCCGCAAAGTGCTGGCCCGCCGCCGTGCCCGCGGCCGCAAGGTGCTGACGGTCTGACGGCATTCACCTGATGGCTGATCAGCCCGCCCGCTGCTTGCCACATTCGTCAGACAAGTAGAGGGCGGGTTTTTGGCTGTCATGACCGACCGACACATGCGAATGATGCAGAAACAATACAGGATCCGCAAGAACGGACAATTCCAGTACGTCTTCCGCAAGGGAAAGGGCGTTTCGACGCCGCATATCCTGCTCACCTATGTGCGTGCGGGCAGGCTTCAGGTGGGGTTTTCCGTGAGCAAGAAGGTGGGCAACGCCGTGACGCGCAACCGCGTGAAGCGCCGGCTGCGCGAATGCTTTCGTCTGCGCCTGCCCGCGCTGCAAAAAGGATTCTATATTTTTTCGGCACGCCCCAGCGCTGCAGAACAAAGCTACCACCAGCTTGGCCATGATATGGACAAGCTGCTTAGCCGCATGAAACTGTTGAAGGAAACAAGGTGAAAAGGCTGATGCTGCTGTTGCTGCGCTTTTACAAGCGCGCGATCAGCCCCCATTTGCCGGCCGCCTGCCGGTACACCCCCACCTGCTCGGCCTACTGCTACGAGGCCATCGAACGATGGGGGGCGTGGCATGGCGGCATCATGGGCGTCAAGCGCGTATTGCGCTGCCACCCCTTTCACGAAGGCGGCTATGATCCCGTACCCAACCTGCCAGATTCAGCAATTAGGAGGAATTGACCAAGTGACCGGGATATTGACCAACATCCTGAATGGTATTTACTCTTTCGTCGGAAACTACGGCTGGGCGATCGTGCTGTTTACCATCCTGATCCGTTTGCTGCTGCTGCCGCTGGACATCAAGAGCCGCCAGGGCATGCGCAAGATGCAGAAGATCCAGCCGGAGCTGAACAAGATCCAGCAGAAATACGCCAATGACAAGGTAAAGCTGCAGCAGAAGCAGTCGGAACTGATGCGGCGCGAGCATTACAACCCCATGACGGGCTGCCTGCCGCTGCTGATCCAGATGCCCATCCTGTTTGCCATGTTCGGCGCGATGCGCCAGATCGCCAACGAGCAGACGGTGCAGCAGGTCTTCCACATAATCCTCGGCGAACAGCCCACCTTTGAGGGCTGGATGTGGGTCAAAAACCTGTGGATGCCCGACTCGCTCTTTGCGTCGGTGGTGCCGAATATGCAGACCATCCAGATGGTGCCCGCCAACATCTGGCAGCAGATATACTCGGCCCTCAGCGCCGCCGACCAGCAGGCCGTTCTGGCCAATATTTCAACAGCCTTAGCGAGCATCAAGGATGCGCCGATTTTGGGCGGCGCACTCGACTTTGCTACCGCAGACGGCTTTAAGGCTGCACAGATTGCCATACAGCAGACCTTGGGCACTCTGCCCAACTATCAGGCCGCCGTGGCCGCCATGCCGGGGTTTGCCAACCTCAACTTCGTGTTCTTTAAGCTGTCCGTGTTCGCCCATTACAACGGCTACCTGATTCTGCCCGTTCTCGCTGGCCTTACCCAGGTGCTGATGACCAAGATGACCCCCGGCATGGCCTCGCAGCCCCAGGGCGACGGCCAGCAGCAGCCCGGCATGAACAACTTCATGAAGTATTTCTCCCCGGTGTTTTCGGTCTACATCTGCCTGTCCTCGAACGCCGGTTTTGCCCTGTACTGGGTGGTCAGCAACCTGATCGCGACGGCCACCAACATCGGCATCACGGCCTACTTTGATAAGGCGGACCGTCTTGCAGCCCTTAAGGAAGGAGAGAATTCAGTTCGATGAACAGATACGAAGCGGAAGGCCGCACGGTGGAAGAAGCCATCAACGCAGGCCTTGAGAAATTGGGCGCCAGCATTTCCGACGTCGATATCCAGGTGGTTTCCGAGGGCAGCAAGGGCCTGTTCGGCCTTTTCGGCAGCCGCATGGCCAAGGTTGTCCTGACGATGAAGCAGGAAGACGATATGAAGGACGCCGCCCGCGCCTTGTTTGCGGACGCGCTGGATAAACCCGCCGAAAAACAGGCGAAGAAAAAGCAGGAAGCAAAGCCCGAACAGAAGGCCGAAGGCAAGCGCGCGCCCCGCGCCCCCAAAGCGCAGGCCGAAAAGCCCGCGAAGGCCGAAGCCGCCGCGCCTGCCGAAAAGACAGAGAAAACCGAAAAGCCCCGCCGCGAGCGCAAGATACAGGCCCCCAAAGAGCCGGTCACGCCGGCCGAGCAGAAGGATACGGCCACGGCCGAGGGCAGGGCGCAGGCCTTTTTGCAGGAGCTGACCAGGCTGATGGGCGTGGATGTGAGCGTGCATGTGCATACCGATGAAGATGGCAGCGTGCGCGTGAACATGCAGGGCGACGAGCTGGGCATCCTGATCGGCCGCCGCGGCGAAACGCTGGACGCATTGCAGTACCTGACGAGTTTGCAGGTCAACAAGGGCGAGGAAGACTATACCCGCGTAACGCTGGACAGCGAGGGCTACCGCGCCAAGCGTGAGGAAGCGCTGATCCGCCTTGCCAACCGCATGGCCAACCGCGCCAAGAAGACGGGCCGCCGCGTGTCGATGGAGCCGATGAACCCCTACGAGCGCCGCATCCTGCACTCCGCTTTGCAGAATACGCAGGGCATTTCCACTCACTCCGAGGGGGAGGAGCCCAACCGGCATGTGGTCATTACCGTCAACAAGGATTACAAACCCGAGAAACCGCGCGCCGAAGCGGCGCCCGCGGATGCCCTGGAAGCCCTTGAAACGGCGGAAAAGATGGCGGATGACGAATAAAAAACGGTTGACAAGCCATCATCATCCCGATATAATATTGGTCGTTCTGGATGGGAGGGGTCGCTATGCTGCTTGATGTTTCAAGGGCGCTGCGCGAGCCGGGAACGGAGTTTCCCTTTATCCATCCCGAAGAGATACCCCCGCAGGATGTGCTGGGCGACACCGTCACATTCGACAGCCCGGTCGTCATGGAAGGCACCTTTGCCATGGCCGAAAAAAGGCTGCGCATTGCGGGGAAGCTCCGCGCGGTGGTACACGCGCACTGTGCCAACTGCCTGGCCGATGTAACCGAAAAACTGGTCATCCCGTTTGATGAGGTTTTCGAGTATGTCGATCGTTACGAGGCGAGAGCCTCAGACGACGGCCCGGAGGAGGACAAGCTGCAGTTTGACGGGTATCAGGTTGATCTCAGCCAAATTGCGCTGACCTTGGCGGTTCTTGAGCTGCCCATACGCTTCCTGTGCCGGGAAGACTGCGATGGGTACAGACAGGAGCTTACGAGGGTTCAACCACAAGCGAATGCCTGCCGAGAAGAGCTCGCACAAGAGCATCCCTTTGCGGCATTACAGCAATTGCTGACAAAGGATCAGGAGGTGTAACCATGGCAGTTCCAAAGGGAAAAGTTTCCAAGGCCCGCGGCCGCAAACGTCGTACACACTGGAAGATCAGCCTTCCGGCCATCGTCAAATGCCCGCAGTGCCACAAAATGAAGCTTTCGCATCGTGTCTGCAAGCATTGCGGATACTATGACGGCAAGCAGGTCATCGTCATGGATGAGCAGAAGCAGGCGTAACACTGCAACATTCGCCCTGTGACCAGGAGGAGTAGATTGGGACAGGCCCCAAAGAGAGACGCCCGTGTGGTGAGAGGGCGTTGCGCCGAAACCATTTGAAGGTCGCCTGCGAGGGTGGCGCGCAGCCCGGTTCATGCCCGTTATCGCATCAGAGGCAGCGCTTGCGCTGTAAAGTAAGGTGGTACCACGGAACGCTCCGTCCTTTAGGGAACGGAGCGTTTTTCTTATCAGAGGAAGGGGAGGCAGTATGACGGACATCAACATGGAGAAGACCTATAATCCGCAGGCCATCGAAAAAGAAACCTACGAAAAATGGGAACGATCGGGCGCTTTTACCGCGAAAAAGAAAGAGGGCGGAAAACCCTACACCATCGTCATGCCGCCGCCCAATATCACGGGCCAGCTGCACATGGGGCATGCGCTGGACTGCGTTTTGCAGGACGCGCTGACGCGCTACCACCGCATGAAGGGCGACCCCACATTGTGGCTGCCGGGCACCGACCACGC
>CAZFUT010000110.1:0-4342 GCA_964522425.1 uncultured Oscillospiraceae bacterium
GGTTTGTGCTGGGCGGGTTTGAAGCGGACACCGGGCTGACCGGACGCAAGCTCATCCTCGGCAGAGCATCCCGTCTGCTCAAGCAGAACGGACTGGCGGCGGAATCCAAAGAGATGTTCGACCGCGCCACCGCTTGCCACAGTTATGACGAGGCGCTCAACATCATCAGCGAATATGTGCAGACCGAGCTGTCCGGCGACGATCACGGTATTCTCGAAGCCGAGGACGTCGAGATCGATTGGGACATGATTCCCGCAGAAGACGGCGTGACCGCATATGTGGAAACGTGGTTCGACGTGGAACGGCGGTTTGGCCTTACGCTCGGCCCGGACGAATCGGTTGACCTCTATGCCACCGTGCAACCGGAAACAGGCGTATTCTCCGCCAGCATCATCATAAAACACGAGCCAAGCGGAGAACACGAGCTGCAAAGCGTCAAGCTCCTGCCTTCGGAACAAAAGCTCATCACCGATAAAATGGAAGCGATGGCAAAAGAAGATCATACGAGCCTTTCAGAACTGTTTACGGAATGGAAAAGCGACAACGCGCCGGAACCCAAAAAATCCAATCGAAAGGAGAAGAAAGCACACCATGGCCGATAACCGTAAACCGTGGGAGATCATCCACGGCGACGCGCTGAAGCTGCTCGGCTCATATGAACCGGGCAGCTTTGACGCTGTGATCACCGATCCGCCATATGCCAGCGGCGGCAGAACGCAGGGTGAGAAGAACAAATCCACCGCACAGAAATATTCCAGTATGGGCGACAATGCGCCTCCGCCCTTTGACGGCGACAGCAAGGATCAGCGCTCCTGGACCCGGTGGGCTGCGGAATGGTTGTCTGATGCCCGCCGCATCTGTAAGTCCGGCGCGCCCGTCTGCATGTTCATCGACTGGCGGCAGCTACCGGCAGCGACCGATGCGCTCCAATGGGCTGGCTGGATCTGGCGTGGAACCGCCGTGTGGGATAAGGGTAATTCCCGACCGCAGAAAGGCCGCTTCCGCCAGCAGGCGGAGTACATCGTCTGGGGCAGCAATGGGGACATGCCGATCAACCGTCCTGTGCCGTGTCTGCCCGGTGTGTTCAAATACGGCAATCCGCAGAATCGAATCCACCTGACCGAAAAGCCCCTGCAGCTCATGCGGGATATCGTGAAAATCACCGAACCGGGCGGCCGCATCCTCGACCCCTTCGCCGGCTCCGGCACAACCGTGCTCGCCGCTGTTCTTGAAGGCTATTCTGCCGTGGGCTTTGAAGTGTCGGACGAGTACGCCCGCCGCGCCATCCAACGATTGGAACAGGAATTGCAGGGATAAACATCCATATCTTTATCTGCATATCAGACCGTAATCCTGCTGTTTATCACCATACATTTTGCCTGCACATCACCATATCTATCTGCATACGGAGGAACTGCCCATGACCGAGGAAACCTATCAAAAATACATGCAGCGGCTCACGGATGAAATGGAACATTATCGGCGGAATATGTTCGCCAAGTCGCCGAGCACCGTATATGACGAAGCACAGCATATTGTCAATATGGCTTACGCATACAGCTATCTGCGCTCAAAGGAAATCCCCGACGATGAGCTGGAATACGTCATGCAAGCCAGAAGGCCGCTACATGAAATTGCGGGCGTCAGCGAGGCGTTCGATTCTGTAACGCATCAGGAGAATCCCATTGCGCTGACCGTTTACGACATCTGCGATAAGCGTCTGTTCGACGAAGCCGGCGTGGAGAAAACCACAGATCGCATCCCGATCCGCTTCCATCGGAAGGTGTCTACCCGGAGCGAGATCGAAAACTTCTCCCGATATGGCGAAGACGACCGCTTCGAGATCCGCATGACGGTGGAACTGTCGCCGGAGGATTTTGACCGCTATTCCCGCGAGTTGTTGGACGATCAGCCCTTCATCTGTGACAACATGGATCAGATGTGGATTGGCCATGACGGTTGCTATCACTGCATCCTTGTCCACGACAGCGAGAACAATCGCGGCTTCCTCGTGGAATCCGAGGGTTATGGCTATGCCCGGTATATCGCATATGTGCAGGACACGCGGGAGCTGGATCTCCAGAACATCTGCGGCAAGGAGTTTGCCTACCCTGCCGCACCCAAGCGGGTACGAAAGTCCAAGCAGGCGGAACGCTGACCCATCCCAGTCTTTTCCTTTCAGAGCCGCATCCGAGAAGAGGCTTCCAATCATCATTCCTTATGAAAAGAACCACACGCCCGCCGGCGGGCAACCGACAGCGCCAACAGCGCTGATCGGGCGAGCATAGCGCAAATGTACATTTGCACTGCTCGCAGGGGCATGCCCCTGACCCCAATGCCGCCTGCGGGCGGAAAGAATCGGCTGCAGCCGGAAGGAGGCGCGCATGCAGACAAAAGAAAACAGGTATCACCTGCACATCATGCTATCGAGGGCGGAATCTGACACCCTGTGCAACGACGCCAAACGCTGCGGTCTTTCCCGCAGCGTGTACCTGCGCAGGCTCATCATGAAATCGCCCGTCAAAGCGCGTCCGACCGAGCAGATTGGCAAGTTGTACGAGGAAATCCACCGCATCGGCAACAACATCAATCAAATTGCCCGAAGTGTCAATGAGGGCGTCGCTTCCCCGGAAACGGCGGCGCAGTCCGTCTTCCTCATGCGCAAGGTGTACGAACTCATGGAACAGGCAGCACGCAGATAATGGCCGTCACAAAGATCGTTGCAAGACATTATCGTGTGGACGTGGGCATCAACTATATCTTAAACGGCGACAAAACGGAAAATCGCCTCCTGACCGCATTCCAGTATTGCAGTGCGGAGAACGCCTATACCGTCATGATGGAAACCAAACAGGAAACAGGCAAAACGGACGGCGTGCAGTGCTACCATGTTATTCAGGCATTCCAACCGGGCGAGATCGAGCCGGAGCTGGCGCTCTCCATCGCGCAAGAATTTGTGAGGGAGCATCTGCCCGGATACGAAGCGGTGATCGCCGTACATGACGACAAGGACCACATCCACGCGCATATCCTGTTCAACTCCGTCAACCGGGAAACCGGCAAGAAGTATCACAGCAACGAAAAAAGCTACTACGAGCAAATCCGCGGTATCTCCGACCGGCTGTGCAGAGAGCACGGATTGTCGGTAATTCTCTCCGGCGAGCGCAGTCACGCCATCCGCTACTATGAATGGCAGCGTGAGAAACGCGGTCTTCCGACGTACCGCTCCATGTTGCAGGCGGATATGCGACAGGCCATCGAGGACGCCAACGACTTCGGTCATTTCCTTGTGCTCATGGAGAACATGGGCTACGAGGCCAAGTTTGGCAGCCGCCTGTCCTTCCGCCTGCGTGGAGAAGCGCAATGGATCGTCCCCGGCAGGAGCGACCCGCTGTTCACGGAAGACGGCATTCGTGCTGCCATTCAAGGAAATCTCGAAGCCATCGAAGCCGGTCAACGTCCCGCTATGGTGTACCGTCCGCCATATGTGCCATACCGAAAGCACCCGAAGTATACGGGCTTTCTCGCCCTGTACGTCAACTATCTGTACCTGCTCGGCAAGATCGAGAAGCGGCAGTACCCGCCCCGCATGACGACGCATCTCAAACAAGAGGTGATGCGCTTTGAGCAGTATAAAACACAGTTTACGTTCCTGCGGGAGCACGATATCTCCACGCCGGAGCAGCTTGCGGCATATCAGACGGACGCGGAAGAACGGATCGCAAAGCTGACCAAGCAGCGCACCATCCTGAACGTGCAAAAGAAGAAGCGAAAGAAGCTATACGACGCGCTGGCGGACGCCGAGGCGCTCCGCCCCGCAAGTGTTCTGTACGTGCAGGGCATGACGGGCATTGAGGATGAGCTAGCGCGGTACATGGCTGCGGTGAAAACGCTGGAACAGGCGGGCACCGCCCCGGAACGGCTGTCACGGGAGAAAGCCGAGGTCTACGAGGCGGTCGCCAACATCAACAGGGATATCCGTGCAGCGCAGAAGGAAATCACGCTGTGCAAGGCGATCAATGGTGCAACTCCCAACATGGAAAAAGACATCCGGTACGTCGAGACTATCAAATCCAAAGAAGAAAAACAAACGGATAAAGAAAGATAAGCACGGCTCATCTGACAATCTATTTCAACTGAAAAGAGGTGGTAGGCAATGACGGAAGGAAGCGAAGCCGCCGATCAGGTCGTTCGCATGATACTATCCGGCAGCGAAGTCACGGTGAAGCTGGCGGGTTCCGCATTGAAGAACGGGCTCGCCATGCTGTTCGCGCTCCTGAAGAACCATAAGCGTGTTTACGGCAAGGTCAATATGACAAAGCTCCTGCGGGAAACGCGGGAC
>CAZFUT010000111.1:0-4266 GCA_964522425.1 uncultured Oscillospiraceae bacterium
TCGACCTTGAAAATCTCTGCTTAACAAACTGTCCGAAAAAGGGTTGACGAGCCATCTCGCTAAATCTTTTCTGCTTTTCCTCCACGTTTTCAACCGTTTCGCGAAGGCTGAAGCGTGTTTGCTCGTTGCCTTTTTCGCTCTCTTGTGGTATATTACTAATAGAAGATGCGTCCAGATCATAGCCGGGATATGTATACAGCCCGGATATAAAGTGGGAGGCATCTTCGTCGTTTATATATAAGACTTCGCTTTTCTCAAATATATTTTTAATATAATTATCCTTAGGAGAAAATGCGGTAATTACTGCGTTATGCACGTTGCTTGTATCTTTCCCGCCTTCTTTTATGGTTCTAAAAGCGTTTAGCTCAATAGATAATAGTATTTTCTTCCCGTTATTATCTATTTGAATTATTTCAGCTATTCTTTCGTTCTTCTGCCGCAGTAACGCGATCGGCGCTTCCATTGCCTCAGGAATCTTCTTCATTATATTGGGACCAAGGCCGTGATAGTTCCCTTTTAATCTGCCGTTCTTATTCATCGCCAATTCAACAAGGTCTTTTTTCATTAATACAGGTAAATCCTTAGCGCCAGCTTTTTCTATAAGAATTTCGGGGGTATTGGTTCTCAAAGAAACATGGGAATAGTCCTTATCAAATGTTCCGTTTGCGATATCATCTATTTGATCTTCATATGTTCTTCTTAAGCTAAACCTTGTCTGCTTTTCCTCCACGTTTTCAACCGTTTCGCGAAGGCTAAAGCGTGTTTGCTCGTTGCCTTTTTCGCTTGTTTGTGGTATATTATCTACAGGAACGGACGAGAGCCTCCGGGGGCTATCCTTTGAGATAGCAGGGGGAAAAACTCTTCCGTTCTTTGCTATATTCATCCTTGTTATATATAGTGTCACAAGATCAAGTGTCCTTGTTTGATTGCCTACAACGTCATCGTCAAAAAATCGGCATCTTCAAACCGCTTGCTGATTCTTATGCGCGTTTGATTCCCGTTTTTGAACGCAGACACTGAATCATAATCGTTAAGCATAGAGTATATCCGCATTATGGCGTCGATTTGCCCATCAGCGGTATCATAGTGCTTTGCTATATGTTGTATATCATCATATGAAATCGAGAAAGAATATTGTCTGTCTTTCTTAAATGGGGCAAACTCCGCATCATTATTTATTTTCCTGATTGAATCTACATTCGGCTCGCCAATATGTGAACGAACGGCTCGCTTCAATTATATCGTCATACTGCTTTAGCAGCATTTCGCTGTACTCTAACGCGCCGTTGCCCATATCCATCAAAGCCTTGGCTTCAACCGTGTTTGGCCCGATGCGCCGC
Organism: uncultured Oscillospiraceae bacterium; assembly: GCA_964522425.1. GTDB lineage: Bacteria > Bacillota > Clostridia > Christensenellales > Aristaeellaceae > DTU024. The sequence continues at coordinate 1,341 of CAZFUT010000111.1, forward strand.
GGCGATTCTTTGATTTTTTCAATGTCCCCATTTCGAATCAAAAGGCCACAGGCCCGAATGCTGCATGGCGCGCCGAAAAAGCCGTTGAAATCGCAAGGTTTCAGCGGCTTCTTTGTATCGTTGCCCCGTGCTTTACACCCGGTACGCCTTGATAATGGCCTGCGTGCCCTCGTCGCCGAGGCCGTATTTTTCCATATCGCGGTACATGGAAAGCACGTCGCGCAGCACAGGGAGGTTAAGGGCGCGCGCGTCCGCTTCCTCCATGGCCAGCGCCATATCCTTGATAAAATGCTTGATGTAGAAGCCCGGCGCATAGTCCTCCCGCGCCATCTTTAAGCCGTTGTTGCTCATCTGCCAGGAGCCTGCCGCGCCCGAACCAATGGTGGTCAGCGTTTCCATGGCGTCCAGCCCCGCCTTTTTCGCATACGCAAGGGCCTCGGCCACGCCCGCCACCGCGCCCGCAATGGCGATCTGGTTGGCCATCTTGGTGTGCTGGCCGCAGCCCGCAGGCCCGCAAAAGCGGATGCTCTCGCCCACGGCCTCAAACAGGGGCACGCATTGTTCAAACACCTGCTTATCGCCGCCCACCATCACGGTCAGAGTGCCGTTTTTCGCGCCCGTATCGCCGCCCGATACCGGGGCGTCCAGGGCAAAGAGGCCCTTTTCTTTGGCCTGTTCCCATATTTTTGCCGCAAGGCGCGGGGAAGAGGTCGTCATATCGATCACATACGCGCCGGGCGCGGCGTTTTCCAAAATGCCGCCCGCGCCGAAATACACCTGCTCCACATCCTTAGGATAGCCCACGATGGTGATCACCGCCGCCGCGCCGCGCACGGCATCCTTCACCGTGTCGCACCAGATCGCCCCCCGCTCCACACAGGGCTGCGCGCTCTGTTTCGTCCTTGTGTACAAACGCACCGTATGCCCGTGCCGCAAAAGATTGGATACCATGCCGCGCCCCATCACGCCCGCACCGATAAACGCAAGAATCATAGCCGCCTCCGTTGTTCTTATTTTGTTTGATTGTACCATTCTTCCTTCTCTACGTAAACAAGGCGGTTTCCTTAAAGCGCGGATTCCTGTACAATAGGCAAGAAAATCATCCGCTGTTACGTTGAATCGTTTGAAGGGAGGGCGAAAAGCATGAAGCGTTTTCTGTGTATGCTGCTGTTTCTGTGCCTGCTTGCGCCCGTTTGCCCCGCAGCGGACGGACAAAGCGAATACCTAAAGCCCGGCAGCACGGGCGAAAGCGTGCTGACGCTGCAAAAGCGGCTGACCGAGCTGGGCTTTTTTAACGGCGTGGTGGACGGCAAGTACGGCGGCGCAACCAAAAAGGCCGTCGCGCGCTTTCAGACCGCGATGCAGGAAAGGGGCGTAAGCCTCGGCGTCGACGGCATCGCGGGGCCTGAAACGTTGAACGCCATATATGACGACGCCCTCATGCAGCCCTTTCTGGATTTAAAAACCGGCATGTCGGGCCAGCGCGTCGCGGCGCTGCAAACCCAGCTGTACGACCTGAACCTGCTAAGCGACGCGCCCGACGGGCATTTCGGCCCCAACACCGAAAGCGCGCTGAAAAAACTGCAAACCCATCTCAAAGACGGCAATGCCCCCGATGTCGCGGTCACGGGCGTGCTGGACGCGCCCACGCGCGCGATCCTCAAGGGCGATCTGTCCCCCTACGGCATCAAGGCGCCCGCCTTTTACGCGCCGGGCACGGCGCTTGCCCCGGAATATCTGTACGCGCGCAGCGCTTTTTTGGCGGATGTGTCGGGCGGGCATGTGCTGTTCAGCAAGGATGCCGACACCCGCCGTTACCCCGCCAGCACCACCAAGATGATGACGCTGCTGCTGGCGCTGGAAAAAGGCGGCCTTGACCAGGTGGTGACGCTGCCGCCCGAAACGAAGGATGTGCCCAAGGATTCGTCGCTGGTGCCCGTCTACCCCAAGGAAACAATGACGGTGCGCGACCTTTTGTACGGCCTGATGCTGCGCTCGGGCAACGACGCGGCCAATGCCGCCGCCGTGCTGACGGCGGGCAGCATCCCCGCCTTTGTGGAAAAGATGAACCGCCGGGCAGCCGCCCTCGGCATGAAGGATACGCATTTCATGAATCCCCACGGCTACCACGACGCCTGGCATTACACCACGGCGCACGATCTGGCGCTGCTGGCGCTGGCGCTCCTGTCGCGCGGGGATGCTAAGCCCATCGTGTCCGCCTCTTCCTACACGCTGCCCCCTACGCATTTAAGGCAGGAGCTGGTCATCGCCAACAACGCGGACATCCTGCTGCCCCTGTCCCCCTTCCACTACCCTGGCGCGCTGGGCATCAAATCGGGCTTTACGCGCGCGGCGGGCTTCTGCTTTGTGGGCGCGGCGGAGCGCAACGGCCGCACGCTGGTTGCCGTGGTGCTGAACTGCCGCACCCGCAACATGGCGTGGGCTGACCTTGCCCATTTATTCGACTACGGGTTCGGCATGAACGAAACAAACGAGGAACGGCCATGAAACACAACCGTCTTTTTGCCCGCGTTGCCCTGTATGTCGCCGGGCTTACGGTGCTGGCGCTGGGCGTCGCCGTATCGGTGCAGGCGCGCCTGGGCGTGTCGCCCATCAACAGCCTGCCCTATGTGCTGTCCCTGTTTACGCCCTTCAACATGGGCCAGTGGGTAACGGCGGTGTTCATCCTGTTTATTCTGATACAGTTTGTGATAAAGGGCCGCGGTTTTCGCCTGATCGACCTGACCCAGCTTTTGTTTTCCACCGTGTTTGGTTTCCTCGTCAACATCTTTAAGGGCCTGTGCGCGCCGCTGGTGCCGCAAAGCTACATCATGCAGCTGGCCATGCTGCTTATTTCCATCGCGCTGATCGCCCTCGGCATCACGCTCTATCTCGGCTCGGCCCTTGTGCCCATGCCGGCCGAGGG
>CAZFUT010000112.1:0-4264 GCA_964522425.1 uncultured Oscillospiraceae bacterium
GGGATGTAGGCGATATGCGCAAGCCCATAAAAAGGCAGCATATGATGCTCGCACAAACTGTAGAACTCAATATCCTTAACAAGCACAATTCCTTCTGCAGCCTCATGGAAAATCGCGCCATTGACAACTTCCGTGAGGGTTTGTCTATAGCCAGCGCACAACTCTTCATACATCTTTGCCACGCGCTCGGGAGTTTTGCTCAGGCCTTCACGGTTGGGGTCTTCTCCCACCGCTGACAGGATCTGTTCAACTGCCTGTTTGAGTTTGGAGGATTGCTTCTTTTCGGAAGGTTTTTTCCCTGAAAGTTCTTTTTCTTTCGCCATCATTTAATTATCATCTCTTATGGAGGATTACGAATTTTTCCTAAACGGATTCAATTCCGCTGGAACAGAACTTCGCCGTGCGGTATTGGAATTTGAATTGATTAATAACTTTGCACACCGCATCCGCGCTTTCCAGTGCGGGTTTCAATAATGGGATCGCAATTCCGCTCAACCTGGCGCCCAGATATTCCGCTTTACAAACCTCAACGCCATTACGAATCCCTCCCGAAGCGATCAAATTCATCTCGGGATATGCCTGATGAATACGCGCAAGGCTGAGCGCTGTCGGTATTCCCCAGGAATAAAATGGAGCAGCTATTTCATCAGCAAATTCGGATCTGTCTCTGGCTGTCTCAACTTTGATCCATGAAGTTCCGCCCGCGCCGGCGATATCAAGCCATTCGATACCGATCTCCCGCAACCTGCCGGCAGTTTCCACGGAAAAACCAAATCCAACTTCCTTCATGATGACAGGTACTTCGATTTGAAGCCTGACCTGTTCTATTTTTCTTAACAGCTCAGAGAAATTCAGGTCTCCTGCGCGTTGAAACACTTCCTGAATTGGATTCAAATGAAGAATCAGAGCATCTGCCTCAACTGAATCCACAATTTGTTTTATCTGGTCAATGCCCAGCCCGTAATTCAATTGGACTGCTCCAATATTGGCAAGTATTGGTATTTCAACCGCATGCTCCCGAAGCTTTCGCAGCCCGGAAAGGCGTTTTTGTTCGAGATAAATGCGCATTGATCCAATCGCAAAAGGAATTCGCTCTGTTACAGATGCATCCACCAAATTATGGTTGATCGTTTCGCCTGATTCAGTTCCCCCTGTCATGGAAGAAATCATCAGCGGAGCGCTTATTATTTTCCCTAAAAATAAAGTCGAAATATCAAACTGTTGAAAGTTTTTCTCGGGCAGCGCTTCATGAACGAGGCGGTAATTCTCAAACCCGTTCGTCGTTTCTGACTGCACCGGTTTTTCCAGACAGATCTGAATATGGGAATCTTTTCGTGAATGGATGCTCATAATGTGCCAGTTGAAATATCAGTTTACCATGATTATGATCAATTTCTATAGAGTCGATATAGGTCGATGAAGCGCATAAAAATCCATGCAAATGGAATCAATTGATATGCCAAAACTGCGCCTTGAAACCTGCTCATCAAGCCCGCCACGGGAAACAAACAAGAGAAAGCCGTTTCTGTTTGCTGCAGTAATTCTCATAATTGTTTTGATTCTCATCAAAAGCGGCTATGAAACCATTAATAAGGTCTTCATCAGAGATCATACGCCGAACCATTCACCTGCCTTTTTGGGGCCATAATAAATTCCCTTCACGTCGTTTTTGTCAGCGCGCAGGAAAACACACTCTCCTGTATAATTGAATACTACATCGGGAAAGGAGTTCACGAAAATTCGGACTTCGAAAATAAGAAAGGATCTCTGCCAATTCAGCTTGGAAAGCTGCCGGTAGAATCCCTCAGTTTCCAGGTCCTGGGCTGCCTTATTCCCGTTTTGGTCCAAAAACAGTCAGTATTATGAGCGGGATCGATCATGTTTCATTCAGCTGCTTTTCTCCCATCTCCGTGCTAACGAATGTGATTGGCGGATTCATTCCTGCTTACGGCGAACAAGCTATTTCACTATAGGGAAGGAAATAAAGCTCATGTCAATGCAATTACCTCAATTTATCGAACCGGATTTCAGTACTGAACATTTTCGTAATGCACCGGATGCAAGCTGGAAGGTAGTCGAGAAGAACTGCGTCGCACCAGACCAATACCATGCAACTTCAATCTTTCCTGAGTATTTCAAGCTCAACGGAAAGTGGGTGCTGGCTGCGGAATCCCGCATGGATTGTTGCGTCGTGATTGATCCGAATGACCAGCTGAAGGTTATTGAGTTAAGACATTTGAAGATCGGCGATCGCGTCATTGTGGGCAGAACTGAAAATGGAGACGATGGGATTTATCTACACGAAGTTCCTTTTGTGGAAGATAAGAAAAAAGGAGAAACCTTCGCCTTCCGTTCTGGCCGCAGCCGGGAAACAGCATTCTCAAAAGACTACGATTCACTCTATCGATTGCTGGAACATGAAAAAGAACATGGAAAAATTGTCTGGGTGATGGGCCCAGCCTGCGCATTCGACGCTGATTCACGGACTGCAATGAGCAACCTCATCAAGCGTGGTTATGTGCATGGAATCCTGGCCGGGAATGCGCTCGCAACCCATGACCTGGAAGCGTCCTATTTTGGGACAGCGCTTGGTCAACATATCTACACCCAGTTCTCTCATCCTTTCGGACACTATCATCACCTGGACTTGATCAATGAAGTTTGCAAAAGCGGCTCGATTGATCAGTTTATTCGTGATCATCAGATTGATAATGGCATCATCTTCAGCTGCTGGGAAAAGAACGTTCCCTTCGTCCTTACAGGTTCAATCCGAGATGATGGCCCGCTGCCGGGGGTAATTGCCAATAATTACGAAGGGCAATCCGCAATGCGCGCGATGATCAAAGACGCAACCACCGTTATATGTATGGCCACGCAGCTTCACACAATTGCCGTAGGCAATATGACACCCTGCTTCCGCGTGGTGGATGGCACCATCCGCCCACTTTTCATTTACTCGGTCGATATCTCCGAATTTGCCTTGAACAAATTAAGTGATCGAGGCAGTTTGACAGCAAAAAGCATCGTTACCAACGTCCAGGATTTCGTCGTTATGGTCGATAAGGGGCTTCAGCGATTATCTCAACAATAAGTTATATAAGGGAATTTCATGATGAATATTCAAACTGTTTCAATCATTGGTCAGGGAGCGCTTGGGATACTTTTTGGAAAGCTGTTGACCGATGCCCTGGGGAAAGAAAATGTCAGTTTTATTGCCAGCCCTGAACGAATCCGACGGTACAAAACAAATGGTATCTACTGTAACGGCGAGAAGTGTGATTTCAGTTATCTTTCGCCAGAAGAAGCCCGCAATCCGGTTGACCTGATGATTTTTGCGGTGAAGTTTCCAGCCTTAGAAGACGCCATCCGAGAAGCTTCCGCTTTTGTCGGTCCCAATACAATCCTGCTTTCCTTATTAAACGGAATCTCGAGCGAAGAAATTATCGGCAAAGCCTTAGGTGAGGAGAAAGTTGTCTATTGTGTGGCGCAGGCGATGGATGCGACGCGTGAAGACAATAAATTGATCTACAGCAATGCCGGTTATTTAATCATAGGAGAAAAAGACAACCAGATCAGCCCAAAAATCACAGCCCTCGCCACCCTCTTTGATAAGGCCGGAATCGAATATCAGATTGCAAGTGACGTTCAAAAAGTAATGTGGAATAAGTTCATGCTGAACGTTGGCATCAATCAGGTGACCACAGCCTATGAGACGAACTATGGCGGCGCTCAGGTTGACGGAGAACCCCGGACTACCATGCTTGCTGCGATGAGAGAAGTGCAGCAAATCGCTGCTGCCAAAGGAATTGAACTGACCAATCAGGATATTGATGATTGGATGAAAGTGCTTGAACCGTTCAACCCTGAACTGATGCCATCGATGCGTCAGGACTCAGCTGCCGGGAGGCCTACCGAGGTCGAACTCTTTTCTGGAACAGTCCTGAAGATGGCCGACCAACTGGGAATCGACGTTCCGGTTAATCGCTTCCTCTACCACAAGATTAAGGAAATCGAATCACGATATCTTAAAAAACAATAACATTATGGTCATAATCATTTGCTGACAAACTTCCTTATTTGAGGAAAACTTATAGACAATTGGCAAAAAAAAGCCTGATTTGATAGCCGAAAGTGGAATTATGTGTTTTAATCAAGAGGCCACTGAGGTATCTTCATTAAGTTTGTTGCTGCGCGAGTCTTTTACAATGAAAAGGAAATTGGAAAAAGGTAATCAAGCATGACAATATCTAGTTTTTTTCAGTTT
>CAZFUT010000113.1:0-4048 GCA_964522425.1 uncultured Oscillospiraceae bacterium
CGCCTCTAAGCCAAAAGATCCGACGCGACGATGCGTTAAGGATTTGAATTGGTATGAATTGCATGCCACGACCGGTCAGGCAAAAACTTTGAAAAATTCATTGACACCGTGTCACCATTGATGTAAACTCTTCAATGATGACACTGTGTCGTTTTAAGGAGGCGGGCGTTTGTCCAGAGGATCACCACAGCTGACGGAGGCCAGGCGCGAGGAGATCATCAACGCCTGTGCGGTGCTGTACGAAGAAAAAGGATTCAAGGATACGACCATCAAGGAAATCGGCGCGGCCATTACCCTGACCCGTACCGGAATCTATGTGTATTTTGAAACCAAGGAAGAAATCTTTCTGGCGATGCTGGCCAGAGAATACGACCATTGGGTGGCCCAGATGCGGGAAGGGAGGGAAAAAAACGCTTCCCTCACCCGAAACGAAGTGGCCCGCTTTCTTGCCCGGACACTGACCGACCATCCCCGGCTGTTGCGGCTCCTGTCCATGAACCTGTATGAAATGGAGGCCAATTCCCGCCTGGAGCAGCTGACCGTTTTCAAGCGTTCCTACGGCGCGTCGATGCGCGAAGTGGATGAACTGCTGCAAAAGTATGTTCCGGAAATGAACGGGATGGCGCGCAGCCGCTTCCTCTATGCGTTTTTTCCGTTCATCTATGGCATTTACCCTTACACCAGCGTGACGGACAAACAGCGAGAGGCCATGAAGGAAGTGGGCATTCCTTATCAGTACCAGACCGCATACGAGCTGACGTATGCCTGCGTCAAAAAACTGCTGGAGGTCGATGAAAAGTGAGCAAAAAGCATATCAAACCGACCCCGGCTTTATGTCCCTGCCCGGTGCTCGTGCCGGTCATGGGCTTATCTTTTAAAAATCCATCTTGATGAACGGAGGTATTTCCATGAAAAAGGTTCTTTCGATGCTTCTGACTTTGCTGCCGGTCATGGCGCTTTCTGTCTGCGTAGCTGAGGAAAATCCCGCGTCCACCGTCTATTTTACGGAGGATATTTCAGCTAAAGGTCTTGTACGGGTCTATGAGGCGCTGGGCTGGAAGCCGGCCGGAAAGGTAGCCGTTAAGGTTTCCACCGGCGAACCTCCGGCCAGCAACTATCTTCGTCCCGAATTGATCGGCAATCTGGTACGGATGCTGAATGGCACAATCGTGGAATGCAACACGGCCTACGGCGGCTCCCGGGCCAGTTCCGCCATGCATAAGCAGGTGGCGGAAGACCACGGCTTTACCGCCATCGCCCCGTTTGATCTGCTGGATGAGGAGGGCGAAGTGGAGTGGCCGGTGACGGGCGGCAGCAGGCTTAACCGGGCCATTGTGGGCAGCCACGCGGAAAACTATACGGATTGGGTGATTCTCTCACACTTTAAAGGTCACGCCATGGCGGGCTTTGGCGGCGCAATCAAAAACGTCGCGATCGGTATGTCATCTCCCCGCGGCAAGGTCTATGTGCATACGGCTGGAACCAAAACAAACGGCAGCATCTGGCACAGCGATCAGGACGCGTGGATCGAAGCGATGCCGGAAATGGTGACCGGCGTACGGGATCATGTGGGCGCAGAACATATCATTTACATCAACGTCATGAACCGCCTTTCCGTGGACTGCGACTGCGATGGGAATCCCGCGGAGCCGGACATCCACGATATCGGCATCCTGGCTTCCTTCGACCCGGTCGCCCTCGATCAAGCCTGTGTCGATTTGATTTACCGGGCGGAGGGCAACGCCTCCCTGGTACGGCGAATGGAGCAGCTGCACGGCATTCACGCGCTGGAACACGGTGAAGAAATTGGATTGGGCAGCCGGACATACCGCCTGATGAGCATCGATGAATGACCTGCTGGCGCTCCTGCGCCGGGAGTTCGTCTACATCTGGTACTACTTTGAAGTCCAGTTTCAGCAGATCTTCTGGTACTGGGTCATCGGCATGGCCATCGGTTCGTTTGTATCCGTTTTTGCAAAGGACAGAGTTCACGGTCTGTTTGCCGGAATGCGGAGCCGGAAATGGGGGCTGTTCGGGATCATCCCCGCCTGCATGCTCGGCATCGCCTCGCCGCTGTGCATGTACGGCACCATCCCGATTGTCGCGTCCTTTCGCAGGCAGGGGATGCGCGAGGACTGGCTGGCCGCGTTCATGATGGCCTCCATCCTGCTGAACCCGCAGCTGATCGTTTACAGCGCAGCCCTGGGCGCGACGGCCCTGGTGGTTCGAATTGTGGTTTGTTTTCTCTGCGGCATTGCGGCGGGGCTGCTGGTGCATATCTTTCACCGGGACAGGGATTTCTTCGATTTCACAGGCTTTTCGGAGCAAACCAGCCACGACGCCCATCCGAATCCGCTCATCCGTTACCTGCTGAATTACCGGAGAAACGTCAGGGCGACGGGGCTGTATTTCCTGTTTGGCATCCTGCTTTCCGCTCTGTTCCAGCGGTATGTTCCGCAGGATGTGATGGTCCGTCTCTTTGACGGCAATCAGGCGTGGGGCGTGCTGATGGCGGCGACGATCGGCGTTCCGCTCTATGCCTGCGGCGGCGGGACGATCCCCTTACTGCAGGGCTGGCTGATGGACGGCATGAGCATGGGCGGCGCGGCGGCGTTCATGATTACCGGGCCCGCGACGAAAATCACCAGCCTGGGTGCTTTGAAGATCGTGATGGGCATGAAAGGATTCCTGCTCTACATAACGTTTGTGATGGGATCCTCCTTCCTGAGCGGAATCCTGATCAACCTGGTTTTATAAGGAGGGTATGCAGTGAGCCACCCGCACCCGCTGTCGGGCGTCATGGCACAGAACAAACCGGTAAGCGCCCACGAGAAGCATGTCTGGTCAACAAGTAAACAAAAGACCGGGGAGGAAAAAGAAAATGGCTGAGCAGATCGTCCAGACCGCAGGAAGAAACCAGCTTGGAGACTTTGCGCCGATGTTCGCGCACCTCAATGACGATGTGCTGTTCGGCGAGGTGTGGAATGAGGAAGCGATTGACATCAAAACAAAGTGCATCGTCACGGTTGTTTCCCTGATGGCCTCCGGCATCACCGATTCGTCGCTGGCCTACCATCTGCAAAACGCCAAGGCCCATGGCGTGAGCAAGGAGGAAATCGCAGCGATCATCACCCACGCCGCCATGTATGTGGGCTGGCCAAAGGGCTGGGCGGTTTTCCGGCTGGCCAAAGAGGTCTGGAACGAGGAAACAGCGGGCCTCACGGAGAAGGAGAGGTATCAGAGCACCGTCTTCTTCCCGATCGGTGAGCCGAACCCTTATGGGAGATTTTTTGTCGGGCAAAGCTATCTGGCCCCTGTTTCTACGGAACAGGTTCCGGTCTATAACGTAACCTTTGAGCCTAAATGCCGGAACAACTGGCATATCCATCACGCCAGGAGCGGCGGCGGTCAGATGCTGGTCTGCGTGGGCGGCAGAGGCTATTATCAGGAGTGGGGTAAGAAAGCTGTGGAGCTGACGCCCGGAACGGTCGTCAATATTCCGGCGAATGTGAAGCACTGGCACGGAGCGGCGTCAGATTCCTGGATGTCCCATCTGTCGATCGAAGTTCACGGCGAAGACGGAAGCACCGAATGGCTGGAAGCCGTATCCGATGCGGATTACGCCAAACTCGCATAAAAGCATTCACCGAACTTGAAAAAAACGTCTGAAACGCAAGCGACAGCAACATGGTTTGCGGTATTGCCTACCCTGCACGATTCGTATCTTCAGATCACTTGCGTCCGCCCAGCTGTAGCGGGCTTTATGCCGGGGATCAGCGGAAACAGCTGACGGCGCTTTGCATAGCCACCAGTTGCGTCAGCCGACCACTTTTCAGTCCCAAGTAACTTGTGCTCCGGAAACCGCACAAAGCCTGCGCCTTGCGATAGTTTGCATTTGGCTCCCGCGCTCAATCGGCGCGTCTTATACCAATGAAAATCATTCATGCATCCAAAGCGGAGAGAGATTTTGGTTTAGAGCAAGGAGCGAATGCGAAGGCGTAGCGGCGCTACGTCGGGCGTTCGCGACGACGCCTCTAAGCCAAAAGAT
>CAZFUT010000114.1:0-3967 GCA_964522425.1 uncultured Oscillospiraceae bacterium
CAGGGAGTACAGCTTGCCGTCGAACTTGCAGGTCTCGTAGGCCCAGGGGAAGAACTTGTCCGCCCAGCCGTACTTCTCCGCGTACTCGTCCAGCGCCAGGATACGGCCGGCCTTGGCGTACTCATTGGCGTCGGTCGGGCCGTCCACCGCTGCGATGTCGGGGCCGCCGCCGCCCGCGATCTGCACCTGCAGCGTCTGCCGGTCGGAGTAGTACTCGATGGAGATGTCATAGTCCGGGAACGCCGCGGCGATCGGGTCCTGCAGGAACTTCAGGCGGAGCTGTTCGTCCAGGTCCGTCACCATGGTCGCCTGGTTGGCAAAGACCACCTTGGGCTTCTCGCTGGCCAGCGCGAGCGTGGGCAGGCAGGTTGCGACCAGCAGGGCAGCCAGCAACAGGGCAAGTGTCCTCTTCATTCCGGGTCCCTCCTATTTTTTTTATGGATTCCCTCCATAAAAGACATCCTTTGGCTAATGGGGACGCGGCCGGTCAAAATCCGGCGCGCAACACCTCTTCGCGGGTGGGGATGGCGTTCTGCGCGCCGGGCCGGGTCACGCAGATCGCGGCCGCGCGCTGCGCAAAATCCACCGCTTCGGAAAGCGCCATGCCGTCCACGATCGCGCTGGCCAGCGCGCCGGTGAATGTGTCGCCCGCGGCGGTGGTATCCACGCTCTGGACGCGGTAGGCGGGCAGAATGCGGGGCTCGCCGTCCAGGAACAGCCCGACGCCGCGCTCGCCCAGCGTAATGACAGGTTCGGCCACGCCTAGCGCGCGGAACCGGTTCAGCGCCCAATAAACGTCCTGTTCGCCGGCGATATCACGCCCGAGCAGCGCGCTCGATTCGCCCTCGTTGGGCAGCAGGTAATCGACCTTTTCATACAGTTCTTCGGGCAGCGCCGCTGCGGGCGCGGGCGTCAAAAATACCTTCCTGCCCTTTTTGTGTGCGATATCGATTGCGGCAAATACCGTCTCAAGCGGGATCTCCAGCTGGAGAAGCAGCGCGTCGCTCGCTTCAATCAGCTTCTTCAGCCACGGTTCCAGACCGACGCGTGCGTTTGCGCCGGCGCTCAGGATGATGCGGTTGTCACCGCCGCAGACCGTAATCGAGGCCACGCCAGTGGATACGCCGTTCAGCGCCTTCACCGCCCGGGTGTCCACGCCATCCGCGCCCAGAGAGCGCAGCAGTTCGTGCCCGAATACGTCGTCGCCCACGCAGCCGTACATCGTCGTAGCGGCTTCCATCCGGGCAGCCGCTACCGCCTGATTCGCGCCTTTTCCCCCGGGCGACAACAGAAATTTGGTGCCGGTAATGGTCTCTCCCTGGCTAGGCATCCGGTCGGTGAAGATGGTCACATCCATGTTGATGGAACCGACCACCAGGATTTTCCCCATCGGCATGCTCCTCTCACAAAAGTGCGCAATCCCCGCTCGTATGGGTCCCTGCCCGCGCCGCCTGGCCCCCGGCCGCGTCCGGTTCAGCGGGCATGCGTTCGTCCTACGCCGCTTTAACCGCCCTGCGTCTGCCCATCCACCATGAAATCCAGCGTCTCCTTGTCCACCAGGAACTGGGGCGCAGCGCCGTAGTAGGTGGTCGAACAACCGGCGGCTACGTTGGCATGCCGGATGCTGCCGGCGAGGTCGTAGTTCTGGGAGAGGTACACCGCCATCGCCGCACAGAACACATCCGCGGCGCCCGTGGTGTCCACCGGGGTGAAGTCGGCGGCGGCAAAGTAGCCGCCCAGCTCTTTCGTCCGGTAATAACCGCCCTTGCTGCCCAGCGTGATGATGACAGCCTCCACGCCCCGGTCGAGGAAGTACTGCGCTTTCTCCTCAAAGGTGTCAAATTGCGGGCAGAGCGTGTTGATTTCCCTTTCATTGGGCAGGAGGATGTCCACGCTTTGGAGTAGCCGCTCGTCCAGATGGCTGAGGACAGAGGGCTTCAGAATCACCTTGCAGCCGTGACGACGGGCCAATTCCGCGGTGAAGGTGACCAGGTCCATCCTCATCTCGGTCTGCAAAAGGCAGAAGCTGGCGTTTTCAAATAGCCTCGCCTGGCGCTCAATCTCCTCGCAGGTCAGGCAGCCATTGGCGCCTTCGTAGATGACGATGCTGCTTTCGCCATCTTGCTGCACGTAGACGTAGGCGTGCCCGGTATCGGCTTTGGCGGTGGACAGAAGGCCGTCGGTGTTGACGTTGTTCTGCTTGAGGAAGTTGAACAGCTTGCTGCCGTCGTAGTCCTTCCCGACCTTGCCGATCAGGTAGACCTCGGCGCCCAACCGCGCCGCGGCCATCGCCTGGTTGATGCCCTTGCCGCCGGGCATCGTCGCCCGGCGCGTCGCCTTGGAGGTCTGGCCCGTGCGGGGGAAGCTCTCGATGCCGATGAGCGTGTCCATGTTCAGCGTGCCGACCACCAGGATCTTCTTGCTGCGCAGCGTGATCGGGACATCGACGCTCTCGCCCTCGGTCAGGGTGTAGGCGACCTTGAAGGAATCCTCCTCGCCGCCGGACTGCTCAATACTTGAAATCAGACGCCTGCACACGCACTCCCCCAGTTCACCGTAGGGCAGCGCAACCTGTGTAACGCCCGGCAGCCGGTTGTCGCCCCCCTCCGTGTCGTTCAGGCAGACGACCGACAGGTACTTGGGGATCCGCCGGTTGGTTCTGCCGGCCTCCTCCAGCACCCGAGCCGCCAGATTGGCCGACGTGCATACCACGCCGGTCACCGAAAAGGGCACCAACTCGCTGGGATCGTCCGCGTCCATCGAGTGGTGGATCAGGTTGTCCACCGGCGCCTGGTAATCGAACATGCACTGTTCGCATCCGGCCCTGAAGCGGTCGTACTTTCCGCCGCCGACATCCGTCAGGCAGAGGACGTGCCTGTGCTTGCACATCATCAGCGATTCCATCGCCAGATAGCCGACCCGCTGATAGTCGAATGACACGCACCCGGCCGGGCACGCGCCGCCGTCCCCGACCGTCAGAACCGGAATCCCGCTCTTTTTCAGCTCCGCCGCGCACTGGGGGTCGGAAGCACTCAGCGGCTCCCGGATAACACCGTCCACGTTGTGCCGGAGCATCATCATCAGGCTCTTGTACTCTTCCTCGGCCGTTTTCGAAGTGCAGGCAATAGTGCTATACCCAAGGCAGCGCGCTGTCTCCAGAATGCCGGTCAAAAAGCCCTGATGCACGCCGTTGCCGTCGATCAGGACACCGATCAGAAACGATCTGGTGTTCTGCGCGGAGCGGATCCCCTCGTAGGGCTTGTAATTGTACTCCTTTATGATTTTCAGAACCCTGTCACTCGTCTCCGGGCTGATGCCGTCTCCCTTGCCGTTCATGATCTTGGACACCGTTGACGTCGAAACGCCGGCAAGACGGGCGATGTCCTTGATGGTCATGCATGCCCTCCGAGAAATAAGTTTTGTAAACGTGTTTCGTTAATATATTATCGCATATTCCATATATTGTCAATACGAAAATACCCAGATTATGAAATTTTGACATCGGATGGCATTGGACTCTTCTCGAAATCTCAATATGACCGGCGTCTGAGCGCATCAGGTCCGCATATCCTACCCACTTGGGTCCAGACCCTTCCAAATATCGTACCAAATCAGGATACGCGCCACCTACGATAAAGTGCCATGGAAACCTAGCCCATATTACTGACATCGGTTGACATCCGCTGCCATCGCCTATTTTATGCACCAAATGCAAAGTGTCACAGCTTTTCCGCCCATTTTCCCACAAACTTCTGATCCAGGATCAGCGATACCGAAGCGCCATTCCCCCTGAAAACCGTCCGACTCCACCTGAAACACTCGAAAACACCCCATCAGAGCCACCAAAACCCCATTTTAGGCGTTGACTTTGCCCCAAAACCCTGCTATAATTGCTTACGCTGGTTTTTTATCCTGGAGAGATGGCCGAGTGGTTGAAGGCGCTGGTCTTGAAAGTCGTAGATGAGCC
>CAZFUT010000115.1:0-3698 GCA_964522425.1 uncultured Oscillospiraceae bacterium
TGGCGCGCCCTACAGGATTCGAACCTGTGGCCTTTTGATTCGTAGTCAAACACTCTATCCGGCTGAGCTAAGGGCGCAAGGCTGTCTTTCAGACAGCAAAAAGAATTATAGCAGAGGACGTTGGGGAATGCAAGCATTATTTTTGGCTTTTTTGATTGTTGAGATGTTCTTACAGCCGCCGCACCGAGCCGCCCTGCACCAGCTCGGCGGGCAGGAGGATGTGCCGCCCTTTTTCTCCGGCGATGGAAGCGGTCAGCAGCGCAAGCGCCTCCTCCGCGATCTTTTCGGCGGGCTGGCGCAGCGTCGTCAGGGAAGGGATGCAGTAGCCCGCCTGCTCGATGCCGTCAAAGCCGATCACAGATACATCGCCCGGCACCGACAGCCCACGGTCGTACAGCGCGCGCATGGCGGCAAGGGCGATCACATCGGATATGGCGAAGACAGCGGTAAAATCGCGCCGCGTGTCCAGTATGTCGCTCATGGCCTGATAGGCGGCGGACAGGGTGAAATCGCACTCGCGGTACAGGCCCTCGTCATGGGGGAGGCCGTGACGTTTCAGCGCGTCCACCGCGCCGAAGAGCCTTTGCCCGGTGGAATCGGCGGCGGGGCCGAAATAGCCCAGCAGGGCGATTTTTCTGTGGCCGAGAGAGAGCAGCAGTTCGGCGGCTCTTTGACCGGCCTCGAAATTGTTGATGGATACGCTGCTTACATGGCGGTTCTTTAAGAAAGCGGCTTCCACCGTGGCAAACACGCAGGGGATTTCCAGACGCTGCACGTCCTTTTCGCGGCCGCCGAGGTTGCTGCCCAGGAACACCGCGCCCTTGAGCTTGCGTTCCAGATACAGGGCGCGCACGGCGTCGAATTCGTCGGCCTTTTCGTCGATGATTTCCATCAGAAAGCGCAGGCCCTGCTTACGCCCTTTTTCAAGGATGCGCTCTGCCATGTCCGTCAAAAACACGTTGCGGCGGCCGCGCAGCACCACGGCGGCAAAATCGGTATGCCGCTGCTTTAGATTGCTGGCGTTGGCGTTGCGCACATAGCGCAGCTTTTCAACCACCTTCAGCACGCGCCTGCGCGTTTCTTCCTCTACGTCGGGGCGGTCGTTCAGCACCCTGGAAACGGTGGTGATGCTGACCTGCGCCTCTTTGGCTACATCGCGAATGGTAACGATCCTCATGAGCGACCTCTTTGGATAAATCCTTCATATTTGGCTCCGAAAACGTTTCCATACCAGTATAGAGGACGGCGGGGGGCGTGTCAAGGACGAAAAAGAGCGGAGCTACGCCCGCGGAACACCTTTTATCACCTGGGTGAACCGACGATGGCGGTCTTTCTATTTAATAGCCGCCATGCTATAATAACGGAGCATTCCCGCTTTCCCTGCGCCGGCATACCGCCGCTTTTTCATCGCTACCGGGGCGGCTGGCAGCGCGATCACCCGATCAGGGATGCCGCCATATATTCATGATCCCGAGAAGGAGCTGTGCCTGTGAACATCCTCTTTGCCACGACCGTCGCCACCACGATGGATTTCTATATCAGCCTGATCGAAAAAATGGTCGCCGCGGGGCACAGGGTCGATATCGCCACCAACGAAGCCTACGGCCCGGTGGCGCAGGAGTTTCGCCGATGGGGCTGCACGGTATATCCGCTGACGTGGGAACGTTCGCCGCTGAAAAGAGGCAACATAGGGGCAATCAGGGCGCTTCGGCGAATCGTCAAAGAAAAACAATATGACATTGTGCACTGCCATACCCCGGTGGCCGCGGCCTGCGTGCGGTTTGCGTGCAGAAGCAAGCGGCGGGACGGGCTCAAGGTGGTCTACACCGCCCACGGGTTTCATTTTTACCGCGGCGCGCCGCCGCTCAACTGGCTGATCTATTTCCCGGCGGAGTGGCTGTGCAGCTTCTGGACGGATATGCTGATCGCCATCAACGGGGAAGATACCGTGTTTGCGCAAAAGCATCTGCATGCGAAGCGGATGCGGCACATCATGGGGGTGGGGATCGATACCGGGCGATTCGCAAACGCCAAGGCCGATATGATCCAAAAACGGGCGGAAATTCAGGTGCCGGCGGACAGCTTTCTGATGCTGTCCGTGGGCGAACTGCATGCGTGTAAAAACCATGAGGCGGCCGTGCGGTCGCTGCCTTTTTTGCCCGGCGTTCACTATGCGGTGGCGGGGGAGGGCGATTTGGCCGCGCATCTGCAATCGCTGGCTGGGGCGCTTCAGGTGGAGGACAGGGTGCACCTGCTGGGGTACAGGAGGGATGTGGCGGCGCTGTATAAGATCGCCGATGTGTTTGTTTTCCCCTCCCTGCGCGAGGGCCTGCCCGTATCGCTGATGGAAGCCATGGCGGCCGGCCTGCCTGCGGTGTGCTCCGACATCCGCGGCAACAACGACCTGATTCGGGACGCAAGCCTGTACTGCGACCCGCGCCGGCCGGAAACCATCGCGGCCATCGTCCGCAGATTGCAGGCGTCGCCTGCGCTGAGGGAACAGATCGGCAGGGAAAATGCCGAAAGAGCAAAACGGTACGACAGCCGCGCCATCGACGCGGAAATGATGGAAGCGTATCAGGAGCTGATGGCATGAAGCATATGGCGACGGCGCGTCCGGATGGCTGGCCATGGAATAGCTGCGGGGCAGGGAATACGCATCCGGCAGGGTGACAAGCGGGGGCAGGGGCGCTGTATGGCGGCGCACAAGAATAAAGCGTGGAGGAAACAATGCCGAAAGTATCGATTGTCATGGGCGTATACAACTGCGAACATACGGTGGCGGCGGCGCTCGACTCCATGCTGGCGCAGACATATCAGGATTGGGAGTTCGTTATCTGCGACGACGGGTCGACGGACGGCACCTATGCGGCGGTGGAAGCATACCGCTGTCGGTATCCCGATCGGTTTGTGCTGCTCAAAAACGAAGTCAATTTGAAACTGAACAAAACCCTCAACCGCTGCATCGAGGCCGCGCGGGGGGAATATATCGCGCGGCAGGACGGGGACGGCGACTATTCCGTGCCCGACCGTCTGGCGGTGCAGACGGCGTTTCTTGACGCGCACCCGGAATATGCATTTGTCAGCGGCGCCATGGTTTCTTTTGACGCGAACGGCGAATGGGGCAAGACGCAGCCCATCCCGGAGCCGACGGCGACGGATCTGCTGAAAGGCAGCCCCTTCGGGCACGCGGCCTGCATGATGCGGGCGGATGCCCTGAGGGCCGTGGGCAGATACAGCACCGAGGAACGCTATATCCGCGTGGAAGATTACCACCTCTGGTATAAATTGATGAGGCGGGGCTATCGGGGGTACAATCTGGCCCAGACGCTCTACTATGTGCTGGAAGACGCCGGGGCGGTGCGGCGCCGTACTTTTCAGAACAGGCTCAACGAGTTTCTGCTCAAACGCGAGGTGATGCGGGGGATGAAGATCAGCCCGATCTACCTGCCCTACCTGTTCAAGCCCCTTGTGCTGTACTTCCTGCCCGAAAAACTGTATACGGCCCTGCACCAGTGGAATCTGAACCGCTCCTGATGCGCTTTTGCGCAGGGTGGGGGAAACGCGCCTTTTGTCCGGCGGCGACGATTGCCGGGACAAAGGCGCTTTTTACGGCTTACCCCTTTCTTACGCTCCCTTCGCCCAGGGCCATCGCTTATATTACGAAATAATGTCATATATTACATTTATGTAACCAA
>CAZFUT010000116.1:0-3677 GCA_964522425.1 uncultured Oscillospiraceae bacterium
CGGCTTCCTTTAAGCATGTCAGCCCCGCGGGCGCGGCGGTGGCCGTGCCGCTTGATGTAAATTTACAAAAGGCCTGCTTTGTAGAGGATATTGAAGGGCTTTCTTCCTCTCCCATGGCCATGGCCTATGCGCGTGCGCGCGGGGCCGACCGCCTGTCCTCCTTCGGCGATTTTATTGCGCTGAGCGATACCTGCGACGCCGTCACCGCGCGGCTGATCGCGCGCGAAGTGTCCGACGGCATCATCGCCCCGGGCTTTGATGAAGACGCGCTGGACATACTCAAAGCCAAGCGCGGCGGCCGCTACGCCGTGATCGCCATTGACGAAGCATACGAACCCAAGCCGGTGGAAAAGCGCGAGGTATTCGGGCTGGAACTCAGCCAGCGCTATAATGATTGCGTGCTGGATGAAACGGTGCTGCAAAACATTGTAACCAAAGATAACGTGCTGCCCGAAAGCGCCAGACGCGACCTGCTGGTGGCCATGATTACGCTGAAATACACGCAGTCCAACTCGGTCTGCTTTGTGAAGGATGGGCAGGTGATCGGCAACGGCGCGGGCCAGCAGAGCCGCGTACACTGCACCCGCCTTGCGGGCTCCAAGGCCGATCTGTGGTGGCTGCGCCAGCATCCCGCCTGCCTGAACCTGCCGTTTAAGGATACCGTCAAGCGCCCTGAGCGCGACAATGCGGTGGACGCCTATTTGTCCGACCGCGCGGAGGAAATGCTGGGCGACGGCCGGTGGGAACACCTGTTTTCCGAGAAACCCGCCTTCTTAACGAAAGAAGAAAAACAAAACTGGCTCAAGGGGCTGACCGATGTGGCGCTTGGTTCCGACGCCTTCTTCCCCTTTAGCGACAACATTGACAGGGCGGTGGAAAGCGGCGTCCGCTACGTGGCGCAGCCCGGCGGCTCGGTGCGCGATCAGGATGTGATCGACGCCTGCGACCGCTACCACATGGTGATGGCCATGACGGGGGTGCGCCTGTTCCATCATTAAGTTAGGAGAAACGCATGAATATACTGGTGATCGGCAGCGGCGCGCGTGAACATGCCATTGTCAAGAAGTTAAAAGAGAATAAGCTGGCGGAAAACGTGTACGTTTTGCCCGGAAACCCGGGCATGACCGAGGCGATTCCGGCCCCCTTCGACCCCATGAACGTGACGCAGGTGTGTTTTTTTGCCAAGGCAAAGAACATTGATTTTTGCATCGTTACGCCCGACGACCCTCTGGCCATCGGCCTGGTGGATGCGCTGGAGCTGCACGACATCCCCTGCTTTGGTCCCTTAAAAAACGCGGCGCGCATCGAATCGAGCAAGCTGTACGGCAAGCTCCTGATGGATAAATACGCCATTCCCACGGCCAAATGGGGCGCGTTTCAGGACGTAAACGAGGCGCTTGCCTATCTGGACGGCCAAACCGCGCCCATCGTCGTCAAGGCGGACGGCCTTGCCAAGGGCAAGGGCGTCGTGGTGGCCGCAACCATCGACGAAGCAAAGGCCGCCGTGCGCGATATGCTGGAAGGCGGTGCCTTCGGCGACAGCGGCAAAACGGTCATCATCGAAGAGTGCCTGACGGGCGTTGAAGTATCGGTGCTGGCGCTGGTGGACGGCGAAGTGGTGAAGCCCCTTCTGTCGGCCATGGATCACAAGCGCATCGGCGAAGGTGACACCGGCCCCAATACCGGCGGCATGGGGGCCATCTGCCCCAGCCCCTTCTATACGGAGGAGATCGCCGAACAGTGCATGCGGGATATTTTCCTGCCCACGGCGCGCGGCATGGTGCGGGAGGGCACGCCCTTTTCGGGCTGCCTGTTTTTCGGCCTCATGCTCACAAAGGACGGCCCCAGGGTGCTGGAATACAACGCGCGCTTCGGCGACCCCGAAACGCAGGCCGTTTTGGAACTGATGGACAGCGATTTGCTGACGGCGCTGGCCGCCGTGCGCGACGGGCATTTGAAATCGACGCCCGTAACATTCAAACAAGGCAGCGCGTGCTGCGTGGTGGCGGCGGCTAAGGGCTATCCCGGAATGCCCGAAACAGGCAAAGCCATCACGGTGGAAGAGGGCTTTACAGGCAGCCTCTACTACGCGGGCGTTAAGCAGGGCGAAACCGGCCTTGAAACAGGCGGCGGGCGCGTGCTGTCCGTGGTGGCTTCGGGGGACACGCTGAAGGAAGCCATCGAAAAAGCGTATACACAGATGGACAAAGTGCATTTCGACGGCAAGACGGTGCGCCGCGACATCGGCAAAAAGGCATTGAAATAAAGGAGAATCAGCATGGTCTATCGCATCTATGTGGAGAAACGGGCGGGCTTTCGGCAGGAAGCGCAGGCGCTTTTGAAGGAGCTGCGCACCTACTTGAACCTGCAGAACCTGACGGGCGTTCGCATCCTCAACCGCTATGACGCGGAAGGCTTGAGCCGCGAGGAATTTACAGCCGCCGTGCGCACCGTGTTTTCCGAGCCGCAGGTGGATGAGACGGACGAAATACTGACCCTGCCGCGCGACGCGCATGTGTTCGCCGCGGAAGCGCTGCCGGGGCAATTTGACCAGCGCGCCGACTCGGCTGCCCAGTGCATCCAGCTGATGACCATGGGCGAGCGCCCTCTGGTGCAGTACGCCAAGGTGTATTGCTTAACGGGCGACCTGACCGGGGAAGAAGTGGAGAGCGTCAAGCGCTATGTGATCAACCCCGTGGAAATGCGCGAGGCCGCTTTTGCTCTGCCCGACAGCCTTGGCAGGGAAAAGCCGGTGCTGAAGGCCGTTCAGACGCTGGACGGCTTCCGTGCGCTGGATGAAAACGGGCGCAGAAATCTCCTTCAAACCATGGGCCTTGCGATGGATGAAGACGATATCGCTTTTGTCCAGCAGCATTTTATCAAAGAGCAGCGCGACCCCACGGTGACGGAAATCCGGGTGATGGACACCTACTGGTCGGATCACTGCCGCCACACCACCTTTCTGACGGAGCTTGACAATGTGCGCATCGACGACGCGGCGGTGGAAAGCGCCTATCGGAGCTATCTGGCCGCCAAAGAGCACCTTGCGCCGCACAAGCCGCGCACGCTGATGGAGCTGGCCACCATTGCCGCCAAGCAGCTGAAAAAAGAGGGCAGGCTGCATCACCTTGACGAGAGCGAAGAAATCAACGCCTGCACGCTGCGCATCAAGGCGGACACCGTGCGGGGCGAAGAAGACTACCTTCTGTTGTTCAAAAACGAAACGCATAACCATCCTACCGAGATTGAGCCTTTCGGCGGCGCGGCCACCTGCATCGGCGGGGCCATCCGCGATCCGCTGTCGGCGCGCGCCTATGTGTACGCTTCCATGCGCGTGACGGGCGCTGCCGACCCCACCAAAGCGCTGTCGGAAACCATTCCCGGCAAGCTCCCCCAGCGCAAGCTGTGCGCGGGTGCGGCGGCGGGCTTTTCCTCTTACGGCAACCAGATCGGTCTGGCGACGGGCTGTGTGGAAGAAATCTACCACAACGGCTATGCGGCCAAGCGGCTGGAAACGGGCGCCGTGTTGGGCGCTGCGCCCGCAAACCATGTGCGGCGCGAAAGGCCGCTGCCGGGCGATATGGTGATCCTGCTGGGCGGCCGCACGGGGCGCGACGGCATTGGCGGCGCGACGGGTTCTTCCAAGGCGCATACCGAAAAAAGCGTGGACACCTGCG
>CAZFUT010000117.1:0-3665 GCA_964522425.1 uncultured Oscillospiraceae bacterium
TGCTGGTCATCAACAAGGTGGACAGGCCCGACGCCCGCAACGAGGAAGTGGTGGACGAGCTGCTCGACCTTTTGATCGACCTGAACGCCGACCCCGAAACGCTGGCGCGCCCCATCCTGTATGTGTCGGCCCGTCAGGGGACGGCCACCACCAATATGAGCGTGCCCGGCGTCAATCTGGAGCCGCTGTTTGAAAACATCATCAAGCACATCCCCGCGCCCGAGGGCGATATGGAAGGCCCCGCGCAGGTGCTGATTTCCACCATCGACTACAACGAGTATGTGGGTCGCATCGGCGTGGGCCGCATTGCGCGCGGCACCATCAAAACGGGCATGAACGTCGTGCGCTGCAACGCGCTGACCAGCCAGGCATCCCAGCCCTGGCGTCTGGTTGACCTTAACACCTTTGACGGCTTAAAGCGCGTGCCCGCCGAAAGCGTGTCCATGGGCGACATTGTGGCGCTGTCCGGCCTTGCCGATATTTCCATCGGCGATACGGTGTGCGACCCGGCCAAGGTGGAGCCCATTCCCTTTGTGGCCATCGGCGAACCCACCGTGGCGATGACCTTCTCCGTCAACGACAGCCCCTTTGCGGGCCGCGAAGGCACCTATGTAACCAGCCGCCACCTGCGCGCGCGCCTGATGCGCGAACTGGAAACCGACGTCAGCCTGCGCGTGACCGAGGGCGCGACGCCCGACCAGTTCGGCGTCTGTGGCCGCGGCGAACTGCATTTGTCCATCCTGATCGAGAACATGCGCCGTCAGGGCTACGAGTTTCAGGTGAGCCGCCCCGAAGCCATCTATAAAGAAATCGACGGGCAGACCTGCGAACCCATCGAGCGCCTGCATGTGGACGTACCGCAGGCCTACGCGGGCGCCGTCATTGAAAAGATCGGCCGCCGCCGCGGCACGCTGGAAACCATGCACGGTTCCGACCGCGTGCGGCTGGAATTCCTTGTGCCCTCCCGCGGCCTGTTCGGCTACCGCAGCGAATTTCTGACCGATACCCGCGGCGAAGGCATCATGTCTTCGGTGTTCGAGCGCTACGAGCCGGTGAAGGGCGATATCCCGCACCGCAACGTGGGTTCCCTCGTCTGCTTTGAAACGGGCGAAGCCACCCAGTACGGCCTCTTTGGCGCGCAAGAGCGCGGCACTTTGTTCGTTACCTCCCAGACGCCCGTGTACGCGGGCATGGTCTGCGGCCAGAGCACCCGCCCCGGCGATATCGTGGTGAACGTGTGCCGTGCCAAGCATGTCAGCAACGTGCGCAACTCCTCCTCGGCGGAAGACAGCCTGCGCCTTGTGTCCGTCCACCAGCCGACGCTGGAAGAATGCCTTGAGTTTATCGACGACGACGAGCTGCTGGAAGTGACGCCCAAGAGCCTCAGGATGCGCAAGCGCGAGCTGAACCACGAGATCCGCGCCAAGAACGCCAGCCGGGCGAAGAAGGCGTAAAACCAACAATCATGCGGCCGCCGGGATGACCGGCGGCCGTTTTCCGTGAGAAAACCCGCGCTTTGCCCGCCCCGCCGTTTGACAGCGCGCGGGGGGTGTTGTAGAATGAGCGGGAAATTGACAAGGGAGTTAAGCAAGCATGTCGAAAAACATTGAGGAAACGCGCCGCGAGCTGGAAGGCGTTACCTATTATCTGCGCGGGGTCGCACAGGGGACGGACGGGCAGAAGTACGACCGCTTTGCCATCAGGACCCATTTTGTGGGGGTGGGCGAAAGCCAGGCCGATCTGGTGGAAAAGTATGTGCGCCCGCTCTACCGCGATGGCGATGTGCTGTCCTTTGGGGCCAAGGTAATGGCCATGTGCACCAAAAACGTGTTCACGCGCGATCAGGTGAAGCCGGGCTTTTTCGCCAACCTGATGTGGCGCTTTGCGGGCAGCAATTCGACGGGTATCGGCATGCACGAACCCTACAAGCTGCAATTGGTTATCAACGCCTGCGGCCTGCCGCGCGTGCTGCTGGCTGCTTTCCTGTCCGCCGTGACGAGGCCCTTTGGCATCAAAGGCCTGTTCTACAAGGTGTGCGGCAAGGGCGTTGCGGGCATCGACGGGTTCTATGAGAGAAGCGATTTTAAGCGCTACCACGATCTGGCGCTCATCAACAACGACAATGCCGACGAACTGTGCACCGAGCTGTACGAAAAGACCGGCATCCCCGTTGTGCTGATGGACGCCAACGATTTTGACCAGAACATCCTCGGCAAGTCCGAAGGCTTCCCGCTTTCCGATCAGCAGATACGGGAGGCCCTGCACGATAACCCCTCCGGCCAGGGCGATGAGCTGACGCCGCTGATCCTGGTAAGGCCGGTGTAAGGGGAGAAATAAAAAAAGGTGGATCACTCAAACAGTATATTGCCCCTGAACGCGCAGGATACATAGAAAAGCGCGAATAACAGGCTCATCGCGCTGAAGCCCTTGTTGATGCCGCGCGGCACCACGTTTTCCTGCCCCTCGTCGGTCTTTTCGTTTTTTGCCGGCTGCAATGCCCTCTCTTTTTCCATTGCTATGGACCTCCTTTTTTAATCGCATATAGCAGGAGAGATTTATGTTGTCAAGAAAAAATGCGTTGCTTACTTGCTTGCTTGTATTGATATTTACGGTGCTCCTTTTTTATCAGGCTTGTGCGGATACCTTATGGGTGGATGAATCCTGGCATCACCTGTCACAAACCATGGATTGTGACGGTTTTCAGCTTGTGGTCGATGCGGATGTGCTGGATGTTTCCGCAAATACCAGCGCACAGGAATATCATGTAGCAGCCATCAGTGAGGATTTTATTCGTCGAAAAATGAAAGAAGTCGATTGGAGCAAATTGGGCTGCAACACGCAGCATCTCACATGGTATCCGGATGAGGGTTATCTTGGCTTTAGCTCAGAGGAAGGTTCTCTTATATCAGATGGGACCATCTCTACTCCCGGTGATATTGACGCTTCATCGGCATCGGCGTACTCCTTGTATGCTAAAATCAATGACGGATATGACGATTTTGATAACAGCTATGAACCTTTGGGTTCACTGACTTATCAGGACATGGCTGCCTATGCGCAGGATGTTGCCGGTACTTGCGGATTTCAGCTTGGCAAGCCTGTTCGGTCGCAGCGGTTTACCGATGTGAAGGGCATTTGCGAAGCTTTTGAAAAAGTCCGTTCACCGATTGCTCCCGAAGCGGCGGAGGGTTATCAGTTTATCAATCTGTTCTATCCTGTTTACTATCAGGGATTGCGCTTGTACAGTGAGCGCATGCCCGCTGCCCCCGCGGACACGCAGATCATCCCCATGTATCTTTGGCTTACAATCAGCAGAGATCACGGCTTGGTGCATGTTCAGGGGCCGCTGTTGGATATGGAACAATTTGTGCCTCAAGGGCAACCGCAACGCATTTTGACGGAAGAGGAACTTCTGCAATGCGTGAAGCGGCATTATTCCAATATGTTGCTGCTAAACACCGAACGAATCCGGGTTCATACCATGTCGGTGGAATATGTACCCATTACAGGCGATACGGAAAAAGTGGAAAGCTACACGCTCTATCCGGTGTGGGTATTGAAGATCACCTACGAAAACAAGAATGGAACCAAATTTACAAACAATATCGGTTTTCATGCTGTGAACGGAAATCCGTTATTTTAATACTAACCTCAATTTAAAATAG
>CAZFUT010000118.1:0-3515 GCA_964522425.1 uncultured Oscillospiraceae bacterium
TTAGTATGCTCCTCGTCCTGACCATGATGGTCGGCCTTGTGGCCATCACCGCCCAGGCCGAAGAGAAAAAGCCCTTCCGCGTCGCGATGGTCAGCGACACCGGCGGCATCAACGACAACTCCTTCAACGCATCCGCGTGGGAAGGCCTGCAGCGCGCCAAGGAAGAGCTGGGTATCGAAGTCAGCTACCTTGAGTCCGTCACCGAAGCCGACTATGAAGCCAACATGGAAACGCTGTTTGACGAGGGCTACGACCTCATCATCTGCGTGGGCTTCCTGATGGCCGATGCCTGCCAGAAGGCCGCCGAAGCGCATCCCGAACAGCTGTACGCCATCATCGACAGCGGTTCTTCCGCCCCCAACGTCATTGGCGTGCTGTTCGCGCAGGAGCAGTGCTCCTACCTGGTCGGCGTAGCCGCCGGCAAAATGACGAAGACCAACAACGTCGGCTTCGTGCTGGGCATGGTTTCTCCCGTCATGAACGCCTTCGGCTACGGCTACTATGCGGGCGTGCGCGACGCCAACCCCGAATGCGAAGTGCAGGGCTTTAACGCCAACAGCTTCGGCGATGCAGCCGGCGGCAAGGCGGCCACCATCAACATGTACGCCAAGGGCGCCGACATCGTGTACCACGCGGCGGGCGGCACCGGCGACGGCGTCATCGAAGCGGCCAAGGAGCAGAAGAAGTTTGCCATCGGCGTCGATAAGGACCAGAGCTACCTGGCCCCCGAAGCCGTGCTGACCAGCGCCGTCAAGCGCGTGGACAACGGCGTGTTCGACCTGTGCCAGAAGGGCCAGAAGGGCGAACTCAAGGGCGGCGACACGGTGTACGACCTGTCCACCGGCGGCGTTGACATTGCCAAGACCGTTGACCTGATGAGCCCCGAAGCGCTGAAGGCCGTTGAAGAAGCGAAAGAAAAGATCCTCAAGGGCGAAATCAAGGTGCCTGCCACGCAGGAAGCATTTGAAGCCCTTTACGGCGCGGATTTCTACGGTCTGGACTGATCTTTCCCGGCTATCCCACCCTGCCCGGCATACCGGGCAGGGCGCTTTTCTACATGGCATACCATTTTACAGCGTTTCCACGCGATGGAAGGAAGGAGGTTTTTTGCTTGTCGGAACACACACTGGCCCAGGAAGCCCCCGTGCGCATCGAAATGCGCGGCATCGTCAAGATGTTCGGCAGCTTCAAGGCCAACGACGGCATTAACCTGGTCGTCCGCAAGGGCGAAATACACGCCATACTGGGCGAAAACGGCGCCGGCAAATCGACGCTGATGAACGTTCTCTACGGCATGTACCCCCCCACAAGCGGGCAGATACTGGTGGACGGGCAGCCCGTTACGCTGCACGGCCCCAACGACGCCATCCGCCGCGGCATCGGCATGGTGCACCAGCACTTCATGCTGGTACAGCCCTTTACGGTGACGGAAAACATCATCCTCGGCATGGAGCCGCGGGACAGGCTGGGGCGGGTGGATTTACAATCAGCCCGCGAAAAGGTGCTGGCGCTGTCAGAAAAGTACGGCCTGAACGTCAACCCCGACGCCCGCATCGAGGATATCTCGGTGGGCATGCAGCAGCGCGCGGAGATCCTGAAAGTGCTGTACCGCGGCGCGGAAACGCTGATATTGGACGAGCCCACCTCCAGCCTGACGCCGCAGGAGATCATTGAGCTGGCGGACATCATGCGCAATCTGACGCGCGAGGGCAAGTCCATCATCCTCATCACGCACAAGCTGCGCGAAATCAAAGAGGCCGCCGACGTCTGCACCATCATCCGGCAGGGCCGCTACGTAGGTACCGTCAACGTGGCCGATGTAAGCGAACACGACCTTGCCTCCATGATGGTGGGGCGCAACGTGGAATTTAAGGTAGACAAAAAACAGCAGGATCCGGGCGAAGCGGTGCTGGTCGTCAAGGGCCTGACTGCGGACGATTACCGCAAGGTACAGACGGTGAACGGCCTCGATCTCACCGTGCACAAGGGCGAAATTGTGGGCATTGCCGGCATCGACGGCAACGGCCAGACCGAATTGGTCGAGGTGCTGACCGGCCTGAAAAAGGCGACGGGCGGCGCCATCACCATGAACGGGCAGGACGCCTTTAACAAAACGCCGCGCGAGCTGTTCGATATGGGCGTATCCTCCATCCCCGCCGACCGGCAGAAGCACGGGCTGGTGCTGGATTTTCCAGTGGAAGATAATCTGGTTCTGCAAAGCATAGGCGCCGAGCCCTATGCGCGCCGCGGCATCATTCAGCGGGCCAGCATCCGCAGCCACGCGCAGGAATTGATCAAAAAATTCGACATCCGTCCCATGGGCTGCCAAACGCGCGCGGCAGGCGCGCTGTCGGGCGGCAACCAGCAGAAGGTCATCATCGCGCGCGAAGTGACCAACGACCGCGACCTGCTGATCGCCGTCAACCCCACGCGCGGGCTGGACGTGGGCGCCATCGAGTATGTGCACCGCTACATCGTCGAGCAGCGCAACAAGGGCAAGGCCGTGCTGCTGGTATCGTTTGAGCTGGACGAGGTCATGAGCCTGTCCGACCGCATCGACGTCATTTTTGAAGGCCGGATCGTGCACAGTATGCCCGCCGAAGGGGCGGACGAGAACCATCTGGGCCTTTTGATGGCGGGAGGGAAGAAACACCATGAGCAATAAGGCGACACGTACCCTGTGCCCCCCGGAAAAGAGCCTGCTGGAAAGGCTGCTTTCGGGCAGCCTGCTATACACCCTGCTTTCGGTGCTGATTGGTTTTTTCATCGGCGCGCTGGCGCTGCTGGTAGCGGGCTACGACCCGCTGGTGGCCTACAGCAGCCTGTTTTCGGTCGTGTTCAGCAATACCAAGACGATGAGCTACAGCTTCATCGAGTACGCCACGCCCTATATACTGACGGGGCTTTCCATCGCCTTTTCCTTTAAGACGGGCATCTTCAACATCGGCGCGGAAGGACAGTATATCATGGGCAGCATTGCGGCGCTGCTGGTGGCCGTCTTTGTCAAACTCCCCCCCTTCCTGCTGATCCCGCTGTCCCTGACGGCCGCCATGCTGGCCGGTATGCTCTGGGGCGGTCTGGTCGGCTACCTCAAGGTGCGCTTCGGCTCCCACGAGGTGCTGGCCATGATCATGTTCAACTGGATCGCATACTACTTTTCCAACTTCATCGTCAACCTGCAGGCGGTCAACGCCGGCGGCGGCAAAAACTGGTCGCTGCCCATACAGGAGGCCGCCACCATCAACATCGCCTCGTGGTTCCCCAAAAACGCGGTGTCCAGCGGCGCGCACTTCGGCATTGTGCTGGCGGTCCTGGCGGCGCTTGCCACCCACTACGTCATCAGCCGTACCACGCTGGGCTTCCGCCTGCGCGCTGTGGGCAGCAACCGTTACTGCGCGGAATACGCGGGCATCAACGCCAACGCCTGCGTCATCATTTCGCTGGCCATTTCCGGCGCGCTGGCCGCGCTGGCGGGCGGCGTGCAGCTGCTGGGCGTCACGCATAAGATCAACCAG
>CAZFUT010000119.1:0-3452 GCA_964522425.1 uncultured Oscillospiraceae bacterium
AGGTTGAAGGAGTCAAACTAATCAATATTCATGCAGACGCTGATCACAACCGTTCAGTATTCACAATGCTTGGCTGCCCTGTTCCGCTTAAGGAAGCGGCATTTCAGGCAACCCGTGCAGCAGTTTCCCTGATCGATTTGCGAAATCACGAAGGCCGCCATCCACGTATTGGCGCGGCTGACGTCGTCCCATTCATACCGGTCAGAAATGCGTGCATGCAGGATGCGGTTGATGCGGCGATCGAGACCGGTTTCAGAATCGCCACTGAGCTTTCGCTCCCGGTTTATCTTTATGGGCAAGCTGCGCGCAGCCCTTTCCATCGCAAACTGGCCGATCTCAGGCGCGGCGGTTATGAAAACCTGCAACATCGAATTGATACCGATCCGGACATGTTGCCTGATTTTGGCCCGGCTCAGGTTGGGGAAGCTGGCGCAACGGTTGTCGGCGCACGGGATTATTTGATCGCGTTCAATGTCTTTTTGAAAAGCAGCGATCTGACGTTGGCAAAACGAATAGCGAAGAATGTACGCGAATCATCAGGAGGATTACCGGGTGTACAGGCGCTCGGAATGTTGGTGAAAAATATGGCTCAGGTTTCCATGAATCTGACTGATTTCAGAAAAACTTCTCTGATGGCCCTTTTTGAAGCTGTTAAAGCCGCTGCCGAACAGCAGGATACCAGGGTGAACTACAGCGAACTGGTTGGTTGTCTTCCTCAGGCTGCAGTTGAAGGTATCAATGTTAAAGCGCTTCAGCTGATCGATTTTTCACCTGATCGGATTTTGGAAACGTATTTTGACTCCTTTAACTAAATTCATGAACAAAGCCATTGAATATAAGGATAGTCTCCTGCCACATGATGTAACGCTTCTGGGAACGGCTTACCGGCATAGTCTCGCACATGTAATTCACAATCAATCCATTCGTGTCCGCAGCGTCTGCGCTGACTTTTAGTATATAATCGATAAAATGGGAAAAAATATGAGTGAACAACGATTACCGTCTTATGGCGGGCAGGCATTAATTGAAGGGGTGCTGATGCGCGGCAGCAAATATGTAGTAGCTTCGATGCGTCGGCCAGATGGTGAAATTGAGCGTGTTGAAGAAGCGCTCGGCGGCATATACAAAACCAAAATCCGCGACATTCCAGTCTTGCGCGGGCTGATAATTCTCTGGGATTCGTTAGGACTGGGGATGAAATATCTGACGGTTTCTGCGAATGTACAAACCGGGGAAGAGGAAAAGATCGAGAAGTCTGAGATGGTCATCACGCTGATTATCTCACTGGCACTCTCCATTCTGCTGTTCTTCGTTGCACCTGCCTGGCTTGGTCAACTGATGAAAGCCAAACTTGGGATGTCACAGGCGCTCAGCAATGTTTTCGAAGGGCTGCTTCGTCTGCTGATTGTGATTGGTTACATGGTTTTGGTTTCAAGAATGGAAGAAATCAAGCGCGTGTTCCGTTACCACGGCGCTGAACATAAAACAATTAACGCTTTTGATAATGGCTGCAAAATCACCCTGGAGAATGTCCGGACGCAATCCCGGCTACACCCTCGCTGCGGCACAGCATTTATGGTAACCGTGGTGTTGATTTCGATCATGCTTTTCATCATCATCGGTCCGCTGACCCCCACCATGACATCCAGGCTGATCAGCCGCATCATTCTGATTCCCGTTATTTCCGGAATCGCTTACGAATACATTCGCTGGAACGCAAAACACCTGTCCAACCCGATTGTCAAGTTCCTTTATTATCCCAATCTTGCCGTTCAAAAAATCACGACAGCAGAACCCGACGACGGCATGCTGGAATGCGCCATTTCTTCTTTCCTGCGTATACTGGAACTGGAAAATGTTGAGAATGAGATGCTCGCCGGGGCAAATGGCGAGGAAAAAATCTGTGCTCCTGTTGAGGAGAGCACTCCCCTCTAAAATCTGATGAGCAGATGGCAGGTAATTCTGACTTCTGTATTATGTACCTTTCTCGTTGGAGGATTAATCCTGCTCTTAAGCAGCCGTCCACGCGGAGAACCGCTAATTTTAAGCACAGTCAGCCATGACAATCGCATTGTATATGAAATTTATGGAGCAGTAGCCTCGCCCGGTTTTTATCATTCCACACAAGGTGTGCGGGTTATGGATGCAGTTGAAAATGCCGGTGGCATGCTTGAATCAGCGAACGCTGAGAACAGCGGGCTTGCCCGACAGATCGATGACGGAGATACCATAATTATCCCAACCGCAGCACCTTACCAGCCTACCCTCACTTTAAGCTCCAAAGCAGAAACAACCCGATTGAATTTGAACCTGGCTACGCTCGAAGACCTGATGACCCTGCCAGGGATTGGCGAAAAAAAAGCGCAAGATATAATTGACTATAGAGAGAAAACAGGTGGGTTCGATGAAGTTGCCGATTTACTGGATATTCCCGGCTTCGGCGAGAAAACCATCGAACAGTTTTATGACTTCATCTGGATAGAATAGGAAGTGAACAACATGACTATCAAACAACAACTGGAAGAGAACCTGAAAGAAGCGATGAAGTCTCAGGACGAAGATCGCAAACGGGTGTATCGTGTCGTCCTTGCATCGATCAGATATCTTGAAAAAGAACGGGGGAAACCGCTGGATTACCCTGCGACAATCGAAGTCCTGCAAAAGGAAATCAAAATCCGCCGTGAGATGATCGAGGACGCGCTGAAAGCTGAACGTTCGGAATCAATCGAAGAAAAAAAGAACGAAATAAGCCTGATCGAAACTTTTCTGCCAAAACAGCTCAGCGAAGATGAGATTAAAGAAATCGTTCAAAAGGCAATTGCAGAGGTTGGCGCAGTCGGTCCTGCTGATATGGGAAAAGTCATGAAAGCAGTTTTACCTCAGGTAAAAGGGCTCGCACCCAATGATCAGGTGAGCAAAACGGTTCGGGAACTGCTTCAATAGTCATGGAACCGACAGCGTTAGAGAACACAGGACAACGCAAGGATTCCTCATTCATTCGAATCCTGATCTTCAGTGTTGTCGTAATCGCCTCATTCGTTCTTTTATCGCTGCAAATATCCATCCGAAAAACCAGTTACAGCCTCCAGATTGGCGATGTAGCCTCACAGGAAATTCTTGCTCCTCGCACAATAACATATCAGAGCAGAATCCTCACAGACCAGGCAAAAAACGACGCCGAAAGCATGGTCAGCGCTATCTATCTGCCCGCCGACCCCACCATTTCCCGTAATCAGGTTCAATATATGCGGTCTTCCTATCAATTTATAACCGTCATCAGGGGAGATACGTACGCTACCCGTGAGCAAAAAATCGATGACATCCAGAAATTGAACCTGGTCAGGCTGGACGAACTGACTATTGGGGAAGTACTGGATCTGAGTGATGAAGACTGGAGGCTGGTTCAATCTGAGAGTCAGCGGATTCTTGAACAGATCATGCAGAACTCGATT
>CAZFUT010000120.1:0-3238 GCA_964522425.1 uncultured Oscillospiraceae bacterium
ACTGGCCGTTGCCCGCGCGGCAGTTGCGGCAGTGGCCGCACACGATGTGGCCTTCGCCGCTGACGATGTCGCCCTTATGGAAGCCCTTTACGTTGGCGCCCATATCGGCGATCTCGCCCACATACTCGTGGCCGATGATGGTACCGGGCTTTACATGTTTCTGGCTCCACGCGTCCCAGTTGTAAATGTGCAGGTCGGTGCCGCAGATGGCGGTCTTGTGGATCTTGATCAGCACATCGTTGATGCCGACTTCCGGCAGCGGCATTTTTTGCAGCGTCAGCCCTTTGTCCGCCTTTGTTTTGACCAGTGCGTCCATCATGGAATGATCCTCCTTACCCATTAGTCGCCATTGAGCAGGCGGAGGACGTCCTCCGCCGAATATACATACGTCGGGGTTTCCATATCGTTCCGAAAAAGCGCGGGCTGCAGGTAGAACACCGCCCGGCCTTCCTGATCGGCATAGAAATGCTCCTGCGGGAAAAAGTCCAAAGACAGGGTTTCCATTGTCAAATCTTTATGCCATGCGCTGTTTTCCGCCTGCATGTCTTGTTCGATCGTTTTCCAGATGTCTTTGAGCACCAGCTCGGCGATCTGGTCGGAGCTGTCGCCGATTTCTTTGAGCAGGCCGCGCAGCGTCAGCGTTTCGCCCTGATAGGGGCCGGTCATGGCGAACACCTGCGAATACAGGCTTACCTGCTCCGCGCCCACATCGCCCTGCTCCTGCCGCATGAGGGTGCTGAAAAACTCGCCGTTGTTGCAGGTGATTTCATACGCCTGCTTCATCACCCGGCCGCCGTCGCCCGCCATGTCCTGATCGCCTGCGTACATGGGCAGCACCAGCTCGGTCATTTCGCTGACAGCGGTTCTGAAATAGTGGTTCAGGCTCTCCACCGCCGGGCTGTCGCCCCGCAGCACGGGATAGCGGCAGGTGTAATGATAGATCAGCTTGCCCTCATGCAGGAAATCCTGCTCCGCCGTTTCAAAGGTGATTTCGGGGGCCGCCGCCAGCGCGGGCAGCGCCGGCAGCATCAGGCACAGCGCCAGCAGCAGAAACCGCCTCATGCTTCGCTTTCCCCCAGCTTTTTTATGTAGCCGGCGATGGCCAGCGCGGCGATATTGCCCTCGCCCACGGCCTTGGCCACCTGCAGGGGGCCGCCCACCATATCCCCCGCCGCGTACACGCCGGGCACGTTGGTGGCCATGTCCTGATCCACCTTCACCATGCCCTTTTCGGTGTTCAGTTCCGGCAGAAGCTGCGTCATGGCGACCACGGGGCGCATCACAAAGATGCCGTCGGCCGCAAAGTCCCGCCCGCCTGCCGACAGCACCATGCGCCCTCTCTCGCGGCGGATGGCGGCCGGCTTTTCTTCCCTAACGGCGATGTCGGGCGAAAGGCCCTTCAAATCGTGCTTCGTTTCGGAAAAATAACTCACACGGCCCAGCTCGGCCAGATAGTTGGCTTCTTCCACCGCTTCCACAGAAGCGCCCACCACCAGCATCTCCTTGCCCTTATAGAGCATGCCGTCGCAGGTGGCGCAGTAGCTGACGCCCTGCCCCAGCAGCGCTTCCTCGTTTTCCAGCGTTTTGACGCGCGCCGCGCCCAAGGCCAGCAGCACGGCCTTCGCTTCCAGTATGTCGCTGCCCGCCAGCGCCGAAAAGCTGCCGCCCATGGGCAGTATTTTGGTCACCAGCGCCTGCTTTAATTCAACGCCCATGGCTTTCGCCTGCGCGCGCATCGCCGACAGCATGGCTTTGCCCGCCATGGGGCCCGCGCCGGGGTAGTTATCGATCAGATGCGCCTTGCCCAGCGCGCCGTCGCCCGCGTAGACCATCACGGTGCTCAAATTGCGCTTGCGCGCCGTCAGCGCCGCCGCACAGCCTGCCGCGCCGCCGCCTACGATCAACAGATCAATCATCCTGTTTGGTCACCTCCACCCATTCGATGCGGCGGTCTGCCACCAGCACCACCTTAAAATGAAGCCCGTATACGTCCACTTCCGGCTTCGTGCCGTCTTCGGGGATGCTGCCCAATTGGTTTAAGATCAGCCCGCCCACGGTATCATACTCTTCGTCCAGGGGCAGACGCAGCCCCGTTTCCTCGTTAAAGCGCTCGACCTCCACGCCGCCATTGACGCGCCAGCGCCCGTCGCCCTTATCCACGATCTCCTGCGGGACCTGCGCGTCATACTCGTCATAGATATTGCCCACAATCTCCTCAATCAGATCCTCCATGGTGATCAAGCCGCTGGTGCCGCCGTACTCGTCCACCACGATGCACATATGCGTCTTATCCCGCTGCATCTTGCGAAACAGCACGTCGGTGCGCACCGTTTCGGGCACGAAACTGACGGGCCTGAGCAGTTGGCGCAGCGTCTGCGGCTTGGGCTTCAAGCGGTTCATCAGATAGTCGCGCGTGGTCACGATGCCGACGATATGATCCAGGTCCTCCGTATAGATGGGAAAGCGCGATACGCCCGATTCTTCGATCAGGGCCATGATGTTTTCATCGGTATCGCCCATCCACACCGCGTGCATGTCGGTGCGGTGGGTCATGCAGTCTTCGGCGGTCATGTTGTTGAACTCGAACACGTTCTCGATCATGTCGCGCTCGGATTCTTCGATGGTGCCCTTTTCCTCCCCCGCGTCCACCATCATGCGGATCTCGTCCTCCGTCACCTGCTCGGTCTCCTCCGCCGGGTCTTCGCCCGTGATGTGGACGATCAGCAGGGACAGTTTCTGCAGCGCCCACGCCAGAGGAAAAAACAGGCCGTCTGTCAGGCGCGCCAGCGGCATCAGCCGCCGGGCCGTCTGTTCGGCGTCGCGCCGCGCCGCCTTCATGGGAATGGCGCGCGCCAAAAGCAGAAACACAAAGCCCAGCGCCAGCGTCATCAGCGCCGCCGCCAGAGCGGGCGGCATATGCAGCGCCTTTTCAAAAAACGGTTGGTAGGTTATCAGGCCGGACACCGCAAAGCCAAAGCCCAGTGTCCACAGCGCCGTCTGAAGCCCGGAGGGGTTTTCGCGCAGCCTTGTCAGCAGCTTTTCCGCCGCCATTGCCGCCGCGTCGCCCTCCTCTGCTTCCCGGCGGAGCCGGTTGATGTTCAGCGCGCCGAACGCCGATTCGGCGGCCTGCAAAAGAGCGCAGACCAACAGCAGCAAAAGCTGCAACAGGGGCTGCGTCCCCAAAGGATCCATTCGTCGCTTCCTCTCCTTTCGATTACAGACAGTATACCATTTCTAA
>CAZFUT010000121.1:0-3201 GCA_964522425.1 uncultured Oscillospiraceae bacterium
GAGCACCTTCTTTTTCTGCCCCATGGAAAAGGCGCTCATGTCCTTTTCAAACTGCACGCGCGGAAAATCAAGCTTGCGCAGAATGGCTTTAAACAGCGTTTCATCGATGCCGCGCCTTAGGGCATAGTCGGACAGCGGCCCTGTAAGAAAGCTCGCGTCCTGCGGCACATGGGAAAGGGTCAGCCTGCTGCCCACTTCCACAAGGCCGGTATGGGGGATGCTTTCACCGAGGATGAGCTTAATCAAGCTTGACTTGCCCGACCCGTTGACGCCGCACAGCGCCACCCGGTCGCCCCGCTCGATGGAAAACGTGATGCCCGAACACACCTTATGCCCCCCGTAGGCAATGGCGACGTCCGTAAGCGACACAAGGCGGTTTGCGTGATAGTCGGGCTGGGCGATCTTTAATTTATCGCTTTTTTCGATGTTTTGAAGCAGGCCCTGCTTTTCCTCGATGGCGCTCCGCTGCCGCCTTTCCAGGTTTTTCCGGCGCTGCTGCATGCGGCGCGACTGTTCGCCGATATAGGCGCGCCCGCCGCACTCGTTGTATTGGTCGCGGTGGGCGACGCGGCCGATCTTGGTGCTTTCCACCTTGTCCGCCCAGTCCTTGGATTGGCGCGCCGCCCTTTCCAGGCGCCTTATGTCTTTTTTCAGGCGCTCGTTCTGCGCCATTTCAAAATCGTCCTGCCGTCTTTTGTTCTCCATCCAGGAGGAGAAATTGCCCTGCTGGATCTCGATATCGGCGCGGTTGATGGACAGGATGTGATCGACACAGCCGTCCAAAAACGCGCGGTCATGCGATACCACGATGAAGCCCTTCTTGTTTTTCAGATATCCGCTGACCAGCGCCCGCCCCCGCGCATCCAGATGGTTGGTGGGTTCGTCGATCAGCAGAAAGCTGTTTTCCTTCAGAAACATCACCGCCAGCAGCGCCTTGGTCTGTTCGCCGTTGGACAGGGTATCGAAGGCGCGGTGCAGCGTCCCTTCATCCATTTGGAGCTCGCTCAGTTCCCGGACCAGCTGCCAGTAGAGAAGGCCGGGGCATATCGTTTCCAGCACCTCCAGCGTGTTCCTGTTTTTATCCGCAACGGGGTAGGGAAAATACTCAAACCGCGCCGCAGACACGATGCTGCCGCTGAAAGCGTATTCCCCCATCATCAGCTTCAGCAGCGTGGTCTTGCCCCGGCCGTTGCGGCCGGTCAGGCCCAGCTTCCAATCGGTATCGAGGCGAAAGGAAACGTGTTCAAATATCGGTTCGTAGCTGCCTTCATATAAAAACGTCAGGTCGTTTACAGCGATCAATGACATGTCATGCCCTCCTATCCATCAAAAAACCGGCTGCAGGAAAGCATATCCTGACAGCCGGTACGAGGGCAGAGCCGCGCCTTAAACGCGGTGCCTTCCCTGAACGCCGTTTCGATTCTACTCCCCTGCGCGGGGCATAACAAAACACGGCCCGAAAGCCAATACTGTGCCGTTATGCCTGTTCATCAGCAGGAGAATACTCTCATCAGCGCAACCTCCATGTTTATTTGCCTATAGTATAGCATGGCGTTTTCGGAAACGCAACGCTTTTACAGCGCTTCAAACGCCCTTGTCAGCGCATCCATGTGTTCAGCCACGCGGTCGCAGAAAGCGTCGAACACCGGGTCTTCCTTTTGCAAAACGGGGTTATCCATGTAGTGCTGCAATACCCGTTTTACGCCCTCCCGGAAGGGGATGGCCGCTTTGAATTCGGGCACCAGCGATTGAATCAGGCTGTTGTCAAACACCGCCGAGTTGGCCTTGTCCCCCAGCAGCGACCCTCGAAAATCGTAGCGGCTCACGCGGCTTAACAGGGCGCTGGACACATGCAGCGGGCGCAGCCTGACGCCCAGCGCTTCGGCGATGGTTTCGTGGATGGCGTTCCACGTCAGGCTTTCGTCGGACGTAATGTGCACGGCCTGCCCCAGCGCTTTTTTGTTGCCCATAAGGCCGGTAAAGCCGACGGCAAAATCCTCCGCGTGGGTCACCGTCCACAGGCTGGTGCCGTCGCCGGGGATGAGGACGGGCTTACCCGCCAGCATCCGCTTCACCACCTGCCAGGGGCTGCCGCCGTGCAGGGCCACGGGCAGGCGGCTGTCGCCGTAGGTGTGGCTGGGCCGCACGATGGTGAGGGGGAAGCCCTCTTTTTCGGCCTCGCGCAGCGCTTCTTCGCAGGCGATCTTATCGCGCGAATACTGCCAATAGGGGTTGCGCAACGGCGTCTGTTCGGTGATAAAGGGGCTTTTCGGCGGCTTTTCATAGCAGGAGGCGCTGGAAATAAAGATGTACTGGTCGGTCTTATCCGCGAACAGGCGCACATCGCGCATGGCTTCATCGGGCGCGTAGGCGATAAACTGCGCCACCGCGTCGTAATGCCGGCCGCGCAGCGCGTCGCGGGCCGCCTTTTCATCGTGGATATTGCAGATGATCTGATGCGCGCCCGGCGCCTTGGCCCCGGTTTGGCCGCGGTTAAGCAGCGTCACATCCCAGCCCAAAGAAAGCAGCCGTTTCGTTACGGACAGGCTGATGTTGCCCGTACCGCCCACCAGCAGCGCCCTCACGGCTTAACCTCCGTTTTCACCTTGCGGCTGGCGGTGATGTTCAGCCCGTCCGATTCCAGCGTTACACTGCCGTCCTTGGAGCAGTACCAGTCGATGCCCCGCGCGTCCAGGTCGCTGGTCAGCGCGCCCGCGGGCGGGTTCTTGTCGCTGGCGGGGATCAGCACAAGGGACGGCTTCACCGCGTCCAGCAGCACATCCAGCCCGGCGATGTTCTGCCCGTGGCAGGGCGCTTTCAGCACCCGGTGGGGCGCCAAAGTGCCGGCGGCCTTCATCTCTTCAATGCGCTCGGACATGATGTCGCCCGCGAACAGGAAGCTGTTGTCCCCGTGCCGCACGCTGACGACCAAAGAAAAATCGTTGTCGGGGTCTTCGTCATAGGCCTCTTTTTCGGCGGGGTATATGGTGTACGCCACATCGCCCAAGGTAAACTCCGTTTTCTTTTCCACTTTCTCGCTGGTTTTTCCCTCAATGGCCGC
Source organism: uncultured Oscillospiraceae bacterium (assembly GCA_964522425.1). Lineage (GTDB taxonomy): Bacteria > Bacillota > Clostridia > Christensenellales > Aristaeellaceae > DTU024. The sequence continues at coordinate 3,062 of CAZFUT010000121.1, forward strand.
ATAGAACAGGCGCGCAATGCTGCCATCCTTCACATAGGCGGGCAGGTAGGTTTTTTCCGCCGGCACGCTGGCCAGCACCTCGGCGGCGCCGCCCACGCTGCGCTTGTCAAAATGCGTGGCGATGAAGGCGTCCAGCTTTT
>CAZFUT010000122.1:0-3125 GCA_964522425.1 uncultured Oscillospiraceae bacterium
GGGTTATGAGTCCCCTTCAAAACTCAACTACATTATACAAGGGGAAAGGGATAAGGGAAACAAGCTGCACAACACCAAAAGAAGCAGGGGGAAAATAAATCTCCTCCTGCTTCTCGTCGTACATCATTTCGTTTAACTACCAGCCCCTCAGACCCTTCTCTGACCCCGGAAAATGGACGCGCTGGCGGACATTTTCTTCCCCTGTGAGGGGGGCAAGGGGGAAATCGTTTCCCCCTTGTGCCTCCTCTTCCGCCTCCCCTTCCCCTACTCGATGTACTTCTTCAGATACCCATACCCCGCCTCGTCCATCTTCTCATACGGGATGAACTTGAGCGCGGCGCTGTTGATGCAGTAGCGCACGCCCGAGGGGGACTCGCGGTCGCCTTCGAACACGTGGCCGAGGTGGGAATCGCCGGCGCGGCTGCGGACCTCGGTGCGGGTCATGCCGTGGGAGCGGTCGCGGCGGTAGACCATCGCGTTCTCGTCGACGGACTTGGCGAACGCGGGCCAGCCGCAGGCGCTTACGTACTTGTCGCGGGAGGAGAACAGCGGCTCGCCGGTGGCGATGTCGACGTACAGCCCTTTCGCCTGCGAGTCCCAGTACTCGCCCTCGAAGGGGCGCTCGGTGGCGCTCTCCTGGGTGACGGCGTACTGGATGGGCGTCAATTTCCCGCGAAGCGCGCGGTCGTCCGGCCGCATATAGCCCTTGGGGTCGACGGTCAGGGTTTTGGCCCGGACGAACGCGGCCGCCGGCAGGTGGCAATAGCCGCCGGGGTTCTTGTCCAGGTAGTCCTGGTGGTACGCCTCAGCCTCGTAGAACGAGATCAGCGGCTCGATCAGCACATGGAACGCGTTCCTGCGCCCCTTCTCGATGGCGGCCGCCCGCTCGATCAGCGCGCGGTCGTCCGGGTTCTCGTAGAAGATGCCGGTCTGGTACTGGGTGCCCACGTCGTTGCCCTGCCGGTTCTCGACCTCGGTGTCGATCACCGAGAAGAACAGCCACAGAAGCGCCTCCAGGCTGACCTTGTCCGGGTCGTAGCTGACGCGGACGGTCTCCCGGTGCCCGGTCGTGCCGGTGCACACCTGCTCATAGGTCGGGCGCACGACATGGCCGTTGGCATAGCCGCTGGCCGCGTCGAGCACGCCCGGAACCATGCTCATCAGTTTTTCCATGCCCCAGAAGCAGCCGCCGGCGAAGTAGATGACCGCCGGCTCTTTTTGCGAATCCATCGCGCTTCCCTCCCAATCGAATCCATGCATTAGCGTGCGCAGCCGGGCGCGCGCCCATGCCACGGAATGTTTATACCGCAAAAGGGGCGGCTCAATCATCCATTTGACAGGGGTGGTATACTGATTTCGGAGGTGGAGGCGATGACGCTTCTCGAGACCATCCTGTCCTACGCGCCCGGCTGCGAGCAGGAGGAGATCGACCGCCAGGTGATGCTCTCCGCGCTGGCGAAGGGTGAAAGCCTGCTGACCCGCGACAACCTGATCATGCACTTCACCGCGTCGGCGTGGATCGTCAACCCCGCGCGCACGAAGGTGCTCATGGTCTACCACAACATCTACGACTCCTGGTCGTGGACCGGCGGCCACGCCGACGGCGAGGGCGACCTCTTGGGCGTGGCGCTCCGCGAGGCGCGGGAGGAGACCGGCGCGCGCGTCCGGGCGGTCAGTCCCCAGGTCTACTCGCTGGAGACCCTGACGGTCAACCCCCACCTGAGGCGCGGAAAATTCGTGCCCGCGCACCTGCACCTCAACCTGACATTCCTTTTGGAAGCCGACGATTTTGGGCCGCTCGTCGTCAAGCCCGACGAGAACCGGGACGTGCGCTGGTTCCCGCTCAAAGACGCCGTCGCCGCCTCCTCCGAGCCCTGCATGCGCCCCGTCTACGAAAAGCTCAACGCGCGCATCCCGTCACATTTGTAATACTTTTGTCATAAACCATTTACAACTCACCCCGCGCCGTGCTATAATGGTCCGGGAGGGGATGGAGTTGAGCCGAACGTTCCTGGCGTCGCTGGCGCTGATTTTGATTCTGGCGGTACCGGCCGGCGCGGCGACCAGCCTGACCGGATGCGCGCTGATCGTAAACGGAGAGCGCGTGGCGCTGTCGCCGTCCACCGGCTACGTCGGCAAGGCCGGCGGCCGGCTGACCGTGCCGCTCGCGACGGTGTGCGAGGCGCTCGCGCTGGAATACTCCGTGGCGGACGGCGGCAAGCGCATCTACATGGAGGGCCCGAACGAGACCCGCGTAGCGGTGGCCGCGGGCTACGCCTTCGCCCGCGTCGACGGCGCGAAAAAGGCGCTGCGCGCCAAGGCCTATGTCGAGGGCGGGCTTTTGATGGCCGATCTTTCGGTCCTGAGGCTGCTCGGCGCGAAGTACAAGGCCGCGTCCGGGGCGGCGCTGGGCTCGAAGTATCCGGGCGGCGCGGTGTCCATCAGCCGGTCCGGCAAGACCGAGAACGCCCCGGCGGCCGAAAACAGCTTCGCGGCCGAGCTGCCCGCGGCGAAGCTCTGCGACCAGATGGTGGTCGTGAAGTACGAAGGCGGCTCCAAAGCCACGCTGACCCTCCACGAGAAGGGCGCGGACGGCGTATGGCGCGAGCTCTTGTCGTCTAACGCCTACGTGGGCCAGAACGGCATCGGAAAGACCAAGGAGGGCGACAAAAAGACGCCGACCGGCACGTTCAACCTCAAGACGCCCTTCGGCATCAAGAAAAATCCCGGCACCAGCCTCGACTACGTCCGGGTGACCAAGTACCACTACTGGTGCGGCACCTCCGGCTCCAAGTACTACAACCGCCTGATCGACACCCGCGTCATCGACCGGGCGCGCACCGGCTCCGACGAGTACCTGATCAGCTACAAGGGCGCTTACAACTACTGCGCGTTCATCGACTACAACGCCTCCGGCAAGGCCGGCAAGGGCTCCTGCATCTTCCTACACTGCACCGGCTCCAAAAAGTATACCGCCGGCTGCGTCGCCGTGCCCGAGTCCGTCATGGTCAAGATCCTCAAGGCGCTCAAGCCCGGCTGCAAGATCGTGATCGGCTGAGGGGCGAGGGAACGCAGCGGCTTTCCGTTGCCCGCTCTATTGTATGGCAGCGCGCGGCCCGCTACCG
>CAZFUT010000123.1:0-3091 GCA_964522425.1 uncultured Oscillospiraceae bacterium
CACTCGACCTTCAAAATCTCTGCTTAACAAACTGTCCGAAAAAGGGTTGACGTGCCGTTTGACAAACCAACAGTTGGACACTCCCAAATCCATTCCGCGTGTTGGCTTGTCAAACATAGGTTACAGAAGAGGGAGGATAGGGGGTCAAGGTAAAGGGTGGAGATTCTTCCGCGATAGGGATGGCGGAAAAATACGACCCGGCCTTGACCCTTTCCAAGTGATATACTGCCGGAAGGCCGGCCCCGCCGGCCTTGGCTGCCCTACATCACGCCCTGATACAGCGCTATCATTTGGTTCGGCGACCTCATGCCAAGGCATCCTTTGATGTAGTTATTCGATTTCTTCTGGTATGCCGCCATCTGACGCTGCCCGTCAGCCAATGAGTACATCCTGAAGTGATCGTAGAACCTGTCCTGATCGATCCTGTGCTGCCTTTCCACCTTTCCGTTATGCCGGGGCGTTGCCACCCGGATCCTCTGGTATTCGATCCCGTAGGCTTTGAGGCCATGGCACACATACATTACAAATCTGTTGTATGCGGGTGTAGACCCGAAGACGGTGCAATATCTTGCTGGGCATGAGAACAGCAAAACAACTATGGACATCTATGCGAAGGTTAAGTATAATAAACCAGAAGAGTTGTCCGAGGTAGTGAATACTGCTTTGGGACAGCGAAAAGAGGCATAAAAGCGCCCCATTTTCTGAGTTAATTAATGGGGCAACTTCAGAAGAGATTGGCGAGAAAGCCCATAATTATAGGGTTTTTAAGCTCTAAATCTTGTTTAATACGGCCTCAAGACAGCTCGTAGAGCAACTCAGTTCAGCAAGCGCTGATTACACTGTTTTTCAAAAGAAGCAAGGCAGAACGCCCTGCTTCTTTTTTGCGCCAATGTTGGAGCCAACCGCGGATCAGCTATGGGGAAGGGCATAAAGAAGCCGTGTGAAGACCATCACACGGCAGACGATTCAGTATTTCTTTACTTACCAAACAGGGTGCAGGCGACGAAATGATCCGGCGCGATTTGCTTAAGGGAGGGGTTGCTGCTGCAACATTGCTCGCAGACGTATTGACAGCGCCTGGCAAAGCGGCATTCATCCTTGGGCTCGATGGGGGAACTGATCTCTCCCTTTAGCAGGATACGCTCGCGCTTTGGCCCGCCGACCTTCGGAATGGGGATGGCGGACAGCAGCGCCTTGGTGTAGGGATGAGTCGGGTTGCTGAACAGATCCTCCGACGGCGCCTTTTCAACGGTCTGGCCCAAATACATGACCATGATCTCATCCGAGATGTGGTTGACGACGGCCAGATCGTGGGTGATGAAGATGTAGGTGAGACCCAGCTTCCGCTGCAAATCTTTGAGCAGGTTCAGGATCTGCGCCTGAATGGACACGTCAAGCGCGGAAACGGGTTCGTCGCAGACGATCAGCTTTGGCTCTACGGCCAGTGCCCGCGCGACGCCGATGCGCTGCCGGCGGCCGCCGTCCAGCTCATGCGGGTAGCTGTTGATCAGGCGCTCCGCCAGGCCGACGGTTTCCATCAGCTCCAGCACGCGGTTTTCGATCTGCGCCCTGGTGCGGTATTTGCCGCGCATCTCCACGCCCTCCGCGATGGTCTGCATGACCGTCTTTCGCGGGTTCAATGATGAAAACGGATCCTGAAAGATGATCTGCATATCGGCACGCTGCTCGCGGAGCCTATGGCCGCTTAGCTGCAGAACATCTTCGCCGTTAAAGATGACCTTGCCCGAAGTAGGCTCGATCAGACGGAGGATGCAGCGTCCGGTGGTAGACTTGCCGCAGCCCGATTCGCCGACGATGCCCAGCGTTTTGCCCCTCTCTAAGGCAAAGGAGATGTCATCGACGGCATGCAGCATGCCGCGGCCCGTTTTAAAATACTTTTTAAGGTTCTGCACCTCTAAAATCGTATCGCTCATGGGGCAACCTCCTCACGCTGAATGCGGAACGATGGGTCGTCATAGGCCGAACACATCGCGATGTGCGTAGCGGAAAAAGCGTGTTCACGCTGCGGGGTAGAGAGACAGGACGGCCTTGCGTACGGGCAGCGCGGGGCAAAAGCGCAGCCCCCGGGCAGCTTTGTCGGGTCGGGCATGAGGCCCGGAATCGGCTTTAGCTCCGCCGCGCGGTTTTCTATGTCGGGGAGGGAATTGAACAGCCCCTCCGTATAGGGATGCCTGGTATGGTTGAAGATATCGTCGAGCGTGCCGCGCTCGATGATGCGGCCGGCATACATGACAGCCACTTCGTCGCAAATCTCGGCTACGATGCCAAGATCATGGGTGATAAAGATCATGGAAGTATCCATCTGCTGCTTGAGGTTGACCATCAGATCCAGAACCTGAGCCTGAATCGTCACATCAAGGGCGGTCGTCGGTTCGTCGGCGATCAGCAGCTTCGGATTGCAGGCCAGGGCAATGGCGATGACCACGCGCTGCTTCATGCCGCCCGAAAACTGATGGGGGTATTCGCCTGCGCGTTCGGGGGGAATGCCGACCAGGGAAAGCATTTCCTCGGCCCGCTTCATAGCTTTTTTGCTGTCGCACTGTTCATGCAGGCGGATGCTTTCGGCGATCTGCTCGCCGACGGTGAACACGGGGTTCAGGGAGGTCATGGGATCCTGGAAAATCATCGATACATCGCTGCCCCGCACCGCCTCCAGCTCATGCGTGCTCATTTTCAGCACATCCCGGCCGTTGATACGGATCGAACCGGATTTGATCATGCCCGGCGGATCGGGAACAAGGTTCAGCACGGCAAGCGCCGTACTTGTTTTGCCTGCGCCCGTTTCACCGACAAGGCCGAGTATCTGCCCCTTTTTAAGGCGGAGAGAGACATCGTTGACCGCTTCGACCGTTTCATCCTCCAATACATAGTGGACGGTCAGATGCTCGATATCGAGCACATAATCGTTTGGTGCAAGGTTTTTGTTTTCTGCGTTCATCGTCCGATCTCCTCCTTAACGCTTGAGCTTGGGATCCATGGCATCGCGCAGACCGTCGCCCAGCAGGTTGAATGCCAGAACGGTGATGATGATCGCAAGGCCCGGGAAGAAGGTCAGATAGCTGTATCCGAG
>CAZFUT010000124.1:0-3071 GCA_964522425.1 uncultured Oscillospiraceae bacterium
ACCACAGGGAGGAAACAACATGAAACACGGGAAGAAATATACGGATTCCAAAAAGCTCATCGAACAGAACAAGCAGTATGATCCGGCAGAGGCCATCGCGCTGGTCAAGCAGACCGGCAAGGCCAAGTTCGACGAAACCATCGAGCTGTCGGTGCGCCTGGGCGTCGATCCCCGCCACGCCGACCAGCAGGTTCGCGGCACGGTCGTGCTGCCCCACGGTACCGGCAAAACGGTGCGCGTGCTGGTGTTCGCCAAGGGCGACAAGGCTGAAGAAGCCCGCGCCGCCGGCGCGGATTTCGTTGGCGACAACGATCTGGCCGACAAGATCAAGAACGAGAACTGGTTCGACTTCGACGTCGCCGTGGCCACCCCGGACATGATGGGCGTTGTCGGTAAGATCGGCCGCATCCTGGGCCCCAAGGGCCTGATGCCCAACCCGAAGACCGGCACCGTCACCATGGACATCACCAAGGCCATTGAGGAGATCAAAGCCGGTAAGGTGGAGTACCGCATCGATAAGACGGCTATTGCCCACGTTCCGATCGGCAAGGTTTCCTTCGACGCCGATAAGCTGACCGAGAACCTGAACGTGCTGATGGGCGCCATCAACCGCGCCAAGCCCGCGTCCGCCAAGGGCGTGTACGTCAAGTCTCTGTACCTGAGCAGCACCATGGGCCCCAGCATCCGCGTCAACCCCCTCAAGTTCTGATTCAGCGCAGCAACAAACGCCTCCCGCATGCATACGCAGGGGGCGTTTTCCCTATCGAGAGGGCAGAGCCAATGGACAGATGGTTTACCGTTACGGAAATTGATGCCGATACCTATGCGATCAGCGAAATGCAGCACCCCGAGGAAACGCATGCCTACCTTATGTGCGGGGAAAGGCGCGCGGCGCTGATTGATACCGGCATGGGCATAGGCCGCATGGAAAACGTGGTGCGCGCGCTGACGCTGCTTCCTGTTACGGTGCTGACCACGCACGCGCATTGGGACCACACAGGCGGCCACGGCGCGTTTGACGATATCGCCGTACATGAAAGCGAGATCGCATGGGTGAGCGGGCAGTTTCTGCTGCCCATAAGCGCCGTGCGGCGGTATATTGCGGCGCAGCCGGACGCCTTGCCCAAGGGCTTTGACCCTGCGCAATATACCGTCTATGCGGGCGGGGCTGGCAGGCATCTGCGCAATGGGGACAGTATAAACCTTGGCGGCCGCAGCATAGAGGTACTGCATACGCCCGGCCATTCGCCCGGGCACTGCTGCTTTTATGAACAGGCGCGGCGCACGCTGTATACCGGCGACCTTGTATACAGGGGGCAACTGGACGTGTACTATCCCACCACCGATCCCGCGCTGTTTCTCCATTCGCTGCGGCGTATCGCCAAGCTGCCCGTGGAGAGGGTGTGCCCAGGCCACCACAGCCTGGATGTTGAACCTGATCTGATTGGCCGCGTGCTGCATGCCGCCGAGCATATCGACAGCCAGGGCAGGCTATGCCACGGCAGCGGCGTGTTCGCCTGCGGGGATTTCTCCATCCGGCTGTAATGGCAATCCATACAGAAAGCCCTCCGTGCCGTTCAGCGCGGAGGGCTTTGGTCATTTAAGGCAGCTTGATGGGGGAAACGATGGGCGCGCCGCCGTTTTCGGGATAGAAGGTGAGCGACACCACTTCTGGCAGCGGGTCTTTATATCCTGCAAGGGGAATAGCATATTCGGCATACCATGGGCCGTTTTCCGCGTGCCTTCCAGAACCACCCTCCAGTGGCCAGATGTCGATTTTTTTGCCTTCGCCGTCGCTGACCGTCCATGAGCCTCCCAGCAAAAGATCGTTGAAGGTGATGTCCGTGGGTGTAATTTCGGCGGTCAGGTACAGCCCGGCAGGCGTCAGCGCGGCCTTGGTATATTTCAGCGTAAAGGCATCGTAGACATATTCGGGCTGGGGTGAGAGCACCTTATATTCTTTGCGGAAGGCGCTTACGTCCACGCTGAAAACGGTTTCCATGGTATGCCGGGTATAGGCGCTTTCAGGCAGGATGTTAGCGATCTTTCCCATAACACGGATAAACTTTCCCGGATTATGAGGGTCCGGAATTACAAAGTCATCAGTGTGCATCACAATGTAGCCTGCGTCCAGCTTCTCCTGTATCAGGTCATGCTGGGCGGCCCAGTTTTTCTGCTGTTCTTCCTCGGTATCCCCATCGGTGCAGTTTTCGGGCAGATAGAAGGGCGGCTTATTGGGCGTGCAGATGTCGATGTCAAAATACACGTCCAGTCTGTCCGCATCTTTCCCTAACGATTCATGGGACAGAATTTGGTATTCACCATCCTGCATCGTGCCGTCGCGGGAAAAGAGTCCGGGTAGCCACTGACCATCGAAACCGTCGCATCCGTCCGACCAAAGCTTTCGCCCGTTCACCGTGAAGCGCGACAGCTCGACAAACCGCGGCTGTTCGGGTGTTTCGTTTTTCAGCGTCCAGTCCAGCGCGAAGGATTCGCCGTCGTAGAACAGGCTGTCGATGGTGAGCTTCATATTGTCCACCGTTTTCTGAATCTGCACGGGGTGGGTGAGCGCCTGCACCGTTCCACGGCTCTCTTCCTGGATGCTGGGGAACAGGAAATCCAGCACGCCGTACTGGTTTAAGGCCAGCACGCCGGTGGAGAGGATGAGCAGCGCCGCGAACACCAGCGCAATGGCCGCAGGGCGGCGCTTCAAGGGCTTTTGAGGCGATGCCTGCATGGTGTCCAGCTTAGTATGTACGCGGCCCCCAAAACCTTCGGGGAGGGGGTAGAGCGCTTTCAGGCTGCTTTCGTTGAGCTTCGTCATATCACGCTTCATCGTTGGCCTCCTTATCGTCAAGCAGCGGGCGCAGCTTCCTGCGCGCGCGGTGCAGGCGGTTGCGTACCGCGATGGGGGAAATGGAGAGGGCTTTTGCGATCATGCTGTCCGCCCAGCCCTCCATGTATTTCAGCAGCAGCGGCGTGCGCAGGGCATCGGGCAGGGTATCAAGGGCATTTTTAAGGTCGATCTCCATATCGGTATGGGCGTTCCCCATCGCCTGTTCCGGCAGCGT
>CAZFUT010000125.1:0-3024 GCA_964522425.1 uncultured Oscillospiraceae bacterium
GGTACAGCAGGCTGAACCCGCCGCCCTTCCAGCGCTTATAATCGGCGTTGCCGGTTTCTTCATCCTTCATCCTATCGGTCACGCTCAGGGAGGACAGAATGGTCCCTTCTTCCGCGATGGCCTTCTCCCCAATGAATATAAAAACCACCATGCTGCCCTTGCCCGTCAGCAGCACCAGCTCGGCGCGCAGCCTGCCGCCCGCCTTGCCAAAGGCGCGGAAACCGCGCAGGCTGTTTTGTTCCAGCGCTTCATAGGTGCCGTCCAGCTGGACGGCGCTTAGCTTGACGCCGCCGATGTACTGTTTGATCAGCGGCCCGTCCTGCCCGGCGTCTCCGGTCAGCCGGAGGATATCGGCGGTGATGCCAAAGGTCATCACCCCGTCGTCGCCGCCCGATATGCGCAGCGTAACGGTGCCGTCCTTCGCCGTGCCCCGCTTCCATGCCGCGGGATAGCGGAAGCTGTAAATCTCATCCTTGTATTCGGCCGTCTTGCCCGCCGCCGATGCCGGGAGCAGGGCGGCGATCAGCAGCAGCGCTGCGAAAGCAGACAATAAGCGTTTCATAGCCGTTCCTCCTTATTCGTCGTAATACAGGGCAATCAGGGTCTTTTCGTCCAGTTTGCCGGTTGTTTCCAGCCCTTTCATTTCCTGTAAGCGCTTTACGGCTTCCGCGGTAGGCGTATCAAAAGCGCCGCTTTCCCTGTCTTCCAGCAGGCCGCGGCTGATCAGCGCCTGCTGCACCGCCTCGACGCTGTCGGCCTTGCCGCCCTGCGCCGCGCCGTACCCATACCATCCAAGGATACCCTGCACGAATTGCTGAAGCTCCTTCGTTCCTTCCAATTCAGGCGGGTGTTTCCAAAACTTGGAGCCGCCGGACGTACTGACCGTTCTTTCGGGCGTTTTCTTCATATCCAGCGCGGTATTTTGACCGGGAGCGGTCAGCCGCTGAGCCTGCAGCTGGATGCGGCAGCCATAACCCTTGACGGTGCGCCCCCCGCCCTGATAATTGCCGTGGAAGAAATAGCTTTGTTTGGCGACCACCAGAATGTCCGCGTCGTCCGGGCTTGCCACAAATCGGATGGCCCCCTCAGACTGCTTTTCGATCTCCCCCATCCATTCCGTGAGGTATTTGGTGATGGAGGACACCAGCCCCTTTTCGCTCACCTTGTACATACCGTCCCGGTTGATGCCCACTTCGCACTCGGGATGGGTAACCATATAGGCGTTGAGCGGCTGGGGGGACTTTGGGGCATAGAGCGGCAGGCCGTCCGTCAGCTTGATGCCGTACTGCTCGGCCAGCTTCTCCGCCTGCATATAGGCCTTCTTTGCGGGCGTTCGGGTAAAGTCGCCCGCCGCCTGCGCAGCGCCCGCAAGCAGCACCGCGCAGAGCAGCAGGGCAAGGGGCAGGCGGAACGTCAAACCGGATGCATGCTTTTTCATAATTCCTCCTCATTCGGTCGTTTATGTTTTGGATACAGTGTCTGGTTCAGCGCCCGGGTGTCCATTCCACCCATTCCAGCTTGTTTTTCTGGCACCATTGCTGCGCCAGTGAGCCTGCCGGGGCATACACCGCCGCGCCGTCGGAAAAAATGGACTGCGAATGGGACAGCGCAGTGTCGGCGCCGGGAATGTACACCCGAACACCCTTACATTCATAGACCGCCCACGCTTCGAGCTCCACAAGGCCGGCGGGGAAAGTGATGGACTGGATATCTTCGTGTTTATAAAAGGCATACGTTTTGACACGTTTCACGGGGCAGCCGCCAAGCCGGTCTGGCACAACGACCTCCCCGCCCTTGCCCAGATAGCGAATCAGGATGGCTTCCCCCTCCAGCACGGCGTATTCAAAGTCGCCCTCCGTGACGAAGGCAGGTTTGGGCATGTTTTCCGGGTTGGAACAGGGCGTCTTTTAGAGTGTTCACATCGCCCGCCGCCTGCGCAGGAGCGCAAGTTCCGGCGCATAGCACGCAGACCAGCAGAAGAACGAAGCATTGGAACAGATCAAAGCGCCGATGCTGTTTCATGTCGGGTATCCTCCTTTATCATTGGGTTTTGTTTCGTTTTTCTTTTGCTGCTCATCCTTACGGCACCAGCTGTACGATGGGGCGTTCCCTGGCTTCCTTTTCTCCCACGAGGAGCGCAAGCCCTGTATCCCATGTCCCCTCAGGCAGGGCAAAGAGCAGCTCGAATCCCGTTTGCATTTCGTTGGTGGAAAATTTGCCGTCCTTAAAGCTGACCCCGCGAACGCGGAAGCTGACCGGCGGGTGCTCGGCGCCGTTTTGATCCCGCAGGAAAAACTCTTTGCCGGCCTGTTCGATGTCGCTGTAGGCGATCTCGCCATCGCCGGAAAGGCAGATGAATTCCACCATCAGGTTGGCCTGCCCGTCGTCAACCTCCTTGGGGTCGTCGGTGCACAGCGCCATGTTCAGCATATAGTCTTTCCACGGGAAGGAGGGATACTTCACATCCTCATTGGTGATGGTGAGGGCCGAGGCCCCAAGGGAGAGCGTCAGCAGCAGGGCGGCAAGCAGCGCGGACATGGTTCTTTGGGTTTTCATGGCGATACCTCCTGTATTTTTTCATTGTCGGATCCGTCGATGCGCATCCGGTACAAGCTTTTGCGGTCGTCCCGGTTTTCGTAGTACACCCAGCCCCCGGCGACGGAAAAATGCTCCATCCGCACATCGGGGAACCGGTGCTGGTTTTTGCCGTCCAGCGACAGGCGGACGGTCCCGCCGCCGACGCTGTCGGCGTAGAAGATGCCGTAGGGGCTTACGTTGATCAGCCGGGGCAGCGCCCCGTCATACAGCCGCGAGTTTGCGCCGTTCAGATCACAGCTGGCCAGCACCGCGCCCTCCGCCGTGTAGGCGATATAAAATAATCTGCCGCCCGCTACGTTGAGCCAGTTTGCGTCATGCCCGCTTAAAGCTTTCGCCTGGCCGGCAGGCGTTTCCCCGCCCGATACGTCCAACGGCACGCTTGTCAGCACGCGCCCGCCGCCCGTCCCATTCTGGGGGCAGTAATAG
>CAZFUT010000126.1:0-2960 GCA_964522425.1 uncultured Oscillospiraceae bacterium
ACATCATCATGGGCTGCATCGTGTTCTCCATCGCCTCCTCCAACCTGCTGCGCATCCTGATGGGCAGCCGCAAAAGAAAGGAGAGTGTCATCTGATGGACGTATTCTTTCAGGAGCTGGGCGTCATTTTAAGCGCCACGCTGATGTACACGCCGCCCCTTCTGTTCGCGGCGCTGGGCAGCTGCTTTTCGGAAAAGAGCGGCGTCATCAACATCGGCATCGAGGGCATGATCATCATCGGCGCGTTCGCCGGCGCGGCCACCGGATGCTATATCAGCAACCCGTGGATCTGCTTCCTTGCCGCCGGGCTGGCGGGCGGCCTGCTGGCGCTGCTGCACGCCTTCGCCTCCGTCACCTGCAAGGCCGACCAGACCATTTCAGGCACGGCTATGAACTTTCTGGCCTCCGGCATTTCGCTCTTTGCCTGCTACCTGCTGTTTCAGACCAGCGAAACGCCGCCCGTTCTGCAAAAGCTGCCCCGCGTCCTAAACGGCGCGTTCCAGTATTTGCAGACGCACCTGCCCGGCAAGGCGGGCGAGCTGTTCAGGCAAAACGGTTTCCTCGATCTCGCCTTCAACACCTACGCCAGCGCCTATATCGCCTTCATCATGGTGTTCGTATGCTGGTACGTCTTCTACCGCACGCGCTTTGGCTTAAGGCTGCGCGCCGTGGGCGAGCACCCGCGCGCGGCGGACACGCTGGGCATCAGCGTGACCCGCGTCCGCTACATCGCCGTCGTCCTTTCGGGCGTGCTGGCCGGGTTTGGCGGCGCGTCCATCACGCTCGCCACCGTGTCGTCCTTCCGCCCCGCTATCGTCGTGGGGCACGGCTTCATCGCCATCGCCGCCGTCATTTTCGGCAAGTTTACGCCGCAGGGCGCCATGCTGGGCTGCATCCTGTTCGGCTTCTGCAATGGCCTGAGGGTCGTAGTCGGCTCCGATTCCGTCGTCCCGGTCAACCTGATCTCCATGATCCCCTACGTCGTGACCATGCTGACGCTGGTGCTGTTCGTCGGTCAGGCCCGCGTGCCCGCGGCCAACGGACGGCCCTATATCAAATCTTAAGGGAGGAAATCCTATGTCAATCGCCGTGTACCAAGTGCAGAGCCCGCTGGCCCATTACAGCCAGGAGCACACCAAAGCCTGGCTGAAGGCCGTGCAGGACAATCTGCCCGAAAAGCTGGAAACCGTGGACATCGAAACCTACAAGGCCAGCCCCTTCGGCCTGGTCTTCGTGGCGTCCGGCGGCAGCGAGGGCGTGTTTTTAAACAGCTTCCATCACTTTCAGGACAGGCCCGTCTACATCCTCACCAGCGGCGAAAGCAACTCCCTGGCCGCCTCGATGGAGATACTGGCCTATCTGAAGCAGCACGGCAAGCGGGGCGAAATCCTGCACGGCGACGCGGAAGACGTGGCGCGCCGCATCATGGCGCTGCGCTCGGCGCTGAACGCCAAGGCCATGTTAAGCGGCATGCGGCTGGGCGTCCTGGGCGACCGCAGCGACTGGCTGATCGCCAGCAGCGAAGACGGGCAGGCGTACCAGAAGAAGCTGGGCATCGAGCTGGTCAAAATTTCCATGGACGAGCTGATTGAAGAATACCATAAGGGCGGCTACCCCCGAAACCAGTGGACGGACAGGCTGAACGGCATGGGCTACGATGAAAAAGAGATTGAAAAGGCCCTGAACATCTACGGCGCCTTCCGCCGCCTTTGCGACAAGTACGAGCTGAAGGGCATGACGGTGCGCTGCTTCGACCTGTTGACCGCGGTGCAAAGCACCGGCTGCCTTGGCCTTGCCATCCTAAACGCCGAAGGCATCGTCGGCGGCTGCGAAGGCGATGTGCCCGCTCTGATCTCCATGGCCATCCTGCACGCGGTATCGGGCAAGCCTGTCTTTCTGTGCAACCCCAGCCGCATCGACACCAAAAAGGGCGAAATGGTGCTGGCGCACTGCACGCTGCCGCTTGACATGCCCACCGATATATGCCTGACCACCCATTACGAGAGCGGCATCGGCGTCGCCATCGCCGGGCACATCAGCGAGGAAATCGCCACCATCTTCAAGGCCTCCAGCGATTTGAAGCGCCACTTCGCCAAGGCCGGCCAGATCACCGCCAACCTGCGCGAAACGCATCTGTGCCGCACGCAGATCAAATTAAAGCTGGATGATTTCAGCTACTTCCTCACCGACCCCATCCAGAACCATCACCTGGTGGCGCTGGGCGACCATACCGACGCCATTGAGGAGCTGTTCGGGCAGATCGGCTGACAGGCTGACCATTTAACAGCATCACCCCCACCCCGCAAAATGCGCGGAGCGGGGGTTTTCTATGGATTCTTATTGTATTGTCGTATTATTCTTCCCACACAAGGTGCAGCGCCTTGCTGCCCAGTATCTGCCCGCCCTGAGCAAAGCAGATATAGGGGTTTCGGTCTTCGGGCGTAAAGGCTGCCGATTGTATCACGCCGCCGTCCGCCGACAAAACGGTCATTTCCACGCGGCTTGTGCCCTTGGGCAGCGGAAAGGCCTGATCGTCCTCCACCGCTTCTTCGGCGTATTCGGTTTCCGCAAGCAGTTCGCCCTGCGCACTGCGGCAGGCAAGCACAAAGCGCCTTGCAGGCTCAGCCGCTTCCACCTCAACGGTACAGGCAAAATCCTGCCCCGTGACGGGGCCATCGCCGCCCGCCTTCACAGACGCAAAGGGCGCGGCTGGGTCAAAGTACGGCCCCTTTTCGTCCGCATATACATAATACGCGCTGAGCGTGTTGGGGCTGTCTTTCTTTATCCGGTAGCTGACGATGCCCTCCGCGCCCGTCCGGTTGGTGTCGCAGTCCGCCCAGAAGCTCAGGCGGGAAAAGCTCTGATGCCCGGCATATCCGCTTTCCGCGTCTTTTTCGATATAGTAGGCGCAGGCGGCGTCCAGATCAAACCGTACCTGCCCGTCGCGTATGGCCGCGTATA
>CAZFUT010000127.1:0-2850 GCA_964522425.1 uncultured Oscillospiraceae bacterium
CGAGGAAAACCTTAATGAAATCAAAAGTTGCCGTATTGCGCACCACCCCTGAAACCGTCCTGGAGGATTACCAGCGCTTGTTTGAACTGGCTGGTGGTCCGAGCGTCCTGGACCCCGGCGCTGCGACCATTCTCAAAGACAATATCTCCTGGCATTTTCCCATGCCCAGCGCCAATACCACGCCCTGGCAACTGGAGGGCACCATCCTTGCCCTGAGGAAAAATGGCTTCCGGGATGTGGTCTGCGTGCAAAACCAGACGGTGGTCACCAACGCTTACAAGGGTGAGGACGAAAACGGTTATGTCCCCATATTCAAGCAATACAACATCCCGGTTAAATACAACTTCCTTCCGGAGGACATGACCTGGAACGAATACAAGCCCAAGGCGAAAATGAACGCCCTGGACCACATCTACCCGGAAGGTATTTACATCCCCGATTACTTCGTTGGCAAGAACATCATCCACCTGCCCACAGCCAAGTGTCACATCTACACCACCACCACCGGCGCCATCAAGAACGCGTTTGGCGGGTTGCTGACCAAGCACCGGCATTACACCCACTCTTTCATTCATGAAACCATCGTGGACTTGCTGGCCATTCAGAAGGAAATACACACCGGTCTCTTCGCGGTAATGGACGGCACTACCGCCGGCAACGGCACCGGTCCACGGGTGATGAAACCGGAAGTCAAGAATATCATCCTCGCCTCTGAAGACCAGGTGGCCATTGACGCCGTCGCTGCTAAACTGATGGGCTTTGACCCCATGAGCATCAAGTATATCAACCTGGCACACAGCCAGGGGCTGGGAACCGGTGACCCGCGCGAGATCGAACTGGTTGGAGATGACGTTTCCAACGAGAACTGGCACTTCAAGGTTGGTCACAACCTGCATCAGTTCATGGGCTGGCTCACCTGGTTTGGTCCCACCAAGGTCCTGCAAAAGTTGATCACCCGTACTTTCATCGTGAACATCCCCATCGCCTTTTCAGAGGTGTATCACGATGTATTCCATTGGCCACTCAAGGAGAAAAAAGTGTACGAGAACTGGTGCGAGACCACCGGTTGGGGGAAATTGTTCACGCAATACAAACGGGAAGGTTACCTTTTTAGAGAATAATTAGGTAGAAGATCAAAATAGCGGAAGGAGTGCATCCCTTTCCGCTATTTTTATTTACCAGTCAAACGGGTGAAAAACTCACTGACACCTTCGCGTACAGCGCTTACTTCCGCCCGCTGCCGCACCAGTTCCAGGTTGAGTTGGGCAGCGCTGGATTGCAACGCCTTATCCTCCAGCCCGCGGAGGATGGCGTCCGCCAGGGACTGGTGATCACCAGGATTCACCAGCAATCCGTTCACACCCGGGGTGATCCATTCCCGGATGGACTCCAGGTCGCCGCAAACTGGCAGGCAACCCAGGCACATGGCCTCGAGCAGCGAATTGGGTGTGCCATCGTGGGTGCTCACTGATACTGAGAGCGTGGAAAGTGCAAATTGCCGCCAGAGATCGTGCTTAGATAGAAGAGGTAACAGGGAAACGTTTCCACCAAGTCCAAGGCGCTCCACCCACTTCAAAGCTTCCGGCTGGCCAGCCATGGAGGTGCAGATAAACTGCACTTGCGGGTATTGCTGCAGCACCAAGGGAATGGCTTTGAAAAACGTATCGTTGCGCACGTAAGACCTGAGACCGCGTGGGTTGATTACCTGGGGTTGATCTTGTTTTTCAATACCCGCAGCTGTTGCCAGGATCTCCTGCAAGTCAATACCGCCATTGCCGGGTACCACCAGCGCTGGTTTTTGACTGTCTAAACCCCATTCCAGCGCCAGTTTGCGGTCGCGCTGTGCATCACTCAACAACGCATCGGCGCGCCGTAATACCTTGCGGGTGAGGTCACCCATTTTGCGTGTGGCAGGTGCGTGCAGGGTGAGGTCGTTGCCCCACGTGGACACCACCAGCGGAATGCCTGCCGGCGTGGCACTGGCGAGCATGCCCTCGTATGGAATGCGCAGTGCGTGAACCACGTCAGGTTGAATGCGCGCAATCAGATCCAGGAATGCGGGTGTGGCGCTGCTGATCGTCCAGGGTCCCAGTTGGTGGCGCAAGGCAGCCGCCAATCCGCGGAAGCGAGAAACGAAGCCCTTCTGTTTGCGGGGCGAGGCGTTGCCTGCCTGGCTGCCCCCAAACTGCGAGAACGCCACGGGAATGATGCGGGTCTCGCGCACGCCTTCCACTTGCGCGCAGGGGAAGGTGGAAGCAAGGGTGATCTCATACCCCAGCGGCTGCAACATTTCAATCCACCGGAGGGTGATCGCACTGCGACCATCGGCAACGATCAGCATCGTCATAGGTTGCCCTGATTTTTCATTCATTTCATTACCGAACGGATGGCCCTGGCGAAGGTATCCACCATGGTCTCAAGGTTGACTTCTTCTGCCACGATCCTATACGAAGCCTGTCCCATCTTGCGCAGGCGGGGAATGTCTTCAAGCGCCATCTTCAGGACTTTGGCCAGGTTTTCTGGGGAAGGATCAGGCAGCACCCAACCATTTTCTTCCCGCACTAATTCTCCCTGCGTGCCATCAGCCACACCCACGATCACAGGCAAGCCGTGTGCCATTGCCTGCTGCACGGCCAGCCCGCCTGTGCCTGGCAGGACGAACAGGTCAGCCGAGGCATAATAAGGCTCCAGGTCTTGCCCATACCTGGCACCAATAAACTTGGCGTTCGGATAGGTTCCCCAGGCGAGGGATTCCAGCCGTGCCCGCTCCGGGCCGTCTCCGACCACCACCAAATGGGGTTGAATCCCGGTTGGAAGGGCGGCACAAGCCTGCAGTAACACATCCAGGCG
>CAZFUT010000128.1:0-2801 GCA_964522425.1 uncultured Oscillospiraceae bacterium
CCCCTCACAGGGAGGAAAATGTCCGCTGGCGCGTCCATTTTCTGGGTCAGAGAAGGGTCTGAGGGGCTGGTAGTTTGGCAGAGATATTTGGGATGAAAAGCAGGAGAGATTTAATCTTCCCCCTGCTTCTTTTCATGTCTCCTTGGCGGAGCCCGCGGCGGGGTGCAGGGGCGTAAGCCCCTGGCGCTACACCGTCTCCCTGGCCTCGCGCAGCCACTCCATGAG
Source organism: uncultured Oscillospiraceae bacterium (assembly GCA_964522425.1). Lineage (GTDB taxonomy): Bacteria > Bacillota > Clostridia > Christensenellales > Aristaeellaceae > DTU024. The sequence goes on from CAZFUT010000128.1 coordinate 226, forward strand.
TTCGTCGTCGAGCTGGGCGGGGTCGGAGAGGATCAGGTGGTGGGCGTAGCGGCCGGGATAGGGCTCGACGATTTCGACGAAGCGCGGGGAAGCGATCCTGCGCCGCAGCCGGAGCGTCAGCACGATGTAGGAGGAGGGACGGTCTCTGACCTCGCGGATGGGCAGCCAGGCGTAGGCGTAATGGCGGGGCGCGCCCAGCGCGACGCCGGACTTTTGGACCTGATAGGTTGCGTCGCCAAGGGCGGCGCACTTTCGCATCAGCGCGAGGAACAGCGCCTGCGCGCCGGGCATGCTCTCGAAATACCGGTCGACCGCGGGATCCCTTTTCATGCGTCGGCGCCCTCCCCGCGGCGCGCGCAGGCGTCGCGCTCGTCCAAATCGCGGCCGTCCAGCGTCAGACAGCCCTGCTGCACGGCGTACGCGCTGAAGTATGCCTCCTCCTGCGGGATCCACTCCGCCAGGAAGCGGTCGTAGAGGTCGGGGTTGCGCACGGCCAGCCGCGCCTTCTGCGTCTCGGGGTCGACCGTCAGGAAGATCTTGAGGTCGTAGGGGAGCGCGAGCGCCGGGTGCAGGCAGTAGGAACCCTCGACGACGGCCACGCGCGCGGGCGAAACGCGCTTGGGCGGGCGGAACTCGCCGGCGACGCAGTCATAGGGGCGGAACTCGAAGGGCTCGCCCGCCGCCAGCGGCTTTAAGGCCGTCATCAGCCGCTCGCCGTCGATGTTGGCGATCGGCGCTTCGACCCCGGCCGCCTTTTGCGCCTCGGTCAGGAAGAAGTCGTCCATGTGCACGACCGTCGCGCCGTAGACCGGCCGGATCAGCCGCGACAGCGAGCTCTTGCCGGAGCCGCAGCGCCCGTCGATGGCGACCAGCACGCGGGGCTTGCCGGAAAGCGCGTCGATCCGGCGGAAGGCCTCGAGGAAGCGCTCGTATTTGGCGTCGACGACGCGGTAGGCCGGCGCGTAGGCCGCGCGAAAGGCCTCGCTGTGGGAGAGCGGCGGGCAGCCCTGGGCCCGGTAGGCCCTGACGAAGGGCGCGCACTCCGGCCACGCCGCGACCAGCTGGTCCAGCTCCTCCTGGAAGCAGCCCCGGATCGGGCGCTTGGCCGTCGCGAAGAACATGCCCGCAATCGTCGAAAGCGGCGGCAAGAGCGGCGACGCGAGGTGCATGCGCGCAAGGTCCGCGCCGATCGGCTCGAAGAGCGGCGCGGCAGGGTCCTTCGGAACCCACGCGATCTCCTCGCGGAGCGCGTCCAGCGCGTCCCCGCGGTCCGCCACCAGGTGGCCCGGCCCGAAGGCGCGCTGGTACAGAAGCTTCACCGCGTCCCGCGGCTCCATCCGGGGGTAGCGCGCGCGGTGGGCGCGCAGGATCTCAAGCATCACAGCCTCCGGTCGTCAGGAGCGCCGGCTCCCGCGGATTGTCGGGATGCGGCGCCGGTCAGGCGTTTACTTCGCCGGGCATCAACCTGGCGCGGCGCAGCGCCAGGATCAGGATGGGGATCAGCACGATCTGGATGACGATGCCGGGCAGCGCGAAGGCGAACGCGCCGGTCAGGAACGCCTGGAAGCCGAACTCGACGCCACTGGCCATCATCACCCAGCGGACGATCCCCCAGGCGACCCGGCCGCCCAGCATCGCGCCGATCAACGAGGCGTACAGGCAGGGCACGGTCTTGGGCAGCCTCCGGTAGAGGAGGCCCGTCAGCGCGCCGTAGGCGGCCAGTTCGAAGGCCATCGGGATGGCGGTGGTGATGGGCGGCATCTGGGCCAGCGCGAAGCGCAAAAGCGGCGAGACGAAGCCTATCGCGAGGCCCCAGGGCCAGCCGCACACGAAGCCGCACAGGAGAACCGGGATGTGCATCGGCAGGAATGCGGAGCCCATCTGCGGCAGGTTGCCCAGCAGGTACGGCAGCGTCAGGGCGATCGCCAGGAACAGTCCGGACAGGGTCAGGTTGCGGGTATTGGTTTTCATGAAGCCGACCTCCCACACAATTTGAAAGGCCCGCTCCCTTCAGGGAGCCCGCCTTTTCGGGAGCCGGCTTCATGCCGACGTTGCAGCGCTCGCTCGTTCCGGGACCGGCTTCATGCCGGTTGTTTCCAGGGTATTGTATCAGAAGCGGGGGAGCGTGTCAACCTCCGGGATGACCGCAGAAATACGCCCACCCGCATCTTACAGTATGGGGGGCTTCAACCGGGCCATCTGCTCCCCTATAAACCCCGCGGCCTGCGCTTTCGCGCAGGCCGCTCCTTCCGAGGGTTCCGAGGGGCATCATGCCCCTTGGCGGGGTGCGGGGCGGAGCCCCGCGTCTCTTAATACTTGTCGCGCTTGGTGTAGTGGGTGTGCAGCAGGTGGTGCGCCTTGTGGCTGTTGGGCTTTTCAAGGAACTCGGCGTAGAGCTTCTTGATGGAGGGGTTCTCGTGGGACTTGCGGATGGGCTTGCCCTCGTCCTCGAGGTAGAGCGCGCGGGCGCGCAGCACGCGGGGATCGGTCTTCTCGCGCTGCTCGACGGAGACGATGGGCTGGCCGCCGCCGTTGACGCAGCCGCCGGGGCAGCCCATGACCTCGATGAAGGTGTA
>CAZFUT010000129.1:0-2742 GCA_964522425.1 uncultured Oscillospiraceae bacterium
GTAAGCCAGCGGTCTGATTTCTGCTGTTGATCCGTTTACGATTTTGATACTGGCTCCGGCCACAAACAGCACCTGCATCATCGCATCCCTGATCTTCCCCGGTTTGAGATATCCCCTCACCTGCAGCGTCGCCAGGTTCGAATCGACTACAATTGACTTGATAGCTGGCACAAAACTCAATACCCGCCCGATGACGACACTGAAATTTGCATTGCTGCTCCAGTAGTCCCCTCGATACGGGATCTCGTCCATCAGCCCGATCAGATCCATCCCCTCCAGTCGCAGCTGGTTCTCTGAAATATTTTCATACCGTGTCAGGTAGTAGCGCTCGATGTACTCAACGGTCTCCCCATCATCATAATAAACCTCGATCGGCATCCGGTCTTTAATCTTTGATAGCAGGCTGTTTGAATCGGTGACATCGAACATGCTGGTGTCATCTGAGATCATCGATGCGCTGAACGTCCCATAGGGCAACTCTGTCGAAAGCGGGCTGATCTCTTTCTTCACGTCACAGGCAGTGATGTCCCTTCCCCGCAGATCCACGATGTCATCGAAAATGATTGAAGTCACCCGCGTCCGCCTCGATGGTTTATTAGTTGCCTCCAATGTGAACCAGATTTCATCAACGTCATCAACGATCTGGCTGAACTGAAAATTTACGTTGTCCGGATAAACCGTCTTCTCCAGCTGGATAACACCGCTTCTGAAATACTTCACATTGATTTGGGTTACAAAATCATCGGTCGCGGTGAATCCTCGCACTGTAATTTTGTCGATATTTCTCAGACTGCCAAACGTTACCTTGATGGTTGGTTTATCAGCTTCATTTTCGTAAAAACCCATCTCGTTTGTGAGCGTCTGTGACATGAATCCCAGGTGGGTGGCACTGTAGTCCGACTCAGGTAAAAAATTGAAACTGCCATCCAGCAGCCAATAATCTGGTTCGTAGCTGGCAAAAGGCACGCTGACTGCAGTACCGTTCCTGATGTCAGCAGCGTTGTTCCATCCGTCAACAGTAGAGAACGTCACCACCGCTGACTTGTTAATAGGATTATCCGTCAGCTCAATCCGGATGATCGGCTCCATCACGCGCGCCTCGATGGTTCAAGCGTTCTGATTCGGATGGATAGATCGCTCCAGAAAGAGGAACGCGGGCTCAGATATATTTTCCGCCGCTCAAAGCTCTCAAACGTTCCCCTGATCGTTTTCGGCTTCTCATTCTCCATCGGCAGTGTGATGGTACGGTTGATTCTGGGATCTGAAATCAGATAGTGAAACTGGTTGTAGGTCTCAATCGGCAGGAAAGCTGGTTCCAGCATCAACATGTACTCGATGTAGCTGCCGATCCGTCGTACATGCACCGTGCCATCAGCTGCCATTTCTTCATACAGGTTTTCAAACCGGGTGGATTCCACCATGCTGGCGATCCCGATATTAAAAGCGTTCCCATCGATCACGATCATGCCAGTGTCCTTCCCTTGATCAGACTGGACCCGCGCCGGCGTCCAACTTTTTGGTAGCTTTCATAAATTTTTTCACTGTCAAGCATCACCACGCTGTGCACCGTGCTCTCCTGGTTCCCGAATGCGCTCATCGCTTCTATAACCCCGCGCTTGATCCCGTCGATGATCTGTTCATTGTTTGCCACCGCGGACTGGTTCCCGATAGCTCCCACCAGCTCATTCCGTCCCCCTTCACGTGCATAAAACAGCTGCCCGACTGATGGAAATCCTCCCGAAGCATAGCGGTATATCCTGTCAGGACTGATCCCACTATAAAGGTTTCGATTTATCGCAGCGGTGCTGTTGATATTGGCGATGTTCAGTGGTACGTTCCGCAGGAAGTTCGTTAACTTTCCAGTATTTTGTGCGTTTGAATTGGTTTTGTTGAGAAAGTTTTCAATGTTATCGATCATATCGATGATGTCACCCAGTGTCCCCATCGCTCCTTTTAAGGTTTCTAACCCTTTAGGAAGCTCATTCTCCAGCCAATCGATTACCAATGGGCCTTTTTCTTCGAACCATCCGCTGATCTTGTCAAATTCAGTCTTGAAATTGGTTTTGAAGTTAGTCCATCCTTCGCCAGTCATGAATTCCTGAAATTTTGTTTTCCATTTTTCAGCATTTTCAGCAACTTTTGGCATGTATGTATCAACCAGATCCTTGAGCTGCCCGGAATCGACAAAACCGTTGATTTCATTGATGAACGGTTCCAGATATGGCAGCAGCAGCTCGGCCAGTTTCAGCTTAAGTCCTTCGACTGCGCTCGTCATCCGCTCGATTTTGTCGTTGACTTTCCCGAATCGTTCTACAGCTCCTGGTCCCATCACCACGCCAATGCGTTCAGCTTCATCACCATACTTTTTAAACTCTTCTGATCCCGCAGAAATAATTGGGTTTAGCTCGGTTGCCGATTTTCCAAACAACACCGTTGCCAGCGCATCCCGCTCGGTCTCGTTGCCAATCTGACTCAGTGCATCAACCGCTTCCCAGAAAACATCATTGCTGTCCCGCAGCTTCCCGTTGGAATCAGTTATGTTGATCCCCAACCGCTGGTATGCTTCCGCGGTCTGTTTTGTTCCGTTTCTGGCTGTGTCCATTGACCGTATGTTCCGCCGTAGCGCTCCTGTTAGTGTCTCCAGGTCGCCATCAATAAATTTCAGTGCGTAGTCGTACCGTTGCAGGTCGGTGGTGCTCACGCGCGTCACCTCGCTGAGTGTCAGCAGATCATCTGCCCAGT
>CAZFUT010000130.1:0-2721 GCA_964522425.1 uncultured Oscillospiraceae bacterium
CCCCTGGACCCCCGCCAAGGGGGGTGACCCCCCTTGGAACCCCCGGAAGGGGGAAATATCCGATGGGACGAGGTGCGGCGTGAAGAAGACCGGCTCCTATTTCGCCAATCTGCCGATCCGGACGCGGCTGACGCTGCTGTTCGCGCTGGTGTCGCTGATCCCGGTGTTCGTGATCGGCGCGATTTCCTTGGACGTGTCGTCGCGCACGATGCTGGAGAAGGGCGTGCAGGACAGCCAGAGCCGGCTGGAGTTCATCGCCTACCGCACCGACGAGATCATGCGCGAGAAGCACGGCGCGACGCTGATGGTCGCGTTCAACCTGTACGTGCGCGCCTACTACGACCCCGGCGCGAAGCTGTCCGTCGCGCCGTCGATGGTGGAGGACCAGGCCCGGCGCCAGATCATCCGGCTGTACAACAGCCAGGAGGCGACGTCGGTGATGCTCATCGGCGAGCGCGAGGCGCTGCGCTACTCGGCGGACGCGTCGGCGGTGCAGCGCGTCGACGCGACGGGGCTCGCGCGGCCGGCACTCTCGCAGTTCCAGCTGTTCGACCTGTGGCAGGACGCCACCTTCGACCGGGGCGAGCGCGTGATCCCCTACGTCCGGCTGGTGCTGGGCATGAACTACCGCCCGGTGTCGCTGATCCGGGTCAACGTGCGCGAGAGCCTGTTCCGCAAGCTCTACCAGCCCTACGAGCGCGCCCGGGGCAGCCGCTTCCTGATCGCAAACGACCGGGGCGTGATCCAGTCCTGCCAGGACGACGCGCTGTACGGCGAGAACCTGTACGAGGCGCTGAACCTGCCGGAGGGCGCGCTTTCGGGCCAGACCGGCTCGCTGAACCTGAGCGGGCGGGTGCTGGTCTACTACCGGGACGCCCAGCGCCGCCTGACGTACCTGGAGGCGATCCCGGAGGCGACGCTCAACGCGGGGTTCCGCCAGATTTTGTCGATGACGATCCTGGTCGCGGCGCTGTGCTTCGGGCTGTGCGTGCTGCTGGGCTCGATGATGTCCCGCAGCTTCATCAAACCCCTCTACCGGCTGATCGGCCGCGTGTCGTCCTTCGACGCGCCGCCGGGCGCGGCGAGGGACCGGCCGCAGGTCAAAAACGAGATCGCGCTGCTCGACGACCAGTACGGCCGGATCCTCGAGAAGCTCGAGACCGCCATCGGCCAGTACTACGAGGAGCAGCGCAAAAACAAGGAAGCGCAAATCCGCGCGCTGGAGTTCCAGATCAACCCGCACTTCCTGTACAACACGCTGTCGACCATCATCTGGCTGATCGGCGCGGGCGAGGAGCAGAAGGCGATCCGCATCACGAAGGACCTGGCGTCGTTCTTCCGCATCTCGATCAGCAAGGGCCGGGAGTCGATCCCGCTCCGGGAGCAGATCAAGCACATCGAGCTGTACATCGGCATCCAAAGGACCCGGTACGAGGACTCGATCTTCGTCGAGTACGACCTGCCGGAGGAATTGCTGGACTGTCTGACGCCCCGGCTCATCCTGCAGCCGCTGGTCGAGAATTCCATCATCCACGCGATGCAATCGAGCCGCACCCGCACCTGCCACATCAAAATCTCGGCGCGGGAGGAGGGCGGCGACATCCTGCTCGAGGTCCGCGACGACGGCGAGACCGCCACCCGCGAGACCATCGAGGAGATGAACCGCTTCCTGTACCGCCGGGACGAGGCGTCCGTCCAGCGCAACTACGGCATCGGCATCTCCAACGTCCACGACCGCGTGCAGATGTGCTTCGGCGAGGGCTACGGCCTACGCTACGAGCGCGCCGGCAGCGAGACCGTGGCCTGCGTGCGCATCAAGAAAATTCCGGGGGGAACCTGAATGTTTACCATGCTGGTCGTCGACGACGAGCGCCTGCTGGTCGAGGGCATGCGCAGGACCATCTCGGAGCTGGGCATCTTCCAGACCTATGCGGCCATGAGCGGCGCCGAGGCGCTCGCGCAGATCGAGTCCCGCCGGATCGACGCGATGCTTTTGGACATCGCCATGCCGGGGATGAGCGGGATCGAGCTCATGAAGCGGCTCCGGGAGCGGCCGCACAGGCCGGCCACCATCATCCTCTCGGGCTATGAGGAGTTCGACTACGCGAAGGAGGCCTTAAGCTACGGCGCGGCGGACTATATTTTGAAGCCCGTGGACCCGGAGGACGTCCGGCAGATGGCCAGGCGGCTTCACGACCTGGTCGCCCGGCGCGAGGCGAACGAGCGGCTGCTGCGCTCCGCGATGGAGAAAAGCGGCGAGGGCGCCGAGGCGCCGCGCTCCGTCGCCGAGCAGGCGCGCCGCGCCATCGATCAGGGGTTCTCCGACCCGGAGCTGGGCGTCAACCGCCTGTCCGCGGCGCTGGGGTATTCGCCCAACTACCTGGGCAACGCGTTCAAGCGCGCCTACGGGCTGACCATCGCCGATTACCTGGGCCGCGCGCGCGTCGCCGAGGCCAAGCGCCTCATGGACACGACCGACCTGATGGTCTACGAGATCGCCTTCCGCGTCGGGTTCGACGACCAGCACTACTTCAGCAAGACCTTCAAGAAGTACGCGGGCGCGACGCCGACGGAGTACAGGGAGCGCCCGGGGGCCCCGCCCCCGGGCCCCTCGCTGGAAGGATAAGAAGCAGGGGGGATTTGACCTTCCCCCTGCTTTTTCCATCCCCCCTTCCGGGGGTTCCAAGGGGGGTCACCCCCCTTGGCGGGGTGCAGGGGCGG
>CAZFUT010000131.1:0-2669 GCA_964522425.1 uncultured Oscillospiraceae bacterium
CGCGGTTGCGGCTGTTTTCGCTGCGCCCCATGATAAAATACAGCATGGCCGCCTGCCCGTCGTCCGTAACCCCCATCACGATGCCGCGGCCGGGGTATGCGTTGTCCGACAGTGTATTGCACAGATCCATCACCTTTCGGTCATACATGGCGTTCTCTCTCCTTTGTTTTGTTGATGCTGCGGCTGACCATGTCCACCGCCCTTGGCAGGATGCGCCATTCGGCCTCCCGCATCACGCGCAGCTGCAGGCTTTCCGGCGTATCGTTTTTTTGAACGTGCACGGCCTTCTGCAGGATGATTTCGCCCCCATCAGCTACCTCGTTCACAAAATGCACCGTCGCCCCCGTCAGCTTTACGCCCCTTTGCAGGGCGGCCTCGTGCACTTTCAGCCCGTAATACCCTTCGCCCGAAAAGGCGGGGATCAGGGAAGGATGCACGTTGAGGATGCGGCGCGGCCACTTTTCCACAAAGGCTTTGCTTAAGATGGTGAGGAAGCCCGCGAGCACGATCAGATCAATATCGTGCGCTTTTAACAGTTCCGACAGCCTTTGTTCAAACCCTTCCGCGCCCAGTTCCCTTCTGCTGAGGGGCACGGCTTCAATGCCTGCTTCCTTCGCCCGGGTCAGGGCATAGGCGTCTTTTCGGCTGGACACCACCAGCGCGATGCGGCCATGCTGTATTTTGCCCGCTCTTTCGGCGTCGATGAGCGCCTGCAAATTGGTGCCGCCGCCCGACACCAGTACGGCGATGCGCATCATAGTTTGACGCCCTTTTCGCCCTTACCGATATGCCCCAGCACAAAGGCTTCCTGCCCCGAATTTTTCAGCGTTTCAAGGGCGCGGTCGGCTTTTTCTTTAGCCACCACGGCCACCATGCCGACGCCCATGTTGAAGGTGGAGAACATTTCCTCGCGGCTGATATCGCCCTTTTGCTGCATCATGGTAAACAGCGCGGGCAGCTGCCAGCTGTTCATGTCGATCACCGCCTCGGCATTGTCCGGCAGGCAGCGCGGGATGTTTTCAAAGAAGCCGCCGCCGGTGATGTGCGCCACACCCTTGACCGTCACAGCGTCAAACAGGTTCAGCATGGGCTTTACATAGATGCGCGTGGGGGCAAGCAGCGCTTCGCCAAGGCTGCGGCCCGCAAGCTCATCCATGGGCGTTATAAGATCGGTCTTTTCCACATCAAAGAGTTTGCGCGCCAGCGAAAAACCGTTGGAATGAAGGCCGGAAGAGGGAAGCCCGATCAGGATATCCCCCGCCTTCACTTTTTCTTTGTTCAGTATCTTTTCTTCGTCCACAATGCCCACGGAGAAACCGGCCAGATCGTACTCGTCTTCGGGGTAAAAGCCCGGCATCTCCGCCGTTTCGCCGCCGATCAGCGCGCAGCCCGCCTGCACGCAGCCTTCGGCCACGCCCGATACGATGGCGGCCACTTTTTCGGGCACGTTTTTACCCACCGCCACATAATCGAGAAAGAAAAGGGGCTTCGCCCCGCAGCACAGCACGTCGTTGACGCACATGGCCACGCAGTCGATGCCCACGGTATCATGCCTGTCCATCAGAAAGGCCATTTTAAGCTTGGTGCCCACGCCGTCGGTGCCCGACACCAGCACGGGCTTTTTCATACCCGCAAGGTTGGGCACAAACAGACCGCCAAAACCGCCCACGTCGCAGTCCGCCCCGGGAATGCGCGTGCGCTTTAAGGATGCCTTCATCAGTTCCACCGCGCGGTAGCCCGCGTTGATGTTGACGCCTGCCTGTTCGTAATGCCCGCTGTTGCTTTTCATTGCGCTCCTCCTATCCGCATCAGCCGCTTGCTGAAGCGGTCGCGTTCCAGTGTTTCGGGGGCCTCGGTGGGGTACTGCCCGTCAAAGCAGGCGGTGCAAAGGCCGATGGGCCGGTCGCCCACAATGCTCTTTGTGCCCTCCACACTGATATAGCCCAGAGAATCGACGCCGATTTCCACAGCGATCTGGCTGATTTCCGCCCGGCAGGCGATCAGCCCATCGCGGGATTTGATGTCGGTGCCATAGTAGCAGGGGTTCATAAAGGGCGGCGCGGTCACGCGCATGTGCACCTCCGTCGCCCCCGCCTCCCTCAGCAGACGGACGATCTTGCGGCAGGTGGTGCCGCGCACAATGGAATCGTCCACCAGCACGACGCGCTTGCCGCGAATCACTTCGGCGATGGGGTTCAGTTTAATGCGCACACCCATCTCGCGCACCGCCTGCTTAGGGGCGATAAAGGTACGGCCGATGTACTTGTTTTTGATAAAGCCAAGGCCGTAGGGAATGCCCGAAGCCCGCGCAAAGCCGATGGCGGCGTCAATGCCGGAATCGGGCACGCCGATCACGATATCGGCTTGAGCGGGATGCTCCTTCGCCAACACTTCGCCCGCCCGGATGCGCGCGTGGTGTACGCATACGCCGTCCATCACCGAGTCGGGCCTTGCAAAATAGATGTACTCAAACACGCAGAGCTTTTTAGGCGCGAGCTGGCAGTGCCCCGCCATGGAGCGCACGGTGTCCCGGTCGAACACCAGAATTTCGCCCGGCTTTACATCGCGTATCAGATGCGCGCCCACCGTATCCAGCGCGCAGGATTCGGAGGCAACGACAAAGCTGCCGTCCTCCATCTGCCCGTAGCAGAGGGGCTTCATGCCCAGGG
>CAZFUT010000132.1:0-2635 GCA_964522425.1 uncultured Oscillospiraceae bacterium
CTGGAACCTGTTCGCCATTGGCAAACTCAACTGTTAAACTGGTGGATCCTTCGACTACATGGTTATTGGTCAGGATGTACCCCTGATCGCTGATAATCACACCACTGCCAACGCTGGCTGAATTCTGGGTGGTTGGGAACCAGTAAAAAGAATTGGTCACCGGAACCTCAGCGGTGATCGTTACCACTGCCGGTCCGACTTCTTCCACGACCCGTGTGATCGCGGATTCGATATTGACATGGGAAATGTCGAGTTCGGAGGAGTTGACGGGTTCTGAACGCTGTTGTTCTTCCAGCGCAGTCACTGTCGCTCTTAAAGCGGTCACTTCCTGATTTTCGACAGTATTTTCATTTGATGCAGGCGTTCCAAAATATTTATTAAATACAAACGCGCCAAGAAAACCGCCTAAAATTGCCAGAAGCAGGATTGTCAGTGTTCTGGGTGAATTGCCGGTTTTCTTTGGCGGTGCAGGAGGTTGATATCCGTATCCCATCATAGATTAATTAATGATCCTTTGCTGATAGTTCTATTTTCTTTTTGCTTGTCGCGCAAGCAACGAGAGAAAAAGATGCACACTAAGCGCGAACCACACCCAGGAGTATTGCCCCGGTCCTTTAGGTCCGGTGAATGGGGAAATCTTGCTGATCCGTAATAATCGTACATCCTGATCCTGAGCGCTGTTGCGAACAGAAGCCCCAACGGAACCGAAGAAATCTTTCGGCAGCGAGCCGCGCAGACGATCGATGGTCTCGCCGATCGATAACAGCTCGGCGTTGGCATTGAACCAGCCATCTTTCATCCAGATTTGTACTACCTGGTTGGCAGCCAGCAGCTTTGCTGTATGGAATACTTCTTCACCCGAGACCAGTCCGTAAATTGCATTGTCCTGCTCGGTGTAGCTGAGTGGCATTTTATAGCCGGTTTCCGGAAAATCAATCACCATATGAGATCCGGTCATTTTAGGTGAGATATTCAAAATATTGCCCAGTCCCGTTTTCCAAAGAGCGACCAGGGCCAGCCTGTGAACATTCTTCCCCAGGGTTTCACAATTGGTGATACCGGAGTTTTTTACCCTGTCAACGAAATTCGAGAGAGGGGATGTTTTCATGATAGTCCTTTCTATGTCTTGAGACGTGCGTAAATGGTGGCTGTCCCGTCGTTGCTTTTCACCTCTTTGGTTTCGATCTCGTCCGGATAAGCCTGAATCATCAGGGAAAGCTGCTTATATCCAAAGGTTCGGGAATCGAAACCGGGGTCAAGTTGTTGTAAGTGATGTCCCAGCGTGCCAAGAAATGCCCAGCCGTTATCGCGGGCTGCCAGATCGAATGCATTGCGTAATAATGGCAGTGGATCATTGGAGACCGTTTCAGTCTCAACGGCAGGCGCAGACTCAACTGCTTTGCCGCGCCGCGGTTTGTTGTTTTGTTTGGATTCCGGTTTTGGAACCAGGTTTTCGGTATAAACGAACAGGTCGCAGGCGTTGACAAATGCACGCGGGGTGGTTTTCTTACCGATTCCCATTACGAAAATACCCTGCTCGCGAATTCGGGTGGCGAGCCGCGTGTAATCGCTGTCGCTCGAAACCAGACAGAATGCATCCACCGCTCCGGAATAAAAAATATCCATCGCATCGATGATCATCGCGCTGTCGGTGGCGTTTTTGCCGATTGTATAGCGGAATTGCTGGATCGGTTGGATCGCATGCGTCTGCAGCACATCTTTCCAGCCATTCATATTGGAAGTGGTCCAATCTCCATAAATCCGACGGATGGTTATCATCCCGTATTTGGTTGTTTCCGCCAGAATTTTGTCAATCAGGGATGCCTGCGCATTGTCGCCGTCGATCAACATCGCGATTCGCTGGCTGGGGGTGACATCGGTGATGAAATCGTTCAGGTTTATCTGGCTTCCCTCAATGATTGAATTTCTTTTTGCCATAAATTTGTTTCCTAACCTCCCGAACTCGCTTTAATTAAAATGAATCGTCTGCTGCATTAAAACCATGTCCGGGATTGATAAATATCAGTTTTTTGCCGAATTAATTATAAGCTTAATCCGCCCGCTTATCGAATTGCGGGCGCGGCGCTGCAAAGAATACGCGATCAGTATTAAATGGGCTCCAAAATCGCAAAATTTCTTGAGAAATTTACCGGAAATCCAGCGTTCTTCAAGGTAAAATTATTTGAAATGGATTTATCATCGTTGTCAAACAATTTCATGCGAATGGAGGAATTTTTCCGGGATTGCTTAAACCTTTTGAATGAGGTCTCAATTCTTCCCGTCCTACATAAAGTTGCCAGGCTCGCAAGCACAACCTGTAATGCGACTTATTGTATTGCCGGAACGGTGACGGATGTGGATCAGTTCGACACGATGGTGCTCTATGGGTTCACGCAGGTGGAGCAGGAAATTCTTTATGCGCCTGAGCTGCCCGGGAAATACCGAATCAACAATATCCGCGGGAGCTCGCCAGCCAATCTGACAGGAAATATGCTGAACGCAGAGGAGTTTCAAATATTTCCCGATAACAAACCGGTCGTTTCCAACCTGCTCTTCATCCCGATCAACTTTAATCGCAATAAACTCGGTTCGATCATCCTTGTCAACCGCATTGGCGGCAGCTGTTTTGATACCT